>CAZQYA010000079.1:0-13772 GCA_964597325.1 uncultured Desulfovibrionaceae bacterium
TGCCCGTGCCGTCGATCATGATGGGGTTGAGGCTGACCATGGTCGGCACGCCGTAGTCCTTCGTCATGAGCGAAACGAACTTCATCATGGGCACTGGCCCGATGGCCACGACCTGGTCCACGTCGCCGGCGTCGAGTTTTTCTTTGAGAACTTCCGTCACGAATCCCTTGCGGCCGTAGGAGCCGTCGTCGGTGCAGACGTTCAGCTCGCTGGAGGCCTTGCCCATCTTGTCCTCGAGGATCAGCAGGTCCTTGTTGCGCGCGCCGATGATGGAGGTGACGCTGCAGCCGGCCTGCTTCATGCCGCGGGCGATGGGATGCAGCACGGCCACGCCGGTGCCGCCGCCCACGCAGACCACGTTCTTGCCGGGCTCGATATGAGTGGGCTGGCCCAGGGGGCCGATGACGTCCTGGTAGGCCTCGCCCACCTTGAGGCGCCTGAAAAGTTCGGTGCTCTTGCCGACGACCATGTAGATGACCGTGACCGTGCCCTTTTCCGGGTCGGTTTCGGCCATGGTCAGGGGGATGCGCTCCCCGTCCTCGTTCGCCTTGAGGATGAGAAACTGCCCCGGCCTGGCCTTGGCCGCGATGCGCGGGGCCTCGATCTCATTCAGGATGACCGTGCCTCCGGCCATTTCCTCTCTGTTGACTATGGTGAACATGGCATGTGTCCTTAGCAGGGCGTTGAAAAACGGCGATCTGCGTTGTCGGCGAAAAAGCCGGACCGCGCATCTGCGCAATGCACGGCGCGTCCCGGCTTTTTTGCTTCCGTCATCTCACCATTTTTGAAGGCCCTGCGCATTTTGATTTTCAGCAGTCGGTTAGAATGCTTTCATGATCATGAGTGTGGTGATGTTGCCCTGGGAGTTGAGCTTGTTCTCGAACTCCCACAGGGAGCGCAGGGACACGCCCACGCCCCAGTCGGGCACGAAAACGCTGACTTCCGGGCCCACGGCGTAGGCTTCCTCGCGGTCGTCGGTGGTGCCGGGGCCGCTGTCGTCCGTGACCTGCCAGCGGCAGTAGCCCGCCAGGCCGATGTCCCAGGTCTTGGCCACGGTCTTGCCCAGGCCCCATTCGAAGTGGAAGTCGTTGCCGTAGGTGACGTCCGTGTCTTCCTGCTCCGAGTGGATCTCGTAGCGGGACAGGATGGAGGCGGACCAGGTCCGGGCCTCGTCGAAATAGAAGGTCGCGCCGGCCGTGAGCATGCCGGTCCAGAAGCCCTTGCCCGGGCTGGCCGGTTCGTCGACGTCGAAGTCGCCCGTGGGCAGGTACACGCCCACGCCCAGGGCCGCGTCGTAGCGGGGGCCGTGCCAGGCCAGGATGGCCGGTTCGATGAGGATGTCGCCCAGACCGAACTCGTTGTCGTCGAAAAGGGTCATGCCGCCGGCCTTCATGGAGATGTCCGTGTAGGTCAGGGGCACGCAGATGTCGGCCACGAGGTTGGCGCCCAGGATCTCGACGCCCGAGGAGTAGACCAGGCGGTTGACCAGGCAGAATACGTCCACGTCGAAATCCACGTCGATTTCGTCGCCGTTTTTGTCTCGAAGGTCGTCGGCCTGGTAGAGCACGTTGTACGTGCGCCAGTAGACGCCCTCGGGCGGCAGGGAAGCGGCCTTGATGCCTTCCACGCCGCTCACATAGTGTCCGGACCCTGCCATGGCGGCGCCGCAGGTCATCAGGAAGATCGCCGTGACGGCGGCAAGCAGCAGTTGTTTCATATGTCCCCCCTCCGGGATGAAAGCGGCGCAGGGGAAGCCCCCTGCGCCGCCGTGATTATGAATTCAGGGCCTTGAACACGCGCTCCGGAGTCATGGGGATCATTCTGAAGCGGTAGCCCGTGGCGTCGGCCACGGCGTTGGCGATGGCCGAAGCCGGGCAGACCAGGCTGCATTCGCCGGCGCCCTTGGCGCCGAACGGACCGGTCGGGTCGTTGCCTTCCACGATGATGGAATGGATTTCGGGCGTGTCCTCGGCTGTGGGCAGCATGTAGTTGTGCATGCTGTACTGCTGCTGGCAGCCCTTGTCGTTGTAGGTGATCTCTTCGCTCAAGGCATAGCCGATGCCCTGCACGACGCCGCCTTCGATCTGGCCTTCGACGATCATGGGGTTGATGGCCCGGCCCACGTCATGGGCGGCGGCCATCTTGACCACGCGTACCTGGCCGGTGCGGGTGTCGACCTCCACCTCGGCGAAGCACGCGTGCCACGGTGGGGCGTTTTCGGGCACGATGCGGCCCACACCGATGAACTGCTTGTTGCGCACGTGTGCGTGGTAGGCCAGTTCTTCCATGGTCACGGAGTTGCCCTTGCCTTCCTTGACTTCGTCAAGCTGGCACAGGCCCGTGCCCGTGCATTCGCCCAGGCTCTCGGCCATCGGAGCGATGACGCCTTTTTTGATCTCCAGACGTTCGGCCGGGATGTTGAAGTACCCGGCGGCGTAATCCAGGATCTGCTTGCGGGCGTCGGTGGCCGCGGCCTTGATGGCCGTGCCCGCCGCGTAGCAGGTGCGGCTGGCGTGGCTGCCGATGTCGAACGGCGTGCCCTGGGTGTCGCCGTAGGTCAGGCCGATGTTCTCCATGGGCAGGCCCAGGGTCTCGGCCGCGATCTGGACGAGGCTCGTGCTCGTGCCCGTGCCGATGTCCGGCACGCCCGAGGCAACGTGGGCCGAGCCGTCCTGCTGGATGGTCACGTAGGCGTTGTCGTAGTCCACACAGAAGGGCCAGGCGTTGCTGACGTGGGTGCCTACGGCCATGCCGATGCCGCGCAGTTTCGGGGAGTCGGGGTCGTTCGTCTTGCCGCGGCGGTCCCAGCCGATGCTTTCGGCGCCCTGGCGGATGCATTCAGCCAGTTCCGAGGTGCCGCACGGGTAGGGCAGACACCACGGGTCGCCTGGCCGCATGATGTTTTTCATGCGCAGTTCCTTTGGGTCCATGCCGAGCTTTTCGGCCATCATGTCCACGGTCTGCTCCATGGCCAGGTTGCCCTGGGGGTTGCCGAATGCGCGCATGGCACCGGCGCTGGTGCAGTTGGTGTAGACGCTGTGGCCGTAGTAGCGCTGGTGCGGGATGCGGTAGATGGCCAGGGTCATGGCCCCGCACACGCCGGGCAGTTCCGCGCCGAAGGTGCAGAAGGCGCCCGTGTTGAAGATGGCCTTCAGGTCCAGGGCCTGGAAGGTTCCATCCTTCTTGGCGCCGAGTTTGACCGTGACGTAGGCCGCGTGGCGCGTGTCCGAGGCGATGAAGTCTTCCTTGCGGGTGTAGATCATCTTGACGGGCCGCTTGGCCAGGAGCGCCAGGCCCATGGCGATGGGTTCGGCCTTGCCGCTCAGGCCGATGCGCACGCCGAAGCCGCCGCCCACGTAGGGGGGCGCCAGGACGCGGATCTTGCCGGCGGGGATGTCGAAGATCTTGGCCAGGATGGCCCGGGACGGGTGCGGGGTCTGGGTGGTGGACCACACGGTCACGTTGCCGTCGCCGTCGACCTGGGCCACGGCGGCCTGGGTCTCCATCTGGACCTGCTTGACTATGGGCAGTGCGAAGGTCTCCTCGATGATGACCTCGGATTCGGCGAAGCCCTTGTCCACGTCGTTATAGGGGATCTTGATGATTTCGGCCGGTATGTTCTTTCCTTCGGGCGTGCAGCCCTTGCCGGGGTGCAGCTCGGGCGCTTCGGGCTTCATGGCCTCCAGCGGATCAAAGACCGCGGGCAGGAGTTCGTATTCGACCTTGATGAGGGACAGGGCCTTTTCGGCGACGGCCTCGCTGGTGGCGGCCACGGCGGCCACCTCGTCGCCCACGTGGCGGACCACTTCGTCGAAGAGGTACTGGTCCAGCACCCGTTCAAGCTGCGGGACGGTCAGGAACATGGGTACCGCGGCGTTGAAGAGGTTCTTGGGCCCGTTCTTGTGGGTCATGACGGCCTTGACGCCGGGCAGCTTTTCGGCCTCGGAGGTGTCGATGCTGACGATGCGGGCGTGGGGATGGGGGCTGCGCAGCACCTTGGCAAACAGCATCCCCGGCAGGAAGATGTCCGTGGTGAAGAGGCCGCGGCCCGTGGTCTTGTCCACGCCGTCGCGCCTGCCGACGCTTTTTCCTACGTATTCGAACTGGCTCATAAGTCTCCTCCCTTGACGGCATCGGCCCGAAGCCGGCGCGCTGCGTCTTCCACGGATTCTTCGATTTTGACGTAGCCGGTACAGCGGCAGATGTTTCCGCCCACGGCCTCGCGGATCTGCTCCTTGGAGGGAGACTTGTTCTTGTCCAGAAGGGCCTTGGCGGACATGATCATGCCCGGGGTGCAGAAGCCGCACTGCACGGCGCCATTGTCGATGAAACTCTGCTGCAGGGGGTGCAGTCCGTCAGGTCCCTCGACGCCCTCGATGGTCTGGATGTCCGCGCCCTTGGCGCGCATGGCCGGGATGAGGCAGGCGTTCATGGCCTTGCCGTTGAAGATGACGGTGCACGCGCCGCATTCGCCCTTGCCGCAGCCGCGCTTGGTGCCTGTGAGGTGCATTTTCTCGCGCAGGACATCGAGGAGCATCTCCTCGGGGGAGACGGCGATCTCGATGACCTCGCCGTTGAGTCTGAATGATATGATCTGGTTCGGCATGTTCTTTCTCCCTTACGCCCTGCGGGCATCCTCGACTGCTGCTTGAAGGACCCGTTCGACGAAAACGGGCAGGACTCCCATCCGGTACTCCTTGGAACCGCGGATGGCGCTGCTGCGGAACATGGCCTGGTTGCGGGCCAGCTGTCCGGCTTCCTGCATGGTGGCGGCGCTGACGGGTGCGCCCTTCAGGAATTCCTCGGCGTCCACGGCGTGCTGTGGTCCGGCGCCCACGGGGGCGATGATGAGACGCGCCCAGTCGAAGGTGTCTCCGTTGAGGGCGACCATGGCCGAGACGGCCAGCATGGGCAGGGCCAGGGACTGGCGCTGTTCCATGCGCAGGTAGGCCGAACCCTGGCCGGGCTGCTTCACGGGGAAGCGGACGTGGGTCACGACCTGGCAGCAGCTGTCGATGCAGGACAGGCAGACGCCGGCGTACATGTCTTCCAGCGGCATGGACTGCATGCCCTCCTGTGTGGTCACTTCGGCCGTGGTCTCCAGGCAGGCCAGGGCCACGGCGGCGTCGGCGGCCGGGTTGCCGGTCACGATGTTGCCGATGATGGTGCCCATGTTGCGGATCTGCAGGGAGCCGACCTTGCGGCAGGCCTGGGCCAGGGCCGGGGCGTGCTTGCGCACGAGTTCCGACTTGGCCGCCTGGCCGTGCGTCACGCTCGCGCCGATGCGGATGAACCCGTTCTCTTCGGTGATGTTCTTGAGTTCCGCGATCTGGGTCAGGTCGACCAGTACGTCGCAGGTGTTCTTGCCGTCCTGCAGCTCCAGGATGAGGTCCGTGCCCCCGGCGATGATCCGGGCCTTTCCTCGATTGGTGCTGAGGACCGTGACCGCTTCGGATACGGTCGCCGGGAAAACGTAGTTTTGAACCATAGCTGTCCTCCGTTGTGTTTTCGAACGCGGCCGGGATGCCGGTGCCGAAATTCACCGTCTGTATTGGAAGGACCGTGCCAGGTTGTATGACAGCGCAATATTCTGAAATTGCAGGATTTATTGGAGCGGAATAAAAAACGGCCATAACCGAGGTTATAGCCGCTGGGTCGACAGTGCAGAGGAAAAGACGATTCCTGGAATGGTTACGGATAGATAGGGCTGATTATTCCGTCATGGCGAGTCATGCCTTGGGTTATGGCAGGCGCATCCCCCTGCACCCCATATGCGGGTCAAGGGGCGCGCCCCTTGCGGGGTGCGGGGCAGAGCCCCGAATTCTCCGCGTTACCCGCCCCCTTTCTTCAACCGCTTGCTGAGCGCCGGCTGCGAAATGCCCAGCCACCTGGCGGCCACGGTCTGTACGCCGCCGGAGCGGTTCATGGCCTCGCGCACCAGGGCCTGCACGGCCTCGTCGATGGTCGGCAGGGTGGCCGGAAAACACAGTTCCTCGTGCATTTCGAAAAGCGCTGCCGAGTCGTTGTCCGGGCCGCAGGAGAAGTCCCCGCCGTTCCAGCGGCCCATGGCGTCGAAGACGAAGGCGCGCAGTTCGCGCACGTTGCCGGGGAAGGGGTAGGCGTTCAGGCGGTTGATCAGGCAGCGTCCGGCTTTGGGCGTGTCCTTGCCGAAGCTCGCGGCGGCCTCCTCCATGAACAGGCTTAGCAGGACGGGGATGTCCTCGGTCCGTTCGCGCAGGGGAGGGATGCGGACCAGGTGCGTGCACAGGCGGTAATAGAGGTCTTTGCGGAACCGCCCCTCGCGCGTCATGGCTTCGAGATCGCGGTTGGTGGCCACCACCACGCGGGCCTCGGATGGCCGCGACACGTCGGCCCCCATGGGCATGTACTCGCGTTCCTGGAGCAGGCGCAGCAGCTTGACCTGGGACGATTCGCTCAGGTCGCCGATCTCGTCGAGGAAGAGGACGCCGTCCGCTGCCTGTTCCACCAGACCTTTGCGGGTCGTTACCGCACCGGTGAAGGCACCCTTGCGGTGGCCGAAGAGGGTGTCGCTGAAGACCATGTCGTCCAGGCCGGCCACGTTCACGGCCACGAAGGGCTTCTTCGGGCAGGTCAGGTTGTGCACGGCCCGGGCGGTGAGTTCCTTGCCCACGCCGGTCTCGCCGTTGATGAGGATGGGTTCGGGCGAGGCGGCCACGGCCTCCAGGTATTTGAAGATCTGACGCATCTTGGGGCTCGCCGTGGCGAAGTGGGCGAAGGCCTGTGGGTTGGCCAGGCGGTCCTGGACGAGGCTTTCGCGCAGGGACACGTTTTCCCGGCGCAGGCGGCTCATCTCCAGGGCCGTGCGCACGGACGCCACCAGGCGTTCCTCCTCCACGGGTTTGGCCAGATAATCCAGGGCGCCGAGTTTCATGCATTCCACGGCCGACTCGATGGACTCCACGCCCGTGGCCACGATGACGGGCAGCTCGGGTAGCGTCTCACGCACGTGTCCCAGGATTTCCTGGCCGGTGATTCCGGGCATGCTCAGGTCCAGGACCACCGCGCCCAATTGCCGACTGTCGATGGTGCCCAGGGCCTCGGTGGGGTTCTGGCAGCAGATGACGTTGTCGATGCCGTTGGCGCGCAGGCACAGTTCGAAGCTGTTGAGGATGTCGGCCTCGTCGTCGACGATGAGGACGGGGAAGGGCTGCATCATGCGTCGTCTCCTTCGTTGCGTACGGGGAAGAGCAGGCTGACCAGCGTTCCTTCACCCTGACGGGATGCAATGGTCAGCTCACCGCCGTGCTCCTGCATGATTCTGGAGGAAATGGAAAGCCCGAGGCCCGTCCCGCCGCAGGCGCGTTTGGTGGTATAGAAGGGGTCGGTGACGTGCGGCAGGTCCCCGGCGTCGATGCCCTGGCCCTCGTCGGCCACGTCCAGCCGGATGTGGCCGCTCTCTTCGTCGAGGCCTGTTCTGATACTGATGGCCCCCGACTTGTCCGCCAGGGCCTCGCAGGCGTTCTGCAGGATGTTGATGATGACCTGTTCGATCTTCTGGAAGTTGCCCCGGAAGTGGGGCATGCCGAAACCGTAGGCGATTTCCAGGCGGCTCGTGGATTTCTGCAGCTGGTTTTCCAGGAGCAGGACCGCGGCCCGGAGCACGCCGTTGATGTCGATGATCTCGTTCATGACCGTGGAGCCCTGACGGGCGTAGTTCTTGAGGTCGCGCACGATGTGCTTGATGCGCTTGGACGAGGCCATGACCCCGGAGAAGAGCTGGGGCACGCGCTCGCGGGCGTAGGAGTAGCGCAGGTTGCCGAGGGTGAAATCGCCGTTTTCCTCCATGTAGTCGTCGAGGATGACGCGGGCGTCGTACCACATGCGCGAGAGCAGGGGGACGTTCAGGATGATGGAGTTGTTGGGGTTGTTGATCTCGTGGGCCACGCCCGAGACCAGGATGCCCAGGGACACCATCTTGCCGGCCTGGACGAGCTGCTCGTACTCGATCTTGGCCCTGTCTTCGGCGTTCTTGCGCTCGGTGATGTCGCGGATGGCGATGAGGGTGGTGCCGGAGCGCAGGGAGGCCTGCTTGACGTTGGCGATGAGGACGCGGCGCTGTCCGTGCTTGTCCGTGACCTCCACTTCCAGGTTCTTGAGCTCCTGGGCCATGGCGAGTTCGTGCGGGGAGTAGAACTGTCCGCCCACGAGATCGAAGATGCTGTCGAACTCCATGATCTCGTCGGGGTCGTAGCCGAAGATGTTGGTTACGTTGCAGCTCACGAAGACGAACCGCCCCTCGTCGTCCGTCAGGAAGATGGCGTCCCAGATGCTCTCCAGGGTGATGCGGTGGAATTCCTCGGACTCCTGCAGCATGTCGACCCAGCGTTTGTAACTGGTCAGGTCTTTGTAGTTCTTGACGATACCCAGTACATCGCCGTTCTCGTTGCGCAATGCCGCGGCCTTGACCAGGCAGGATTTGCGCTCGCCCGACACGGAAATGAATTCTTTCTCGAAATCGGTTCTGGAGGTGCCGACCACGATTTCCTGAATGATGCAGTGGTCCGTGCACTTGTGGCGGCAGGGAAAGATGTCGAAGCACTTCCGGCCGAGGATGTCCTCCACGGGTTTTTCCACGAGTTCGGCAAAGGCGAGGTTGGCGCGGACGATGTTGCGGTCCGAATCCAGCACCAGAATGCCGTCGCCCGAGGTGTCGAAGATGTGCTCGAGCTCCATGTAGGCGTGTTCGAGGTTGCGCTCGGTGCGCTTGCGCAGGGCGATCTCCTCGTTCAGGGAGTCGTTGTACTCCTGCAGGGCCCGGGTTCTGTCCTCGATGATCTTCTCCATCATCTGCAGCAGGGCCTGGCGCTCCTGTTCCTTGATCTTGAGGTCCGTGATGTCCTTGAAGGTGGCCAGCACGTACCCCTTTCCGTTCACTTCGATGCGGTTCAGGACGACCTGGGTGTCGATCATGACGCCGTCGCGCCGCATGTCCTTCCACTCGAATTTCTGGATGTTGCCGCGCAGGGCCTCGCCGATCTTCTGGCTGGCCACCTCGTAGGAGTTCTCCCCGTCGGGCTGGACGAGGGGGGCGAAATCGCTCGGGAAGAACCCGATGATGTCCTCCTTCTCGCACCGCCAGATCTGACAGGCCTCCCGGTTGCACTCGGAAAGTCTCTCGTCGATGAGGAGCACGCCGTCCGACAGTCCCTGGAAAATGGCTTCGTATTTTTCCAGTTTCTTTTTGAGTTTCCCGATTTCCCGGTCCTTCGCGGCTAGAAGTTCGTGCGCGTTGTCGGACGCGCCGATTGGCCGATCTTCGACCAGCCCTTCGAAATGTCGTGTGTCCATGCTGCCCTCGCCAGGGAACGCCGTGTTTTGGGATATGCCCGGCGGATCAGGTCCGACAGGCGGTTCACCGTTTGTATGACAAGGGGGTCATATCGGAGGTCGGAGGGAGAATAAAGGGGGGATTGCCGAATACGGCGAAGGGGCGGCCTCGTGGGTGCGGCCACCGCGGGTCAAGGCTCCAGCGTATCCGCGATGGCGTTTACCATGGACGCGATGTCCACGGGCTTGGGGATGTAGGCGTTCATGCCCGCCTCCAGAAATCTGTCCCGGTCTCCGGTCATGGCGTAGGCCGTCATGGCGATAATGGGCGTGGTGCAGGCGGCCTCTCCGGCCTGTCCGGCCCGGATGGCCCGCGTGGCCTCCATGCCGTCCATGGTCGGCATCTGCACGTCCATGAGCACCAGGTCGAAGGGCTGTTCGCGCAGTGCGTCCAGGGCCTGGCGGCCGTCCCGAACATGAGTCGCTTGCGCCCCGTGTTTGTCGAGAAGCATCATGCAGGCCAGGGCGCTGACGGGGTCGTCCTCGGCCAGGAGAATCCGCCTGCCCCGGATGTCGTCCGCCCGTGGCGTCGCTTCGGCCGTTTTTGTCCCGGATTCTTCCTCCAGGACGGGCAGTGTCAGGGTAAAGGCGATGGTCGTGCCCACGCCCTCTTCACTGATGACGGCCATGTTGCCGCCCATGAGGTCCACCAGGCGCTTGCAGATGGAAAGCCCCAGCCCGGCGCCCTGGTGCGTGCGGGAATATCCCTCGTGGGCCTGGGCAAAGGGCTGGAACAGGCGAGGGAGCTTCTCGTCGGGGATGCCGATGCCCGTGTCCGCAACCAGAAACAGGATGCGGCATGTTCCTGGGCGCTTGGGGGAGAGGGTCCGTGCCTCCACGGTGACGGTCCCGGCTTCGGTGAATTTGAGGGCGTTTCCCACCAGATTGACCAGAACCTGCTGCAGCCTGGCCGAGTCTGCGAAGACACTGGGAGGCGTGTCCCCGTCCGATCGGAACAGGAGTGCGACATCCCGCTCCTGTCCCACGGTACGAAACAGGTCGGCAAGCTGGTCGAACATTCCCGTGATACTTATGGGGACGGGGTTCAGGGACAGTTTCCCGGCTTCGATGCGCGAGAGGTCCAGGATGTCGCCCAGCAGATCCGCCAGGCGTCTGCAGGACTGGAGGGCCTTGGTCGTGCAGTCGGCCTGCCGTTCGCTTTGGGGTGTCGTCTGCAGCACCTGGAGCATGCCCATGACGCCATTGAGGGGTGTGCGAACCTCATGGCTCATGTTTGCCAGAAATTCGGACTTGGAAGCGTTGGCGGCCTCGGCCGCGGTCTTGGCTTCCCGCAGGGAGGCCAGCGCCTCGAACGTCTGCCGCTCCGCCCGTTTCTGTTCGGTTATGTCGCGGACGTTGAGAACCACGCCGCGGATGTCCGGGTTGTCGAGTTGGTTCGAGCCCCAGGCCTCGAGGTGAATCCATGATCCGTCCCTGTGCCGATGCCGGTACTGCGCCCACCCGACGCCTGTGCGGGTGATGTTCGCAAAGGCGTCTCTGGCCGCGTCCCGGTCATCGGGATGCAGCATTTCATCGATGACCCGGGTGTTCGTCAGCTCGTCGGGCCTGTAGCCCAGCATGCGTTGTACGGCGTCGCTGACAAAGACCTGGGTGCCGTTTTCATCCAGGACGATGATGCAGTCCCATGAGTTCCTGATGAGTTCCCTGAAGCGGTGTTCGCTGGCCTCGAGGGCCGCCTCGGTCTGCCGGCGGTGGAGGGTCTCCTTTTGCAGCCTGCGGTAGCCGATGAGCAGCGTCGTGAAGACCGCGAGGATGGGAATTCCCGCCAGCAGGACCCATCTGGCGACGTCGCGGGGCCTGATGCCGTGCTCGTAGCGCACCGAGAGCCAGGCCCGGCGAATGTCCGCCGCCTGTTCCGGTTCGATGGCCTTCAGGGCCTTGTTGATGATGGAGACCAGTTCCGGCCAGTCCTTGCGGACGGCGAAATGGAGGTCGTAGGAGCCGTAGGTCGTGGGGGCGGCGATTTTCAGGTTGGTCAGTCCCTGGTTTTCGATCAGAAAGCCCGCTGCGGCCAGGTTTTCGATATGGGCGTCGGCGAGCCCGAGGGACACGGCCTCCAGGGCTTCCCGTGGTGTGTCGACCTCGTGCGGCACGAAATCGATGCCGTCCCGGGCGAGCCAGGCGGCCGTGACGTTGCCGCGGACGATAGCCACCTTCAGTCCGTGCAGGTCGGCCAGTCCGCCGATGAAGGGGCCGTCCTTGCGCCCGATGATGACCAGGGGGAAGGACAGGACCGGGTCCGAAAAGGTCAGGTATTCCTCCCGGTCCTCTGACCTGGCCGCGCAGGCAATGAGGTCCAGGTCTCGATCCCTGGCCTTGCGCAGTACCTGCGGCCAGGGAACGGGCGGTTCCAGTCGCATGTCCAGACCGATGGTTTCCAGCACGACGCGGAGGTGGTCGAAGGCCATGCCCTGTGGCGGCCCGTCGTTTTCATGAAAATAGAACGGGCGGAAGGCAAGGGGGCCGCCGACGCGCACCACGGGGTGGCTGCGCAGCCATTCCCTTTCGGCCGGGTCGAGGGTGTCGGCAAAGGCCGCGGGGCCGTGTCGTGTTTCGGAGCCCTGCGATACAGGCGCTCCGGTGGCGGCGGCCGGGAGTAACGCGATGAATGCGGTCAACAGGATAAGGACGCAAAAAGTCGCGCAGCAGATTTTCCCAGTGGTGGTTTTCAGGAGGGATGCGTTGGCTGATCTGGAATCAGAATACAAAGTTTATCACCGCGTTTGAAGGATGGTGAGCAGGAGCCCACTCAAGGGAAAACAGCCGTCCTCGCTGTCTGGGGAAGTCGGAGAACAAGGCTGAAG
Source organism: uncultured Desulfovibrionaceae bacterium (assembly GCA_964597325.1). GTDB lineage: Bacteria > Desulfobacterota > Desulfovibrionia > Desulfovibrionales > Desulfomicrobiaceae > Desulfomicrobium. The sequence goes on from CAZQYA010000079.1 coordinate 12,195, forward strand.
CGAGATTTTCCAGGGTGTGGATCGAAAGCATCGACCTAAATAATACACGCTTCTCTGGGCACTATCAAACCATTCCTCGGCAAGCCCGTAAATTGTCATTGGAGTCCGGACCGTCTTCTGCAAGGTTTTCAGGACAGTCTCCCGAGTGTGTGGTCACCCTTTGCTCATGCCCATGAAGGTGGTGGCGGCCAGATCTGGTAGCCAGGGGGTCAATCCTCCTGTCCGCCCTTGTCCGGGCGGCTCGGGAGCATGATGGTGAAGCGCGTCCAGTTGCCGGGTTCCGACTCGACGTCCATGCGTCCCTCGTGCTGGTCCGTGACGATGAAATAGGACACGGACAGCCCCAGGCCGGTGCCCTTGCCGACGCTCTTGGTGCTAAAGAAGGGTTCGAGGACCCGCTTGCGGGTTTCCTCGTTCATGCCCGGGCCGTTGTCCTCGATGCGCACCTCGGCCATGTCGGCCCGGGTGCGGGTTTCCAGGGTGAATCTCGGACTGTCCGTCTGGTATTCCTTTTCGGCCATGGCCTCGGCACCGTTTTTCAGAATGTTCAGGAATACCTGCTGGATTTCCGTGGGCTCGCAGTGCGCCAGGACCGGTTCCGGAGCATAGAGCCTGCGGATCTCCATCTTTTTGAAGTCGTACTTCTTCTTGAGATCGTAGTCATTTGCGGCCAGCTCCAGGGCCGCGTCGAGCAGGGCCGAGACGTCGTGTCGTCCGAAATTCTTTTCGCTTTTGCGGCTGAAGCGAAGCATGTTCCCGATGATGATCGCGGCCCGCTCTCCGGATTCGCGGATCATGTCGAGGAGTTTGGGGACGCCCCTGAGTTCCAGATACTGCCTGATGCTGTCCATGGTCGTCCCGCTCTCCCTGGCTGCGGCTTCGTTCTGGGGCGAGTCTCTGAAACACCGGGTTTCGATGTTGTGCCTGGAGACGAGCATGGCGGCCAGGGGGTTGTTGATCTCATGGGCCATGCCCGCGGCCAGGCCGCCAACGGACATCATCTTTTCCGACTGGATCATGAACTGTTCGAGGTTGACCCTGTCGGTGACGTCGTCCATGCGGATGACGGCTCCCTCCACGCCGTTGGCGACGAGGGGAAAGACGGTCACGTCGTCGTAATGCATTCGCCCGTTCCCGGTGCGTCCGCGTTGTGGGTTTTCCTGCTTGCTGCGGCTTCTGACAGCCTCTTGCACGTACTGCGTGATGTCTTTCGATGAGGGCAGGAGGGCGCCGAGAGGTCTCCCCACGGCGGATGACCTGGAGATGCCGGTGGCCTTTTCGGCCCCGTGGTTCCAGAACGTCACGACGCCCTGGGTATCCACGCCGATGAGCATGGACGGCATGGAGTCGATGACGTTCGCCAGATAGCTCTGTACGCGGCCCAGATTGCGTTCGGCTTCGGTGCGCAGTGCGAGTTCGCGTCGTTGGGCCAGATTGCGGGAGGCCATTTCCGAGAGAAATGCGGCCAGGGCCACATTGTATTTCAGAATCTCCTCCACCTTTTCCTGACTGAAGCGCGGGACAGCCTGCAGGGCATCAATGTATGCCGTTTTTTCGAATCCGTATCTGTCGGCCTGG
>CAZQYA010000080.1:0-13770 GCA_964597325.1 uncultured Desulfovibrionaceae bacterium
GAAGCCGATGTTGGCCGAGCGCACGGCGAACTGGTACGGCGAGCAGCCCAGGAAGCTGGCCACGGGGCCGGCGTAGGAGTTGGTGTCGTAGAGGACCAGGTACAGGCCGCCGGCTTCGGTGTAGCGGCGCACGGCCATGGTGCAGCGCGGCATCTGGATGACGCCGTTGACGCCCTCCTGGATGCGGATGCCGGCCGTGCCGTGCACGTAGGACAGGAAGGGCAGCTGCTTCTTGCGCGCCCGCTCCATGGCCCGGATGAACTTCTCGCCCTCGGCCGCGCCCACGCTGCCGCCCCGGAACGCGCCCATGAACATGGCGACCATGACCGAGGTGCCCTCGATGCGGGCCTCGAAGGTCATGCAGCCGCACTTGTGGCCGGTCTTGCGCTTGGCCTCGTCGAGCTTGAGGTCGAAGCCCTCGAACTTCAGCGGGTTGGTGGACTCGATCTCCGTGAACAGCTCGTAGATGGAGCCCGGGTCGAAGATGTTGTGCAGGTACCACTGGTATTCCATGGGGAAGTGGTGGCCGCAGAAGCTGCACACGCCGGCCCATTCGCCGAAGAGGTCCGGGGCCCACTGGTCGAGGCAGCCGTGCACGGGGGCGTTGGGGCAGCTCATGGCCCGGTCCAGCTTGGCCTGGGGGCTGACGTACTGCCACTTGCCGCTGTTCTGCTCCCCGTCCTCCCAGGCCGAGAGCGAGGTCAGCCCGGCCTTGTCCACGTCCTGCTTGCCCTTGCCGAAGGACAGCCCGGAGGTGATGGCCTTCCACAAGCGGGCCGAACGGCCGACCACGACCTGCATCTCGGCGTGCATGTCCTCGGCCAGCTCCGTGACCTTCTTGTGCTGCTTCCCGAAGAGGTCGTAGCGGAAATAGGAATACAGCGACGACATGAGCTCGCTGGTCCACTCGCTCCCGCGGCTGAACCAGTGGCGCTTGTCGAGGTAGGCATGCTGGGCCATGCGGCGGAACTTCATGTAGCGGGTCCAGAGCAGGCGCTCCTTGGCCCGGGTGTTGAGGCTCCAGCGCACGTACACGTCGGCGCCCTTGTGGCGCTTCAGGGCGATGGAGCGGAACAGGCGCATGCCGCTGACGTTCAGGACGATCTCGTCGGTGGACGCGACGACGGATTTGCGCAGCTTGCGGAAGAAGTCGTAGTGCTCGGGCCGGGCGCCGAGCTCGGGCTCGTGGATCTTCCAGTCCACGTAGCCGTTGGCCCGGTTGTCGTCGGCCGTGATCTTGAGCTGCTCGGCGCAGTGCTCGATGAGCTTCGCATCGGCGCGCTGGCCCCCGCGCAGCCGGCCTTCGATGGCCGCCGCCCCCTCGGGGGAGATGACCGAGTAGTAGCCGTGGGACATCATGATGCGCGTGTCGGCCAGGCCGATGGCCTCGGCGCCGCCGGAGCCGCCCTCGGAGATGACGGCCACGATGGGCACCTTGAGGCCGGCCATCTCGTAGAGGTTCTTGGCGATCTGCTGGGCCGCGCCGGGGTAGTCCTCGATGGGGTAGGAGCCCGGCGTGAAGATGTAGGTGTGGATCGGGATATTCTCGGTCTCAGCGACCTTCATGTAGTGCAGGGCCTTGGCGTTGCCCCAGGGTTTGACGGAGCCGCCGTTGCGGAACTCCTGGCCGTGGCCCTTTTCCTGGCCGATGACCATGACGGCCTGGTTGTGGACCTTCTTGCCGCGCCGGCGGGTGATGTAGGCCCGGGCGATGAGCATGCTCGGGTCGATGCTGTAGTCGTCCTGGCCGCCGATCTCGGTGTAGTTGTCGTAGACGTTCTCGAGGATGTCCTTGAGGCAGATGCGCTGGGGGTGGCGCACGATGCGCACCTTGTTCATGGGCGTAAGCTCCCTTTCGAGCTTCTTCTCCAGGAACTTGAACAGCTCCTCCAGGGTCTCCAGCTGGCGGACGGCCTCTTCCTTGGACAGGCCGGGCTCACGGGAGACGTACTCGCCGAGCTTGGCCTCCAGCATGATGACGTTGGTATTTTCATCGGGGCCGAAGATGTCGAGGATGTACTTCAGGCGGTCCCGGAGTTCTTGTATGCGTTTTTCGATATCCATATGATTGAGCGATTGCCTCGCAGGCTTGGGTTATCAGGCTGTCCAAAAACGGCGATCTGCTTCGTCACCGCGGAAAATCCAGACCCTCACGTATGTCATATACGCTTCGGGCCTGAATTTTTCCTTGTTCCTCGCATCTCACCATTTTTGGACAGCCTGAACATTTGTCATTATTCACGGTTATACCGGTTAAACCGGCGTCGCTTGAGCGCTTAATCAGTTTCGAGAGCCGACGTGAGCCCGGCTCCCGGACGATTCCTAGAAAACCAGAATGCCTTCAGTCTTGCGCCTGAGGAAGTCGATGTTGGACTTGAGCTTCTCGCCGGAGGCGTTCTCGCCCTCAAGCTTCAGGGCGTCCAGGAACTCAACGCCCCTGGCCTTGGCCTCGGCCAGGTCCTTGCCCCAGATGATGGCCAGGGCCAGGTTGGGGTCGAAGTCCGTGGGAATCTCATACTCCCGATCCGTGGGCACCTGGCTGTGCAGTTTGAACCCTTCGGTTTCAGGCCAGCCAAAGGAAGTGATCCGCCCGACCCAGGGAGCGAACTTGTTGTCAGGATCCTCGGCGATGATGCGGTATTCGATGCCCACGCCGTTCAGTGCGATATCCTTCTGCGTGTACCCCAGGGGTGCGCCCAGCCCAACGCGGATCTGTTCGGCAATAAGGTCCACGTCGCCCTTGCCTTTGATGGCGGCGATACGGGCCGAGACGCCGTTCTCAACCTGAATCCTGGTGTTGACTTCCATGAGGAAGGGCTGCCCCGTGGGGCCCACGATCCATTCCCAGGTGCCGAGGTTGTCGTATCCCGCCTCGCGGGCCATACGCAGGGAGTACTCGGTGATGTCCTCAAGCACCTTCCTGGCGTCAAAGGCATAGCGCAGGGAGGAAGGGTCGAAGCCCGGGGCCACCTCGATACGCTTCTGATGCCCCAGGGACTGTACGGAACAGTTGCGGGTGCCGAAATGAACCGGATTCTGACCGGTGCGATCAGAGACAACCTGCACTTCGAGATGGTTGAAATCGAAGATGCGCTGTTCGATGAGCACGCCCTCGTCGCGGAACTGGCGTTTGGCGTAGTTCTTAATGCGGCGCAGAACGCTGCGGAACTTGTCGAGGTCGTCCACCTCCTCGATGCCCATGCCGCCCCCGCCTGCGGAAGCCTTGATAAGGACCACGGGGTTGTTGATCCCCTGCTCCTTCTGGAAATCGAAGAGAGACTTGGCGATGTGTTCAGCTTCGAGGTCGTCGGTCACAGGCTGGTCGGAACCCGGAACCGTGGGCACGCCGAGCTTGCGGGCCAGGCGCTTGGTGTTGATCTTGTCGCCGAGCTCGCGGATGACCTGCCAGGAAGGGCCTATGAAAATGAGTTTGCGTTCGCGCTGCACCACCCTGCGGGCGAAACGGTAGTCTTCGGCGAAGAACCCGTAGCCGGGATGGATGGCCGTGGCGCTGGCCTCGTCGGCAACGGCGAAGATTTCATTGGCATCGAGATAGGAACTGACGCGGAACAGGGACTCCTCTCCGCCGAGCTTGCGGGCCAGGACACAGTGCTCGCTGTGCCTGTCCGGCTCGGTGAAGAGCGCCACGAACGCATGGCCCAGCTTATGGCAGGCCTGCATGATGCGGATGGCGATCTCACCGCGGTTTGCGATGAGTATCTTATGGTGTTTCGATTCGCTTGGTTTCTTCATGTCTGCAAAAGCCTTTTTCCTCTGGGGCTGTTGGGCGTTGATAAAAGGACGGAAATCCGCCACAAGGCCGGACCCGCTTATATGCATAATCGAATCGGGGCAAGCCTTGCGGGGCATCCTCCTGCGGTGTCCGGGGCAGAAAACGGCCCATTCGAACATTGTCTTTTTTGATAAAGAGTTGCAATATCCGTACGATATTCTTTATGATCGACATGCCGATGCCAGGCGTGCCCTGCGGCCCATCATCCGGTCCCCCGTTCCTACACCATGGATATTTCCGATGTCCAGATTCACCGGACGACCTGGCAAACTTGCAAGCAACCCATTTCAAACGCAAAGGATTTCATACATGCCGCACCTGAAAGAGAATGTCGAAAAGGCCGCAGCCTGGATCAAGGGCAACTGTCCCCGCATTCCCAAGACGGCCCTGGTCCTCGGCAGCGGTCTGGCCGACTGGGTGGACGCCGAATCCATTCGCTGGGAAACCCCCTACTCGGAAATTCCCGGCTTCCCCGTCTCCACCGTCAAGGGCCACGCCGGCTCCCTTCTGCTGGCCAAAATCCGGGAGACTCCGGTCTTCATATTCTCCGGTCGCTTTCACCTCTACGAGGGATACGACCCGGCCACCGTGACCATGCCGGTTCGCGTCATGGGGATGCTGGGCATCGAACGCCTCGTCCTGACCAACGCCGCAGGGGCCCTGAACCCGCACTTCGCCACCGGTGGGCTCATGGTCCTGAGCGACCATATCAACATGACCGGCAGCAATCCCCTGACCGGGACCAACGTGGACGAATGGGGACCCAGATTTCCCGACATGTCCCAGGTCTATTGTCCCATCCTGCACGAAGAGGCCATGCAGGCCGGCCTGGCCTGCGGCCTGCGCCTGGAACAGGGTGTCTACGTGGCCGTGGCGGGACCAAGCCTGGAGACGCCCGCTGAAACGCGCATGTACCGCTCCATGGGGGCCGACGCCATCGGCATGTCCACGGTGCCCGAAGCCATCGCCGCGCACCACATGGGCATTCGGGTGCTGGGCATCTCGTGCCTGACCAACAAGAATCTCCCGGACTGCATGGCCGCAACGTCCCACGAAGAAATCCTGCAGCAGGCCGGCGCATCCGCCGCTGCACTGGGCGCCCTCCTGCGCACCCTCATCCCCGAACTGGGAGGCAAACATGGCTGAACACGCCCACCTCATAGCTGAAATCAGGGAAAACATCGCCAGCCGTGATCCCATCAAGGCCCGCCTGGTGCTGGCTTACCTCGAAAACGTGGACAGGGACCTGCGTGAGCAGGTCTTGGGCGCCTTTCGCTCGGCCGACCCGGAATTCTCCGTGCCCATCCTGGCGCAATTCCTGGCGGAGCACAGGGACATGGCCTCGGGCCTGCCCCTGGTCAGGGAAATCCTGGCCATGAAAATCCTGGCCAAGCCCGAACTCGTTGCGACCGCCATCCGGGACCCCCTGACGCCCAACAGGCGCACGTACATCGCCATGGCCGGAGAACTTCGGCTGGAAACCGTGGTGGAAGACCTGATCGACGCACTGCTGGCAGCCCAGGAGATCGGAGAGATCAACCTGATCATCGACACCCTGGGAGAGATCGCCGATCCCGCCGCCATCAACGCCCTGAGCGACTTCCTGTACTCCGGCAACCGCGCCCTCATCATCGCCGCCACCAAGGCCCTGGGCAAAATAGGCACACCCACGGCCATGTTGCGTCTGGCCGAGCGCATGGGCACGGACAACCAACTCGACCTGCTGGTCCTGGACATCTTTGCCAAGGTTCAGGACTCCATCTCCCTGGACAAACTCAACGAAGCCATGGGCTCCCACTATGCGCATCTGCGGACCTACGCCAAGAAAACCCTGACGGACATCGGCCCCAAGGCCGTACCGCTCCTGACGGAAAACCTGCTCTTCGACGACGCGGACCTGCGCATCCACACCTTGAATGTCCTTGGCGACATCGGCGATCCCGCGGCCATCTCCCCCATCCGGAAACTGCTGCACAACCACCCCGCCGACGCCAACATACGCTTCGCGGCCTACGAAGCCCTCGGGCTTCTGCCGCTGGACCGCGGGGCCTACGTCCTGACCCAGGGATTGAGCGATCCGGTGGAACACGTCTGCATCGCCGCTGCCAAGGCTATTGACCGCAATTTCAACGAACTCATGGCCGCGGGCATCAAGAACCTGGCCGGTGACCGCGAGGAGGACGCCCGCCGCATCATGAAGACGATCATCGGCGCCCAGGCCAGAAACGTCTTCCTGAGCCTCGTGTCCGAAGAGTACTTTCAGGACATGGCCCTGCAGTATCTGGGCAAGGCCCACCAGGATATCCGGGATTTCTTCTACACGGTGCTCAAGGAGAACGGCTACTCAGACCTGGCCCTGAAGCTCATGGCGCCCAAGGGACCCAGGGAGCCCAAGCCCGCGACGCGCAAGCGCATCTGCGCCGTGGACGACTCGCGCATGATCCTGAATATCTACAAGTCGACACTGCACGAACTGGGATACGAGCCGATTCTCTTCGAATTTCCGGCCGGAGCGCTGGAATGGCTTGAAACCGACAAGCCGGACCTGGTGCTCACGGATCTGAACATGCCTGACATCACCGGCATCGACCTGACGCGTGGCATTCGCGAAAAATATTCCAGGGAAGAGCTGCCCGTAATCATGGTCACCACCCAGAATGAAACCAACGACAACCGCGCTGCCATGGACGCAGGCATCAACGAAATCATCCACAAGCCCTTCACGGCCGAAAGCCTTCAGGCGGCCATTTCAAAATATATCTGAGAGGGTTGAACATGCGACCCTGAAGGCAGGCCCGCGGGTCTGCCTTTTTCATTTCCGCCGGGCGCCCATGCACTTCCGGTTTCCGGCCCAACGCCGGAAAAACGTCACCCCAGGCCCAGACGTTTGAGCTTCTCCCGCAGGGTCTTGCGGTCGATGCCCAGGACTTCCGCGGCCCGCGTCTTGTTGTCGCCCGTCCGGGCCAGCACGGCGCGGATGTGCTCGGCCTCCACCTCGGCCAGGGTCTTGTCGCCGTGCCGGGAGCGGCTGATGGTGAAACGCATGGACTCGGGCAGGTCCGTCACGTCGATGACCGGGCCGTCGCAGATGACCACCAGCCGCTGCAGCAGGTTTTCCAGCTCCCGCACGTTGCCCGGCCAGGCATACTGGGTCAGGGCGGCAATGGCCCCGTCCGTCAGGCGTGGCGTCTCGCGGTTCATGTCCGAGGAGAACTTGTTCAGGAAGTGATTGGCCAGCATGAGGATGTCATCCCCCCGCTCGGCCAGGGATGGAAGGGGTATCTCGATAACGTGAATGCGATAGAAGAGGTCCTCCCGAAAGAGGCCCTGCTCCACCAGGCGGCGAAGATTCTTGTGGGAGGCAGCGATGATGCGCGTGTCCACGGTGCGGATGCGCGAGGAACCGACCATGCAGAATTCCTTGCTCTGCATGACCCGCAGCAGCTTGGCCTGCAGGTTCGGGCTGGCGTCGCCGATCTCGTCCAGAAAAATGGTCCCGCCGTTGGCGATCTCGAAGAAGCCGGCCCGGCTCTCCTTGGCGCCGGTGAAGGCACCCTTGACGTGCCCGAAGAGCTCACTCTCAAGCAGGGTGTCCGGAATGGCCGAGCAGTTGACGGCCACGAAGGCCGAAGCCCTGCGGTCGCTGTGGTAGTGCACGGCCCGGGCCACAAGTTCCTTGCCCGTCCCGGACTCGCCGGAGATGAAGACGTTGGCGCTGGTGGTGGCGGCCTTGCGGATGAGGCCGAAGACCGCCTGCATTTCCGGACAGCTGCCGATGATGCCGAAGGCACTCAGCTCGCCGGCCTCGGCATGGGCCGCCCTTCTCCGGGCCTGTTTGTCGAGGATGCGCTGCACTGCGGCCAGGAGCTCGTCGCCGGTGAAGGGCTTGGCCAGGTATTCCCCGGCGCCGTCGCGCATGGCCTCAACGGCCCCGGTCACGGACGGGTAGCCGGTGATCATCATGATCTCCGTGTCCCTGTAATTGTCGCGGACGTGCTTGATGAGTTCCAGGCCGTTGGCCCGGGGCATCTTGTAGTCGGTGATGACGAGATCCACGGGGTTCTCGTCCAGAAAGGCACCGGCCTCCTCCACGCTGCCGCGGACATGGACAATGTGCCCCGCCGCCGTCAGATTTCGCGAGATGACCTCCAGAGTGGCCGCGCTGTCGTCCACGGCCAGAATGGTCGCGCCCTTGTCCTGCATGCCCTGCCTCCTCATTGTTCGTCTTCGGGGGCCGTTTCACTGCACGGAAAGGTGATCTCGAAACGCGTTCCCCGACCGGGCTCGCTTTCGACCTCGATGACCCCTCCGTGGGCCGTGACGATTCCATGCACCACGGCCAGCCCCAGGCCAGTCCCCTGATCCACATCCTTGGTGGTGAAGAAGGGGCTGAATATCTGCCGCCGCACGGCCGGGGTCATGCCCACACCCGTGTCGCTGACAAGAAGATAGACGTCATCCTTGAAGGACTGGGTCTGGATGGTCAAGACGCCGCCTTCGGGCATGGCGTGGATGGCGTTGACCACCAGATTGACCATGACCTGCTTCATGTGCTGGGCGTCGGCCATGATGGGCGGCAGGTTGTCGGCAAGCTCCGTGCGCACCTCGACCCTGCCCCGCGACGCGCTCATCTCGATAAAATAGAGGGTATCGCGAATGACCTGGTTCAGGTCCACCAGGGCCTTCTGCAACGGAACCTGGCGCCCGAAGATCATGAGCTTCTTGATGACCTCGCGGCTGTGCAGGGCGGACTTGACGATGTTGTCCAGATCCCGGACGGCCTGGTCCGGAAGACCGGGCGCCTGAGCCGCGAGTTGGGCGAACCCGAGGATGTTGGCCAGGGGCTCGTTGAGCTCATGGGCCACGCCGGCCGCGAACTGACCGATCTTGGCCAGACGGTCGGCGTGCTGCAGCTGGCGCTCCAGGTTGCGTTTGGTGGACAGGGCCTCGCGTTTGGCGATGATCCATCCCACATGCTTGGCCAGAGCTCCCAGAAGCTCCGCCTCGGTGGGAAGAAAATCCCTGTCTTCGGCATCAAGGCTGACGCTCAGGCGTCCACGCCGGATCCGCTGCACCAGCACATCCTGCCCCAGTCTTTTCGGGGCCTCGGGCAGAAAATTTCCGCTGATCATGACCTCGCCATCCAGGAGCAGTCGAACGCCCGTGCACTCCGGGTACTGGAAGGACGGGGGAATGATGGCCAGAATCCGGTGCAGCATCTCCGGCAGGGGGCTGTCGGTATCCGAGACGATGCGGTTCATGGCGTGCAGGCAGGACAATTCCTTGTTCAGGGCCGCCAGCCTGTCGTGCTCCAGCTGCAGCCGATGCTGCCGCTCCACATGGGCCGTGACGTCCTGCCCCACGCACAGGACGCTGACCAAATCTCCACGGGAATCGAAGAGAGGCTTCATGTTCCAGTCGATGTAGACCTTTTGGCCGTCTCTGGAACGCACGGAACCCTTCATGAATCCCATGTCCCCGGACTCCACGATCTCCGCGAACATGACCCGGGCCCTGCCCCGGCGTTTGGAATCAACGCAGGACTCGAACCAGTCGCGCCCGGCCAGTTCCGCGATGCCGTAACCGGAAACCGCCTCAAAGCGGGAATTGCCGTGGATAATCCGTCCCTTCTCGTCCAGGGTGATGACGATGCCATGACTGAGTTCCATGACGGTGTTGTAGTATTCCGAAAGGTTCATGTGGCTTCTTCGCTCCTTGAGCACACTCGATTATCAGAGGCGGCCGACCGGTCCAAGCAAAAAAGGCGCGACCTCCGAAGAAGCCGCGCCAGGACTTTCGGCCCGTGGCCGTGTACGCATCAGTGTCCGCTGATCTTCAGGCCCCAGCCCTCGAACACGAACATGATGCCGAAGCCGTACCACAGGGTATAGATCACGTAAAATGCCAGCGAAAAGATCACGATACCCATCTTGTCCTTGATCTGCTCGGGCACCACCGAATAGTAATTGTAGGCGGTCTCCACGACCTTGGACTGGATGTTGGCGGCCACCTTGGCCTGGGCGAAGTTCTTCTGGTTCTTGAGGGCCGTGTCGAAGCCCGTCAGAATGGTGCTCCAGTTATAAAGGGCCTGCCGGTCGTCCTTTTCCGCGTACACGGGGTACTTGGCCTTCAGGGCCGCGCCGTCGTTGTTGTACATCGTATCGGCGTCATCCAGGCAGGCGTCCAGGATGGCCGCGTAATCCCCCTTGACCGTCAGGCTCTTGCCCGCGGCCGAGGCCGTGGCGCCGGCGGCCGTCAGCAGAACCACGCTGTCGGCGGCCTGGGCCTCGTTCTTCATATCGAAGGTGACGTCCACCTCGAATCCGGCCACGGTCTTGGCCTCCTCCTTCAGGTTGGGGACGTAGTAGGCCGAACCCTTGGAGATGGAGTTGTAGAGGTTGTCCAGATAGGCCATGGCGTTGTGCCCGTCGAAAAGGGGCTGGAACATGGCGAAGAGGATGATGAAGAAGACCACCAGGAGGGCAATGCCTCCGTTGAATTCCTTTTTGTTATGAATCATAGAATCAATCCTCATACTTCAGTGTCTTGATATTCTTGAAAAATGCCCCGAATACCCAGATGCCGAACAGGGCGATGACGATGAAGAACAGGTAGATTCCCACCGTATCCATGGTGTCGGTCATGCCTTCCATGCTGGCGGGCAGATAGCCCATGCTGACCAGCTTCTTGGGCAGGGCGCAGAACCGGTTCACGAAGCCGGCCATGACCGAAAGGGCGAAAAAGCCGCGGATGGTGATGCCGGGCACGACCTTGGTCACCAGGGCGCCGATCTGGATGCCAGCCAGGGAGCCCAGGAGCATGCCCATGGCCAGGGTATAGAAGATGAACCCGTAGATGGCGTACTGGGTGATGGCGCCGTAGCCCGCCGTGAACACGATCTGGAAGATGTCCGTGCCGACCGTGGTCAGGGAGGACACGCCCAGAATGTACACGAAGATGGGGAAGGTCAGGAAGCCGCCGCCCACGCCCATGATGCCCGCGGCCATGCCGACCAGCACGCCGGACAGAACCAGGAACAGCCAGGAGATCTTGCGCCCACCGGGGACCAGGCCCTGATCGAAGGTGATCATGGGCGGCAGGCTGACGCCCTGAAGCTTCTGGGCGATACCGGTCATGCCCGCGCCTTCCTTGGTGTCGTGGGCTCCGCCGGAGTGACCGCCCTTCCGGGCACTGAAATAGTCGTACATGCCATAGAAGCCCAGGAAACCGAGCATGATTGTATAGACCACGGTGATGAAAGCATCGCTCAGCACCGGGTTGACGTTGTACAGTGCGCGATTGATGCCCGCACCCACGGTCGTGCCGACGATGGCGCCGATCAGGAAGACAAAGGCCAGGGGCACGGAAACGTTGCCCATCTTACGGTGCAGGACCGAGCCCATGATGGCCTTGGCGAAGATGTGAAAGAGGTCCGTGCCGACGGCCAGGATGCCTTTGACGCCCGCGCTCATGAGGGCCGGGGCGATGATGAAGCCGCCGCCGGCGCCGATGCAGCCGGAGATCAGGCCCGCGCCCACACCCACGAAGATGGAGACGAGAAAGATGTACAGGCTGTAGTAGGACGGGCTGTAGGCATGCTTGCCGCCGATGACGTCAGGCAGGGCCTGACCGATATCCTCGGCAAAGGCCCAGCCGCCGATAATGCACGGGATGAGCAGCAATGCCAGCAGCCAGATGCGCCTCTTGTCGCCCAGGATGACCTTGGCGTTTTCCACTTCCCAACGTGCGAAGGCTCGCGAGCCTTCCACCATGAACGAACCCCATTGTTTAAAGAATCCCATACGTATCACCGCCTCCTCATGTATCACGATCCGTAAGATTTCGTGCAGGGACTCACACTGCCCCGCTTTCCTCATCCTTTCCTTTCCTCCGGGAACAGGCCTCCCGGATCTTGCCGGCCAGCACTTCAAGCTCCACCGGCTTCATGAGATAGTCGAAGGCGCCCATGGCCATGCCCGATATGGCGACCTCCATGTCCGCGTGCCCGGTCAGCATGAGCACCTGCACCGCGGGATACCGCATCTTGAGTTCCCGGAGAACCTGGATGCCGTCCATTCCGGGCATGCCTACGTCGAGAACCACTGCATCGACAGGCTCACGATCCAGCTGGCGCAGCCCTTCGGGGCCGCTGTTCGCCTCCAGGACCACGAAGCCCCGCCTGCGCAGCCGCTTGGCGGTGGTGGTCACGAACTGGACCTCGTCGTCAATGAGCAGCACCCTGTTCTCGGCCATACGTCCTCCGATGCCTTCTCAACTCCGCCTGCCGGCGATCTCCCGGGCCCTGGCGTCCACGATCTTCTCCTCATGGCGGCGCTTCTTCTCCGCCGCCTCCCTGACCTTCTCGACCAGCACCTCGATGCCGCAGGGCTTCATGAGATAGTCCCAGGCGCCCAGACGCATGCCGTCGATGGCCGATTCCAGGGTGGCGTGACCGGTCAGCATGATAACCTCCACCAGGGGATGCTGCTGCTTGACGAGTTGCAGCGTCTCAATGCCGCTGCGACCAGGAAGCTTCACGTCAAGGATGACCACCTCGATTTCGCCGTGAGTCGCAAGCAGCTGCATGGCGTCTTCGCCGCTGCCCGCGTGAAACACCTCCATATTGCGCATGGTCAGGCGTTTCTTCATGACGTCGATGAACTGGGAATCGTCATCGACCAGCAAAACAATGGCATCCGTCACGTGAGCCTCCTTGAACAAGCATAACCTATCCGGGATATCGTTTCCTTCAACCTATACCACGTACAGCAACCCTTGTGCCAAAAAGCGCACGCTTGAAAGCGCGGACACCCGGCCAAAGCTAGAGATAACAGCCTGATATTAAAGAATTTGAGAAGGCAGGGAGGCGGGGCGGACAGATGCGACCGGAAGCTTGAAAAAGGTCAAAACCTGAAGAAACCGGGGCGTTTCGCCCCACAGGTGCATTTCTCCCCGGACAAGGACGGTCCGACGAAAACACCTTGAAAATAAAGGGTATCATATGGAACAAAAAGGCAAGCGGGGCATTTCGCCCCGCCTGGAAGAATGCGATAGGAGCAATGGGCGGCATGAGCGGCCTGGCACCCGGGCAAACAGAAGCAGTGAGGTGTCGCTAGACCTGCATGAGCGCCTGCTCCACGGCATCCGCCACGGCGGAGCCGGTCAGGGGCTCTCCCGTTTCGAAGAGGGCGCGCTGCACGTTGATCTCGCGCATGACCGCCACATGGTCGCGATCCACGAATTTTCTCCAGACGTCCATGCACTTGTCCAACTGACCACGACGGGCGTAGGCCAGCCCGAGATAGAGGCAGGCGAGGTACTCGGCCGGGTGCTGCTTGTGGATCATCAGCAGGGCGTCCTTGGCCTGGACGTACTCGCCGAGATGATAGTGACACAGCCCCAGCCTGATCCTGGCCTCCTTGTGCGACCTGTTGCCCTTGAGAACCTCCTTGTAGAGGTCGCGGGCGTTTGCATACTCCCTGTCCGCAAAGGCCGCATCGGCGGCGCCGATGTCCGCGCCGATGCCGGAAACGGGCTTTTCCTCCTCGCCCTCGCGCAGGCGTCGGACCATGCCGAAGAGAAGATCGCGTCTGGAGATCATGGATACCTCATTATATATGTTACGCATTGATGGATGAATGTGGCGCGGCGCGCTCCGCGTTCGCACCAGCCTGAAGCGCCCTCCTGTATCCCTCAAGAGGAATTCGCAGGCGGCGGTCTGAGCAGGGGCCACCAGGCCCTCTTCCGTACATTACTCTCCGAAGATACATGGATTCCCGCCTTCGCGGGAATGACGCAGTGGTTGGCAACGGCTGGAGCACGGAGGATGATCCTCCAAATCGTTCCCCACAATCCCCGAAGACCGGTTCCCGCATGCGTCGGAATGCCAAGACTTCACGCCAGAAGCAAAAACCTGCCGGCACCGGGCGGAACAAGCTGACCAGCCTCGGTGTCATCCCCGCGCAGGCGGGGATCCA
>CAZQYA010000081.1:0-13745 GCA_964597325.1 uncultured Desulfovibrionaceae bacterium
TCTCATGCTCGACCGGAAGTGGCGCTGAAGCGTCCCTGACTGCGTGCCCTGTACTGTACACGAGACGGTTTGGGTCCGTCATCGCGCGTCGCGGATTCTTTCGGTGACGTATTGCACGGGCCGTCATTGCGAGCGAAGCGTGACAATCCATCTTTATTTCGAATTGATGCATTGGATAGGAGATGCATGGATTGTCGCGTCGAAGATTTCTTGCAATGACGTGCTTGCGATTTCGTTATTTATGGCGAAGCGTGGCAATCCATCTTCCGGTCAAAATGCTGCAATCCCCTTGCAGACACTCTTCTAACGCAGCTTCCGGCCCGCGCCGATGGCTTCCATGTCGCGCAGGTATCTGTCCGAGCGGTCCAGGTAGAAGGCCAAGGGCTTGGAGAAGTTTTTGCCCACCAGCCCGTCCACGAACATCTGGCTGATCTCCCGGTAGCGCTTGAGCACGTACTGGGAGCGCAGGAAGATGAGCCATTCCTCCTTGCTCATGTCGCGGGCGATGATTTCCAGAGCCTTGGCCGCCCTGGGTTGGTAGAGCCAGAAGTACATAAAGTCCAAGGCGTTGACGATGAGCACCTTTTCGAGGTCGCGGGCTTCGTAGGAGATGGTCTCCATGAACATCTTGGGCGATTCCAGCATGTCCAGGACATCCTCTTCCGGGAACAGGACGTCCAGGCGTGCGAAGGCGTCGAACATGGCCACAAGCTTGGCGCGGTAGTCGGACAGGCGCGTGCGCACGTTGTTCTGGCGGTCGGCCAGGCCCTCGATGACGGCCGCGACCACGTCCGAGGCCAGCTTGGAGATGATGGCCGCCCATTTCTGCAGGGTGTCCTCCACGCCCGGCAGCATGGCCATGTGCATGCCGCTGGCCAGGACCGCGTTGAAGAGCACGGCAAGGGGGATGGACAGGATGCTGCGGAAGAAGTTGCCGATGACGGCGCTGCGGGGCAGTCCGCGGAAGATGTTGTGGCTTGAGATGTAAGCGCCGTTGGCCAGGGCCATGACCGTGAAGAGCAGCACGGGATTCGTGCTCGTTGTGATGCCGAGGGTCTGGTCCAGAAGCCAGGTCTTCACCAGCAGGTCCAGAAGGGGCACGGAGAAGCCCGTGAACAGCAGCGAGTCCGCGATACGGCTCCAGCTGATGAGGGAGTTCCACTGCACCAGGGGCGAGCGTTTCAGACCGCCCCCGCCCAGCACCGCCTGCAGCACGTTGCGCACGCCCGTGATGCCGAACCAGATGAAGCCCCCGAGGTAGGCCAGGACCCACCAGTCCTTGGTCAGGGCGAAGGTCAGGAAGGCCGGAACGAACCCCGTGATGATCTTCAGGGCGTTTTTGATGGCCGTGTTCATGTATTTGAGCGGCACGGACGCGCTGGCCTCGCCCCTGGCCTTTGTCAGCCGCAGGCCGTTGTCGTGCTCCAGTTGCACCCCGCCAAGGGTGACGATATTTCCGGGACGCTTGGGGTGGATGTCGATGCTATCCAGGAACCATTCCCGTTTGACGGTGCAGCCCGTGCGCTCCAGGCCTGGAATCCTGCGCACCAGGCGCAGGATCGGCGGCGCGTCGGAGAGGCAGTGGCAGCAGGTGCGCTCGTGAACGGTCATCCGGGCGGTGACGGGCAGGAGCTTGCGCTGGCCGCCCGTCTGGCCCAGGGCAGTGGTCCGGGCCTGCTTGGGCAGGGTTTCCAGGACCACCACGCCCATGCCGTACTGATGACGAGACTGGCCCGTGGAGCCGCTGCCAATGCGCGCGCCAAGTGGACGAGACTTGTAGTGGCGGTGGAAATTTTCAATGTCGAAGAGGATGTCCAGGAGTTTTTCCTTGCGGGCATCCATGGCTTCAAGTTCCGATTCGATTTCGGAGATGCGAGTCGCGTCTTTTCTGCTTCTGGCCCTGGAGAGGGTGTTTGTCAGGGCCAGGCGGTCCTCCTCAAAGGACCAGATCACGCCGCGAATGGCCCGTTTCAGTGCAATGACGTTGGTTTCGTTCAGGGCTTTCTGTAATTCCGATATCTGGGCGCAGGTTCTCTCCGGGTTTACGAGGTCCACCACTTCGCCCGGACAGGAACGGGCTATTCCAGGCGCCAGGGACCATTTGCCCCGTGTGGCGTCCTTGAGGTTGTATAACTCGATGTTGCTGATGTGTCCCTGGCAGTCGTAGAGGATTTCCAAGGCGTCAGCCGTGGAGAGGTTGCTCAGGTTCAGGGTGAAATGCGAGCTGGAGTGGAATTTTGCCAGCCTGGGCAGCAGTTCTCCGATATGCAGGCGCAGCAGGGGCGGGACCTCCGGCCCGTCCTGGGGGATGGTCGGATCGTGCAGTTCCTGGTTGCGGCACGGCTGGAGGAAGCGGCTGATGATCAATTCCGAATCAATGGCGTTCAGAGTATCCATGCGGGACTCAAGTTCGCGCCGACGGTCCGGTTCCGCCCGTTCGTATTCGATCGCCATGTCCCTGCCCGCCCTTTTGAGCACGGGCTGCAGTCTGCTTTGGATGTACTTGGCCAGATGCAGAAGCGAGGGCTGCCCTGTTCCCACGAAGTCTCTGAAGCCCGCCTCGTCGAGCTTTTCCAGTTCGAGCCCGAATTCTTCGCCCATGGACCCGCGGTGGTTGCGGTTGAAGGCTTCCAGGGCCTGGAAGACATACCTTTGCTGGTAGGCCGAAACCTGGCGTCCTTCGTTCATGAAGGCCCGCACGGGTTGTTCGTCCAGGAAGGCCCGGAAAGATTTCGGGTCGGTGTAGCTCTGGGGCTCCCATATGACGCGAACATACTTGCCGCGGAACCGCGCGCTGACCTCGACGCCGATGCGGATGTGCATGTCCAGGATTCTGGCGGCTTCGAGAAGCTCATTGGCCACCTCGGAGTCCACGTAATTGTAGTAGACCACGGTCAGGAAGCGGATGCCCTTGATCCAGGCGTCCATGACCAGGTGGGTCGGGGACTTGCGGCCCTTGGTGTTGGCGTCGTGGACGTGATGGTCAAAGGCGAGTTGGTTCCATGCTTCGGGCATTTCCAGGAGATGGTATTTGCTCAGTTCGGCCCTGACGACCCTTGGCTTGCCTGAGGAGGTCAAACGGAAGTCGTGGGCCAGGCGCAGCTGGGCATCCAGGTCATCCTTGTTTCTGACGAGTTCCTTCATGATCTGCAGGAGGACGCGTGATGTGTTTTTTTGCAGATAGAACGTGTTGGAACGCAGGATTTCGTCTCGCAGGGCCTGCAGGGCGTTGAGCCTGTCCGTGGCCATGCCGCCTTCCAGGGAACCCAGGAGGCTCGTGATGGCATAGGCGATGCGCAGCACGCGTGGTGCGGCCATTTCCTTGATGCCATGAGGATGCATGCAGCAGTCCAGCAGGGAGTGGATGCCTGCGCTTTCGGTGGAACGCTGGAGAACCTCGTTGACCAGACGCAGCAGCGTGTAGTCGTTCTGGTCGAAATAGAGTCGTGAATGCGCCAAGGGCTGTCCTTGTGGTCTGTGTGATGGTTTCAGGCCTGCTGACCGTTGTTTTCGATGCGTTTGTTCAGGGCCTTCTTGCGGTATGCGTCTTCGAGTTTGTAGAGCAGGTCCTCGAGATCGGCAGGCTTCATCAGATAGTCGAAGGCTCCGCAGTTCATGCCCTCCATGGCCGCGTCGATGCTGGCGTGTCCGGTCAGCATGATGACTTCGGTCTCGGGCCATTGGGCCTTGATGCGCCTCAGCACTTCGATGCCATCCATGCCCGGCATCTTTACGTCCAGGACCACGACGTCACGCGGTTCTTCGGCAAGCATGGCCAGGGCTTCCTCCCCGCGTGAGGCGCCCTGGGCGCGCAAGCCTCGCTTGGAGAGGCGTTTGATGATGGTGCGCAAGAAGTCTTCCTCGTCGTCCACAAGCAGAACGGAAAATTCTTCCATTGGAGCTCCTTGAAATATTTGGATGGTTCTGTGGGGCGGTTGTTTTTTCCATAGCCCGAGAAGCGCCCGGCAGGCAATGTCCTTATGGTCGTTTTGCGCCCGGAAATACCGATTCATGCCCATGACACAACGGCGAGGCGATGATAGCCGGCGCCATGGAGAAGGTAGCGTGAACCCGGTACCCGTTGCCCCCCTGCCCTGGCAACTGTGTCTGATGGCCTGGATATGCGGTCTTTTCGCCTCAGCCCATCCCTGGAGCGCGGGGCTGGCCTGCCTTTTGGCCGGATTCGCCTTTGCCCGGCCACGTCTGGCGATGTGTATGGCCGCATGTTTCGGACTTGGCCTGGCCCTGTCCTGCGCTCCGGAATCGTCCTGGGACGGCGAGGCCTGGAACGACAAGGTCAGAGTCCGCGGTGTGGTCCGGGAGGTACGGACGTATCCCGGCCGGCGTTACACCATGCTTGTTTCGGATGTGGTCGACGTCGATACGCACCGCAAGCTCTCCGGGCTTCTCGCATGGACGTGGACCGATCCCCCCGAGCCTCCCGGCGAGGGCGCTGTTTTCACTGCCAGACTGCGCATCCGCGAGCTGCGCGGGCGCCACAATTTCGGCCTTTCCTCCACGGAGGACTACTGGGCGCGTCTTCATGTGCGGTACCGGGCATATTCCCGGGGACACGTTCGCGTGTCATGGGAGGAGCGTGATGCCGGATTGCGCAGGCGAATCATGAACAGGGTGGCCAGCCTCGTGCCGGAAGGGCAGGGCGGGGCTGTGGTTCTGGCCCTCCTGTTCGGGGACCGGGCTGCCCTGTCACCGGAATTCGTGGATCGCATCCGTCGTGCCGGGCTGGCGCACAGCCTGGCACTGTCGGGCATGCATCTGGCCATGGTCGCCGGCATTGGTTTCCTCTTGGCCGTGCTTGCCGGACGGCTGCGGCCGGGGCTGTTTCTCGTACTGCCGCGGCAGAAGCTCGGCATTTTGCTGGCGCTGCTCCCGGTGGGAGCCTACCTTTGGCTGGGCGGCTTCACGCCTTCCCTTACGCGTGCCGCCGTCATGCTTGCTTCCCTGGTTCTGCACATGCTCCGAGGCACCAGATCCCTGCCTCAGGACGCCCTGTTCGCGGCCGTGGCCGTGCTCGTCCTCCCAAACCCGCGTGCGGTTCACGATCTCGGGCTACAGCTCTCCGTCATGGCAGTGGCCGGGATCGTTCTGTTCATGCCCATGGCGTCCCGGCACCTGGAGCCGCTGCGGCGGGGCAATCCATTTTGCAGGGCGTTTCATTTTTTCATTGCTCTTGCCGCGGCGACGCTCTGTGCCAACCTTTTCATCCTGCCGCTTCAGGCACTGTATTTTTCTGAAATGTCCCGACAGCTCTGGCTCAATCTCCTGTGGCTGCCCGTCCTGAGCATGGCTGTCATGCCCCTGGCTTTTCTCGGTCTCGGCGCCGCCTTTCCGGCCGAGGGGCTGGCCGGAGGCTGTTTCCGGCTGGCCGCCGTTGGCGTGGAGTGGCTCGACAGGGGACTTGCGGCTATGGACGGCGCAGGCCTGTTGGATTCCTGGGCTGTCCTGCGGCCCCGTGAATTCGAGGTGGTGGGGTATTGGACGGTTCTTCTGGTTGGCGCGGCCATGGCGGGTCGGACACAACCAAAGCCCAGAGAGTTGGCGTTTCTGGCAACAGGGCTTCTGCTTATGCTTGCACCCTCGGTCTGGCAGGAGGCTTTGGCCATGCGCCCTGCAGTTGAAATTACGGTGCTGGACACGGGCATGAGTCAGGCAGTCAGCATCCGCAGTTCCACGGGTGCGACGATCCTGGTGGACGGCTCAGGCGGCTGGAGTGCGAATTATGACCCGGGACGGGTCCTGGTGGCTCCGGCACTGACCTGGGGGCATCCGCCACGGCTTGACGGTGCCGTGGTGACCCACATGGATTCGGATCACTCCCGCGGGCTTTTCTATCTGCTCAAAGCCTTTGACGTGGGCTGGTTCGCCTGGTCCGGACTGCTGGATCACGGCGCGGATTCCCGACGTCTCGAAGGGCTTTTGCGCGAGGGGCTCTGGGCGGTCCGACGGGTCAGGGCCGGGGACCGTCTGCCCGTCGAGCCGGGCTTGTGGCTCGAAGTTCTGCATCCGGGTCCGGAAGAATGCGGTCTTTCCTGCAACGAGAATTCAGTGGTTCTCCGCCTCGTATGGAACGGTCGCGGTCTGGCCCTGCTCATGGGGGACGCCGAGCAGCGCGCCCTGGATCGGATTCTTGGCAGCGGCGCGGATCTCACCGCCGAGGTTCTGGTCCTGCCGCATCACGGTTCAAGGTCGAGCCTGCGGGAAGATCTGTACGAGAGAGTTGGTGCCGAGTGGGCAGTAGCTGCATGCGGGCCGGGTAATCGCTTCGGATTTCCCCATGAGGACGTGGTCAGGGCCTGCGAGGCGTCCGGGGCCAGGGTGATGACCACGGCTCGACATGGCGCTGTCCGGTTTTCCTGGGAAGAGGGCGCGTCGGCCAAGGTTCGCTGTGCCCGGTTTCGTTGCGCGGAGGCTGGTTTCGGCGCATTGTGCCCGGAAGACCTTTGCTGTATGCCCCGTCTCGAAACGAACAACCCAAGGAGCGGTCAATGACCACCATCATGCCTACAGACAAAAACCTGCGCAACGCCATTGCCTGGATCGAGGAATATCGCCGGGAACAGCCCGACGTGAATCAACTCATGGCCCAGGCGGCTACACGTTTCAACCTGACGCCCCTGGAGGAGCAGGCACTGGCCAAATTCTACCGGGACGAGGTCTCTGGACAGTGATTCGGGTTTCCCTGCTTCAGCGCGAGCTTTTCCGGGAGATGCTGCTCATATCGGGCATCTGCCTGGGTGGTTTCCTGTGCCTTATCCTTCTGGGCAGGCTTCTGCAGCTGCGCGATCTGTTCATGGCCCAGGGTGTGACCCTTTTCGACCTGGTGAAGCTCTTCGTCTATCTGAGCCCCTTCTTTCTCATCCTGCTCATCCCTGTGTCGTGCATGCTCGGGCTCTTTCTGACCTTTCTGCGCATGGGTGCCGACCGTGAACTCATCTCCCTGCGCGCCGGGGGGATCAGCATCTGGCCCCTGTTGCCCGCGCCCCTGTTGCTGTGCACCCTTGGTTCGGCCCTGACCCTGTGGGTGTCCCTGTCGGGTATTTCCTGGGGCATGGACAATTTCCGGCAGACCGTCGTGGAGATGGCCCGGCACAAGACGTCCGTGAACGTCCAGCCGGGCGTCTTCAACACGTCCTTTCCGGGGCTGACCGTGTACGCGCGGCAGGCGGATCCGGTGACCGGGGTGCTGCAGGATGTGTTCGTCCTGGACACGTCGCGCTCCAAGGCCAGCGCCACCATTGTCGCCCCGCGGGGGCTGATCGATTCCGACGCCGACCGTGGCCAGGTCTTCGTGCAGCTCGAGAACGGGCACGTCTATCGTGAACAGGGCGAAGAGCTGTCCGTGGTCAGTTTCGACCGCTACCTGCTTTCCCTGGACATGAGCCGCCTGCTGGGCGGGCTCGATCTCGGGGACAAGGCGCCCAAGGAGATGTCCTGGCAGGCCTTGCGCGAGCTGGCCGCGGGAGCGTTCGCCGATGAGGATCTCAATTTCAAGCGACGCGTGAAGATCGAACTGCACAAACGCTTCTCCCTGCCGGCGGCCTGTCTGGTGCTCGGCATCTTCGCGCTGCCCCTGGCTTTCTTTTTCCAGGGCATGAAGCGGCAGTTCGGCCTTCTGGTCTGTTTGGGCGCCTTTTTCCTGTATTATGTGCTTCTGACCGCAGGCATGTCCCTGGCCGAGGGCGGCGTGGTCGCGCCCGGCCTGGCGCTGTGGATGCCGAACGCCCTTTTCCTCGCTGCCGCAGGTGCGGGCATGTGGGTGGTGGTTGGAGAACGTGAAGTCAACATGCGGTGTCTGGGATCCTGGTTGTTGAACCGGACCGGCCTGCGCAAGGCGGATTCATGAAGCTTTTGACCCGGTACATCCTGCGCCAGAACCTGTATCTGCTTCTGCTGATCTGCGGCATCGGCATCGGCATTTATGTCTTCATCGAACTGTTCGACCGTCTGGACGATTTTCTGGAAGCCGGCGTGGGCGCGGGATCCATTGCCGCGTATTTTCTGTACCGCACTCCCTTCATCCTTTCCCAGATATTTCCGGCGGTATTCCTGCTGGCCCTCATGGTCCAGTTGGGGCTCATGCTGCGCAACCGCGAACTGCTGGCCCTGGAAGCCTGCTCGGTGTCACCCGGCGCCATAGCCAGATCCGTCCTCTGGTACGCCCTGGCCCTGTGCCTGGCCCAGTTCGTCTTTTCCGAGGTTCTGGGTGTAAACGGCCACAGGGAAGCCCAGCGTATCTGGAACGAGGAGGTGCGCAACCGGCAGACGGCCACGCGCAGGCTCTCGGACGTCTGGTTTCGGGAGGGCGGGCGCATCGTGCATATGGGCAAGGTCATTCCTGCGGCTGGGAAGGGGTCGGAGTTGACGGTCTATGTGCTGGCCGGAGACGATTCGGGGCGCGTCGCCGAGGTGGTCAGAGCGCACTGGTTCCAAGCCGTACCCGGTAAATGGGCTCTGGAGGATGTGATGCGCGTCTTCCCGGACTCCTTCGAGGTGCGCCACGAGGACCAGATGGTGCTGGACCTGGGCACCGATGTGGCCAGCTTTCTGGTCATCGACCCCAAGACCAAGCTTGAATCCCTGCCTTTGTGGCAGTTGGGAGGCGAGATCCGTCGCCTGAAGGACTCGGGGTCCAATATCGAACGGCTTCTGACCGCCTGGCATATGAAGCTGGCTTATGCGGCGTCCGTGCCGGTCATGGCGCTCATCGCCCTGGCCGTGATCTCGATTTTCGGCACGCTCTACGTCATCATTCCCGTGGGGCTGGTGACGACCTTCTGCTATTATGGGCTGTTCGTGCTGTGTGCGTCGGCGGGGGAAAAGGGGCTCGTACCCCCGGTGCTGGCGGCCTGGGCCGCCAACGCGATATTCGCGGCTCTGGCCGGGGCGCGTCTGGCAATGGGCCGTTCCTTTCATCTGGGTTGACGAGCCGACCGGAGGATAATGATGATCTGGTTGATTACCCTGGGCGGTTTTCTGCTGGGCTGCGTGGTGGCCTACGCAATGATCCAGGGGGACAAGGACGAGGACTCGGAGGACTAGCAGGTCGCTTCAAAAACGGCGATCTGCTGCGTCAGTGAAAAAAAGCCAGGCCGCTGCGCAATACATTGCGTGTCCTGCCTTTTTTCACTTCCTTGTAGCTCACCATTTTTGACCGGTCTGCCTATTTTGAATTTTTCATCGGTCAGCTAGTCCCCGGCTTCCGCCTTCGGCTGGGGTTCGAGATACCTGGTCAGAATGCTGAGGATTTCGGGATAGAAATCGTCGGAAAAGTTCAGACCGAGGATGTTCTCGCTGGCCAGAAGCCTGGCGCGGGTAGAACCGAAGACCGTCGAGAAGATGACGCTGGCGGCCAGGTTCAGTTCGAGGTCCGATCGGATGGAACCGTCGGCTATACCCGCCTTGAGGCAGTCGAGCATTTTGTCAACGACCTGGGTGCAGACGGCCAGGATTTCGGAATTGTCGGCGCCAACAGTGTTGGCCAGGAATGGCGAGCAGCGCAGCAGCGTCAGAAAACCCGTATCCGGGACAACGGATGCCTTGAGGATGCACTTGGCGAAATTGATCACGCTGTTCAGCCCGTTGGAGGCGTAGTAGCGGCTTTCATCGATCTGACGCAGCAGGTCCGTAAGGATGGATATCTCAACTAGCTGAAACAGGTTTTCCTTACTGCCGTAGTGATGGGCGATGAGCCCGTCGGCGATGCCCGCCTCCTGGGCGATGCGCTTGTAGGTTGTTTCGGCGTAGCCGAGTTCTCCGAAAAGACGCTTGGCCGTCTCCAGAATGCGTTGTTTGTTGCCCATGCCCACAGAACTCTCCTTTCCGTTTTCGTTTCGCCTCTCTTAATCAGCCCCGCTTTTCCAGTCCACCGTTTTTCTGCATTTGCGTTGTGCGTGCGCTCAAGACGTCGGCGTGGATTGGCTGGTGTGTGTCACGAGTGTGAAACCACATTGATTACCACGTGTTACAAAGCGCTTGACGCCAAAATGATCTTCATTTAGCGCATCTTCGATGCGAGCATTGAGCACGCGCTCAAGATATCAACGTGGTGATGCAAACAGTCAAACACAGGGGAGGTTGAATGGTTACGCGACTGAAAACATGGGCAATTGCCTGGGGGCTCGTGCTGCTGACGGCACAGTTCTGTTCCGCCGCCGGTTTCGGCATTTATGAATGGAGTGCACGTGGCAACGCTCTGGGCGGCGCCACAGTTGGGCGCGCTGACGATCCTTCGGCTTTGGCTTCCAACCCCGCCGGCATCACCCAGTTGGACGGCATTCAGGTTCTCGGCGGTTTCACGGCCATTCATCCCGTGCTGGACATCCGCACAGACGACGAATGGAGTTCTTCCGACAAGGACTCCCTGTGGATTCCCCCGCATTTTTATGCGACTTGGAAGATCAACGACTACTACACCGTCGGCCTGGGCACCTTTTCCCGGTTTGGCCTCGGTTCCGTGTTCGACGATGACTGGGAAGGCCGTTACAATAGCTACGAAGCCATTATCGAGTCCATGTCCATCAACCCCAACGTGGCTATCAAGTTTAATGATAAGTTCTCTGCGGCTTTTGGCGTGGATGCGACTTACCTGAGTTTTATCAAGAAGCAGAAGTTGAACTGGACTGGAACCGGCATTTCTTCCCTTGACGGCGATGCCAAGCTCGAAGCCGAAGGATGGGGCTACGGCTTTAACATGGCCCTGCATTACCAGCCCTGTCCCTACGCCAAACTCGGTCTTTCCTACCGCAGTCCCGTGACCATGGAAGTCAACGGGAAGGCCGATTTTTCCATGCCTGCGGCGTATGACGGCACCACGTTGGATCTTATTGGCGCTTTTTCCGACACAAACGCGCACGGTACCGTCACCCTGCCCGACTCCTTCGCCTTTGGCGTGGCCATGTATCCTACGGAAAAACTGAGCGTCGAACTCGGCGCGGTGTTTACCATGTGGAGCAAATACGATGAGCTGAAGATTCAGTACAGCGATCCCGTTGTGTTTGATCCCGCCACCATGTCTCTGAAGTCCGAAACTACCCAGACCAAAAATTGGGATGACGTCTGGCGTTTTAATATTGGCGTGGAATACGCGGCCCTTGACTGGCTCGACCTGCGTCTTGGCTATGTTTATGATCAGTCGCCCGTCCAGGACGATACTATCGACTACATGGTCCCGGCCAACGACCGTCATCTCCTCAACGGCGGTCTTGGTTTCCATTGGGACAACTGGGTGGTGGACGTGAACTACACCTATCTGATGATTATTGATCGAGACATCGATGCCCGTCTGAGCGATGGCGTGTACGAAGGCGAGATCGACAACGCCGACGCCCATATGGTCGGCCTTTCCGTCGGTTACAAGTTCTAGCCTTCCGTTTGTCTCACGAAAGCAAAACGCCCCGGTAAACGGGGCGTTTTGCGTTGGTATTCCTGACGTTCCGCAACGCCGGTTTCGGCGTGCAGATTTCAGAGTGGGGGTGGGCATCGGTCTCGAGCGTTTGGTCCGTACCTCCGCCCTGAGGTCTTCATTCAGGATTGCGAGCCAGGCCCGAATTTGATGGCCTGGACGTCTTCCAGAGCAATGCCGGTGTCTAGCCTACTGAACCGGATCGCATTGCCTGCCGTGGGGGACGCCGCGACCTCGACCAGACAAGGCCCTGGCCATGATTGCCGGCTTGCAAGCAGAAACAACGACGTGAAAAAAGCCGGTCGCCCGGCTTTTCGTCAGCAGTTCGGTGCGGCCGCGCCCGGCCGTTTTTCCTTGACCAGATAGATGGCCGGCAGGGAGACGAGGGTGGTGGCGAACTTGATGAGCGTGTTGCTCAGGAAGATGGACCAGACCACGGAGGTCTCGAACAGGCCGCCAAAGGCGATCCAGCAGAAGATGAGGCTGTCCAGGGGGATGCTCACGGCGTTGCTGACCAGCACGCGCGACCATTGGTGTCGGGCCGTGACGCGCTCCTTCCACATGCTGTAGACCTCGGTGTCCGTCAGTTCGGCGATGACTTCGGCCACGATGGAGGCGAAGACCAGCCGCCACAGAGGGGCAAGGACCTGGCCGAATTCGGCCTGGGCGCCCACGGACATGTCGGGGGGCAGGATCGAGACCATCCAGAAATAGAGAGCCATGAGCAGGTTGAAGCCCGCGGCCGTGATGATCATGAGCTGCGCGCCGCGTTTGCCCATGGTCTTGTGGACCATGTCGCGCAGGGTGAAGGTCAGGGGGTAGATGAAGGTGCCGGCGTCGATGGACATGCCTCCGAGCATGACGATGCGCAGGGAACCGACGTCGGAAAATATCTGCAGGGCGATATAGGACGCCACGAGAACGACGAATGTTTGCATGAAAATTTCTCCGGAAGGTGAATCAGGGGCCCTTCCGTAATGCGAAGTTCGTCCGGTGTAAATCCCGTTTTTGGCCTCGTGGGCGCAGGCGCCCACGGGCTTCAGGCGTGTTCTGAAGATTCTGCCTCGGATTCCTGGGCCTTGCGTTCCCGCGTGCGTTCTTCCAGGCGCAGCCGGCGTCGCATCTCGGCCTCGCGGTTGCGGCGCTCGTGGGTCGGGTTTTCCAGGATGAGTTCGGGAATGGAGGTGGGCTTCTTGTCGGGCCCCATGGCCACGAAGGTCAGGTAGGCCGACGCGCAGTGTCGCTGTTCGCCGGTCATGAGATTTTCGACCACCACGCGCACCCCGATCTCCATGGACTGCTTTCCGGCCCTGTTGACACTGGCGTGCAGGAGCATGAGTTCGCCCACATGCATGGGGGCCTTGAACTCCATGCGGTCGATGGAGGCCGTGACCACACCTGAGCGTGCATGTCGCATGGCGCAGACGGCCCCGGCCAGGTCGATGTACTTGAGGGTGATGCCGCCGTGCACGTTGCCGGCCGGGTTGGCGTCGCCGGGCAGGGCGCGGTGGGTCATGATGGTTTCGCTTTCGCTGACCTTGCGGGCCTTGGGACGGGTCATATCCGTTCTTCCTCCAGGGCGTGGCAGGCGACCAGGCTTCCGTTCGGCCGTGAGATCAGCTTTGGAATTTCGGTGCGGCAGCGTTCGTTGGCATATGGGCAGCGCGTGTGGAAGACGCATCCCGGAGGAAGGTCGATGGGTGTAGGCACTTCCCCCTTGAGGCGGATGTGCGAGAACTCCTTGGACCCAAGTTTGGGAATGGCCGAGAGCAGGGCCCGCGAATACGGGTGCTGGGGATCCCCGTACAGGGCGTCCTTGTCGGCCAGTTCGCACAGGGTCCCGAGATACATGACTGCCACGCGGGTGCTGATGTGTTCCACCACCGACAGGTCGTGGGTGATGAACATGTAAGTCAGGCCAAAGCGTTCCTGGCAGTCCATGATGAGGTTCAGGATCTGGGCCTGGATGGACACGTCCAGGGCCGAGATGGGTTCGTCGGCCACGATGAATTCCGGGTCTACCATGAGGGCGCGGGCGATGCTGATGCGCTGGCGCTGGCCGCCCGAGAATTCGTGGGGAAAGCGTCCTGCCCAGGCCGGATCGACGCCGACCTGCTTCATGACGTCGGCCACCTTGTCCCGGATCTGGGAGCTCGTGAGGTCCGGAAAATGAAAGCGCGTTGGCTCTTCAAGGATCTGGAGCACGGTCATGCGCGGGTTCAGGGATGCGTACGGATCCTGGAAGACCATCTGCATCCTGCGTCTGTAGGGGAGCATTTCCTGGGCGGAGAGATTGTCGATGCGCATGTCCCGGAAGGATATC
>CAZQYA010000082.1:0-13735 GCA_964597325.1 uncultured Desulfovibrionaceae bacterium
CGTAGAGCAGGGTCAGGGCCACCAGGGAAAAGGCCACCTGCGACGTCACGATGGGCGATACCGCGTCGGCGGTCTTCATGAGCCCGTTGACGATCCAGGGCTGGCGTCCCACCTCGGCCACGGCCCAACCGGCCTCGATGGCCAGGTACGGAAGGGGGATGGCGAAAAGCATGGCCTTGAGGAGCTTCGGGGTCTCGGTAAGCTTGTTTCGGCGCAGGAAGGCCCAGATGCACAGGAGTGGCATGAGGGTGCCGATGCCGACCATGACCCGGAAGGACAGGAACGTCAGCATGACGGGGGGACGTTCTTCGGACGGCCATTCCTTGAGGCCCTGGATGGGGGCGCTGAAGTCGTTGTGGGCCAAGAAGGACAGACCGCCGGGGATACCGAAGAGTTCGATGGCGTTTTTCTCGTTCTTTTCGTCAGGGAGTACGAGCAGATACATGGGAGCGCCGTCCTCATGGGTTTCCCACAGGGATTCCATGGCCGCCAGTTTTGCGGGCTGGATTTTGGTCACTTCCTGGGCGTGATGATGCCCCTGGACGGCCACGAGGATGGAGAAGACCAGACCGAAGACCATGCCCAGCTTGAAGGAGCGGGTGAAGAAGTCGATGTTCTGTTTCTTGAGCAGATGGTACGCGGATACGCCCATGACGAAGAATCCGGCCAGGGCAAAGGCGCCACTCAGGGTATGCACGTACTGCTGCCATGCGAAGGAGTTGGTGATAACGGCGAAGAAGTCGTCCAGTTCGGCGCGGCCGTTGCGGATGACGTAGCCCAGGGGGTTCTGCATGAAGCCGTTGGCAATGATGATCCACAGGGCCGAGAGGTTGGACGCGCCGGCCACCAGCCAGATGCAGGCCAGGTGCATTTTGGGCGAGAGTCTGTTCCAGCCGAAGATCCAGGCTCCGAGGAATGTGGATTCCAGAAAAAAGGCAACCGTGGCCTCGATGGCCAGCAATGAGCCGAAGATGTCGCCGACGTACTCGGAATAGCGGGACCAGTTTGTTCCGAACTGGAATTCCAGGGTGATGCCCGTGACCACACCGAGGACGAAGTTGATGACGAAGAGCTTGCCCCAGAATTTCGTCATGCGCTTGTAGGTTTCGTCACCGGTTCGCACGTATTTGGTCTCCATGATGGCTACCAGTATGGAGAGACCGAGGGTCAGGGGCACAAAGATGAAGTGGAACATGGTGGCCATGGCGAACTGGAGCCTGGATAACATGAGCACATCCATAGTGAGTCTCCTTTAATTGTGTGCGGGTGTGGAGCCCGCGATGCGTGAGATGGCCTCTGCGGCCAGCGTTCCCACTGAGGTTTCAGCCAGGCTGCGGTCGCGGTAGATTTCCAGGGTCGCGTCGTCCGACGTCAGCCCTTCGAGCTGCGGCAGGGCCGAGGCCAGGCCCATGAGACCGCAGGCCCAGGCCGCATAGCCCCTGATGGGGGCGTCGCAGTCGCCCAGGGCGCAGAGCAGGTCGTGTTCGGCGGCCGCGGTCAGGTCCGGACGGACCTGAGCCAGGCGGGCCAGCCCCCAGACTGCGCCACGCCGCAGGGGCGCGTATTCCAGAAAGCAGTCTGGCCGACAGTGATCCTCGTGGATGTAAGCCGCGATGTGGTTGTGGTATTCCCCGGCCAGCAGGGGGCTCTGGGTCATGATCTCGGCCATGGCCTCGGGAGCGCCCCAACCTATGCCGCCGGACTCGTCGTTCAGGCTCCAGATGAAGCGGCGCATCACAACGCGGGCTTTCTCAGGAGTGTTGGCGGCCAGGGTCGCGACAACAACCCCGAATGCGGTCACCGCGTGCCAGCGGATCAGGGATGAGGAACTGCACAGGGCCGAGAACAGCGGCGAGATGGCCTGCTGGCCGAGTTCGGCCAGGCCGTTCAGACCGTGTTCCCAGTCTTCTTCGGTCAGCATGGCGATGACGCGCCGTTTGAGTTCTCTGCCCTGTGCCACGCGCGTCTCCTAGGCTTCGGCCTCGACCTTGGCGATGATGGCCTTGCCCACCTGCCGTCCGAACTCCTTGCATTCGGCCAGCTTGGCGTGATCAGGCACGTTCTTGCATTTCACGCCCGGCTCAACCACCTCGACTTTGGCCGACTTGAGCCAGTCGTTCAGAACATTCAGGGACTCGCCGCTCCATCCGAAGGAGGCGAATGCCCCTCCGACGCGACCTACGGGGCGCAGGCCCTTCATGTACGTCAGGAAGTCCGCGACCAGCGGCAGGATGCCGTTGTTGTGGGTCGGTGAGCCGCACAGGATGCCGGTGGCGTCGGCCAGTTCACCCATGACGTCGCTGTGGTGGTACTGCTTGAGATGCATGATCCTGACGGCCACGCCCTCCTCCTGGATGCCTTCGGCAATGGCCTTGGCCATCTTCTCGGTGGAGTGCCACATGGAGTCATAGACGATGACGGCCTTTTTGTTGGGCTTCTGCGCGGCGTAGTCGCGGTAGGCCTGCAGGATCAGCGGCACGTTGGAGCGCCAGATGATGCCGTGGTCAGGGGCGATCATGTCGATCTCGAGGCCCTTCTTGGCCACGTCGTCGAGTACCGACGTGCATCTCCGGGAGTAGGGCAGGATGATGTTGTGGTAGTAGTGGGAGGTCTCCCTCATGAGCATGGCCAGGTCGATTTCATCGTCGAAACGTTCGCTGGAGGCGATGTTCTGGCCGAAGGCGTCATTGGAGATGAGCAGCTTGTCTTCGGCGAGATAGGAGAACATGGAGTCGGGCCAGTGCAGCATCCGGGCTTCCATGAAGTGCACCGTGCGTTTGCCCAGGCTGATGGAATCGCCGGTCTGGACCGGATGGTAGGGCCAGTCGGGCTGGTGGAAGTGGTCCAGAAGCATCCGGTGTCCCAGCTTGGAGCAGAAGACCTTTTCGGGCTTGGCCTTTTCCATGAGGAAGGGCATGGCCCCGGAATGATCGGGCTCGATGTGGTTGCAGACGATGTAGTCGATTTTTTCCAGAGGGATGATGGAACGGATCTGGTGGTACAGGTCCATCTGAAACTTGGCAGGGACGGAGTCGAAAAGGGTGATTTTTTCGTCCATGACAAGGTATGCATTGTATGTCGTGCCCTGGGGGGATTTGGAGTACCCGTGGAAATCGTGGATGTTCCAGTCCACGATTCCGACCCAGTAGATGTCTTTTTTGATTTCGGTGACAGGCATTGTGGGTGTTCCTTATGCGTATCTATACCCCTCCTGCGTTCAGGAGGAGAGTGTGTCGAAAACCAAGGCAGCCCAGGCGAACCTGGGCTGTCGAGGTGCTGGATTAGCTTTCCTTGACGAAGTCGGCTTTGCCCGCGCCGCAGACCGGGCAGGTCCAGTCGTCGGGGATGTCTTCGAATTTCGTTCCGGGAGCGATGCCGCTGTCCGGGTCGCCGACAGCCGGGTCGTAAACATAACCACAAAGGGTGCAGACGTACTTGTCCATATGAGAGGCGTCTCCTAGTTTTCGGTTTTCCAGTGTCCGTGCAGATTGCAGTACTCGCGTGCAGTCACCTTTTCAGCCTGGATGCAGAATTCGGCTTCAGGCGCGTCGCCGGGTCCGAGGTACTGGCGGTAGACCTTGCCGTCGGCAACGAGTTCGATCCACTCGATATAATGGGCTTCCAGCATGGGATGGGCAACTTCGCCGACGATGACCTTGTAGCCCGCGTCGGTTTTCTGGATGACCGGGACGTGTTTTTCTTTGGCCGCGTCCACGGTCCCTTCTTTCATAAGCTTCATATCCTCGCCGCAACAGACCAGAGATCCGCCGCCGCCATGCATGACTTCGACGATATTTCCGCACAACTCACATTTGTAAACTTCAAGTCGTTCAGCCATTTGTTTACCTCCGCGTTCTGAGAATTAGGGGACGTGCGTCCTGTAACAGAGAACGACGCACTGTTCCAGTCATTTGGATATGTAACATGGATTTATTACGCACGGAAGATCAGTTGTCCGCGTCCCGGGCTTTTCGGCATTCGGGACATATTCCCGTGAATTCCAGGGTGTAGCCGGTGATCTGGAAGTCGGTTCCGAGTTTCTGCTCGATACCGGAAATGTCGGGAGCATCGAAGATGTCCCCCACCCTGCCGCAGATTTCGCAGCGGATGTGGTGATGGGGGGTCATGTCTCCGTCGAACCGCTTCTGTCCGGCGGCGTTTTCCAGTTTCCGGACGAGGCCGAGAGAACTCAACACCTCCAGGTTGCGGTACACGGTGCCGAGACTGATGCGTGGCATCTTTTCCCGGACCATGCCGTAAATCTCATCCGCCGTGGGATGGGTGGTGACGGAGCGAAGCTGTTCCATGATGATCCTGCGCTGGTTGGTCAGACGCATGTCTTTTCCTAGTAATGATTTCATGGGCACCTCTGTCATAAATTTGATAATTATTACTAATAAAAGTATGCGCCAGCGTCAAGGAATGAGCGAAATTAGTTTATGGAAGGCAAAGAATCAAGAAGTTCAAGTAGAAGCGATGCGGTGACGTTTTTCATGCAGGCGTTGCCGAGGGTACAGGCGTCCTTCCCATGCAGGGAGCAGGGGGCTTTTCCGCAAGGAATCTGGTGCACGATATCCCGGGGGCCGGACGGGTAGAAGCCCCACTCGGCGGTGGTCGGGCCGAAGAGGGCGATGGCCGGGGTGCCGACGCCCGTGGCCAGGTGCATGGGGCCCGAGTCGCCGGTGAGCAGGCAGCGGGACTGGGAGATGAGGGCCGCGGTGGAACGCAGGTCCGTGGCGTTGGTCAGGTCGTGCGGCGAGTCCGGAAGCAGGGGGGCGTTGTTGCGGCCCAGTACAAGGACCTCCTCGCCTCGCGCTTCCAGAGCGCGGATGGTCTCCCGCCAAACGTTCGGGGCCGGGCTCTTGGCCGGGTGCGTGGCATAGGGGTGAATGGCCACGGGATGTCGGAGGCCCAGGCGCTCAAGGGTGTCCCTGGCCCTGGCTGTTTCTTCCTGGCAGAGGAAGATGCGGGGTCTAAGGAGAGAGGCGTCCGGCGCCGCGGTTTCCAAGGCGAGGCTGTAGCGCTGGGGCACGTTTTCTCTGGCGAGCCGGGCCGCAAGGCGCGGGTGGCGTGTGGCCAGGAAGAGTCGGCGGGTCAGGGACCTTTTGGCGTAGGTTCTGGTCCGGCCGGGCCAGAGACTGCGCAGGATCAGGGTCCGCAGGTTAACGTGCAGGTCGATGAGGGGGAACTGTCCGTATGTCCGGGCCAGTTCGCGACAGAAGCGTAACCAGCGCAGACCGCGCAGATCGCTCTCGGCCGTCGTGATGACCTGGCGGATTGCGGGGTGGTGTTCGAAGACCGGCGCCAGCGCCTGACGGGTCAGCACGTGGAAGGTCAGGCCCGCTCGGCGGTGCCAGTAGTCGAGGACGCCTGTGGTCAGGATGGCATCGCCCAGGGCGCTCAGGCGGACCACCAGGCATTCGCGTCCGGCAAAAGGCAGGGTCATGGGTTCCTCCCGGCCGGAGCCAGCTCCGCATAGATCTCCATCAGACGCCCCGACGTGCTTGCGATTTCAAAAAGTCGGGCGTGGGCGAGTCCTGCGCTGATCATTTCGTTGCGCAGTCCTTCGTCCGCGAGGGCCCGGCCGAGGGCCGCGGAGAGTTCCTGCGCGTCGCCGGGGGCGGCGTACAGTGCTGCGTTGCCCCCTGCCTCGGCAAAGCACGAGCCCGTGGAGGTGACCACGGGGGTCCCGCTGGTCAGGGATTCGAGAATGGGGATGCCGAAGCCCTCTCCAACGGAAGGGTAGGCGAAGACGCGCGCCAGGCGGTAGAGGCCCGGAAGGTCGCCGCCCGGGACCTGGCCGAGGAAACGGGTGCGGTTTTCAAGCCCGGCGGACCGTACCTGTTGGCGCAGTTCGTTTTCCAGGGGGCCGGTGCCGACGATGACCAGCCCGGGGCGGTCTTCGCGGGGCAGCATGCCCACGGCCTCGACAAGGGTCCGCACGCCCTTGCGTTCGATGAGGGAACCCACAAACAGGATGAAGTCGCCGGGCAGGGCGTGGCGTGAGCGAAGCCGTTTCAGCTTCAGCTCCCCAACGGGTTCCGAGAAAACCGGGTTGCAGCTTTGGTAGGCCACGCGGATGCGTTCGGCCGGCACCCTGAACACTTCCTGCACGTCTTCTGCCGTCCGGCGACTGATGGCCACGACCAGATCTGCCTTACGGCAGCTGCGCCGGTATTTCCAGGCGTAGAGCCGGCGATCCACCCAAGGGTAGAGCTGGGGGTGGGTCATGAAAAGCAGGTCGTGCATGGTCACCACGGTGCGGGTTCGGGCCGGGAAACCCGCCAGAGGAAGTTCGTGGGACAGGCCGTGATAGATGTCGATTCTGTCCCGGGCCGCGGCCGACGGGATGGCCAGACTGCGCCACAGGGCCGGGACGGCACGCCAGGCGGGGCACGCTTCCTGCACTTGGACGGCTGAAGGCAGGGGCATTGTGCAAAAGGGGCCGTCGGTGGCCGGGGCATACAGCGTATACCGGTGCTCCGGGAAATGTTCCGCCAGGCCCAGAACCGTGCTGCGGGCATAGTTTCCAAGCCCCGTCACGTTGCGGAAGAAGCGTTTGCCGTCAAAGCCGATGTGCATGCACATGTCCCTTATTTTGCACAAGTCGGTTCAGATAACAGGTCAGATCCCGGGCCATGACATCGGGTTTTCCGGGTTCCGGGGAGCAGATCAGGACATCCTCGACGGGGGACGGAAGTTCGAGCTTGGCGGCTTCTTCGCTGCCGTGTCCGGTCAGGACCAGGGCCGTCTCCGCACAGCCGACGGCCTGGCCGAAGGCGATGTCCGCGGCCTTGTCCCCGACCATGACCGTGGTTTCCGGGCGCAGGCCAAACCTCGAGGACAGTTCGTCCCACATGCCGGTGCGGGGTTTGCGGCAGGGGCAGGCGTCCCCGGGGGCGTGGGGGCAGAAGGCCGCCCCGCCGATGGCAATGCCTTCGGCGCGCAGCATGGCCTCAAGCCTGGAGTGAACGGCCCGGTAGTCGTCTTCGGTGAGCAGCCCACGGCCGATGCCGCTCTGATTGCTGGCCAGAAAGAATTGGCAGCCCATTTTTGCCAGCAGGCGCATGGGTTCGGCTACGCCGGGCATCAGGACGACCAGGTCCGGGTCGCGCAGGTAATGGCGCTCTTCGATGAGTGTTCCGTCCCGATCGAGGAGAATAGTTTGTATACGGGTCATTTCTTTCCTTCAAAGAGGGCTTGCGATGGGTTTTTTTGATCGCTTCGGGCGGGCAGGTCAAGAAGGGATATGCCTGGGATTGGCCAGCGGGGCTGTGGGACGAAATTGTTGACGAAACCGGTCTGGTTGTGGATAGCGCGTGCGACGAACGCGTATCGCGTCGTGACAGGTCGCGCCGCTTCATGGTAGGAGCCGGTGCACATCGAAAGCGGAGATTGCATGAGCACATCGAAGAATCAGAAATGGGTTTATCTGGCCGCCGTCCTTCTGGTAGCCACCGGAGTGGGGTATCTCATCTTCAGCGGTCTTTCCCAAAATTCCGTCTACTTCCTGAATGTCGGCGAGGCGCTGGCCATGCCGGCAGGGGAATTGAATCAGGCCCGTCTTTTCGGGACCGTTTCCGCCGAGGACATCGATCGCGATCCTTCGGCCCTGGGGGTGGCCTTCCACGTCCTGGACAAGGACGATCCGTCCAAATCCATCCGTGTGAATTACCGCGGGGCCGTGCCCGACACCTTCAAGCCCGGCGTTGAGGTCATCCTCGAAGGCTCCTTCAAGTCCGGGCCGCCGCGGTTCGAGGCCACGACCCTGCTGACCAAATGTCCGTCCAAATATCAGAAGAACGAAGACGGCCAGATGCGTCCCCCCGGCTACGAAGGCTAGACCTCCCGTCGCTCTTTCCAGAACCCAGAACCTCCGCGAGGATACTCCCCCATCATGCACGCCATCAGCTTCACCGCCCTTTTTCTGACCATGCTGGCCGCCGTCGGACTGACGGCCATGGCCGGCATGAAGGCCATGAAGGATGATTTTGGAACCGTCGCCCTCTTCGAAAAGGCCCAGATACTGCTGTCCGTCGTCGCCCTCGCGGTTTCGGCGGTCCTTCTGCAGGCCCTGGTCGTGAGGGACTTTTCCTTTGTCTATGTCCGCGACTACACCGACAACCTGCTGCCCATGTTCTATGCCGTGACGGCCTTCTGGGCGGGGCAGAACGGTTCCTTCCTGTTCTGGTACCTCTGCGTGGCCCTCATGGGCTGGTGCATGATCTACACCCCGGGCTACTCGCATCTGGACAACCGGACCAAGGTCTACTTCTGGATGCTCTACTTTCTGGTGCAGATTTTCTTCCTCTTCGCGTTGACCGGGCCGAGCAACCCCTTCTTGAAGCTCGACCCCGTGCCCGCCGACGGCCGGGGGCTCAATCCACTGCTGCAGAACCCCGGCATGATTTTTCATCCCCCGCTTCTGTTCCTGGGCTATGCCGGGTACACCATCCCCTGCTGTCTGGCCCTGGCCTCCAG
Source organism: uncultured Desulfovibrionaceae bacterium (assembly GCA_964597325.1). Classification (GTDB taxonomy): domain Bacteria; phylum Desulfobacterota; class Desulfovibrionia; order Desulfovibrionales; family Desulfomicrobiaceae; genus Desulfomicrobium. The sequence continues at coordinate 8,482 of CAZQYA010000082.1, forward strand.
GCTTTCGGGCAACGGCCGCGAGTGGCTGAACCTCTGCCGCAACTGGAACATCGTGGCCTGGGTCTTCCTGACTTCGGGGATCATTCTCGGGGCCTGGTGGTCCTACATGGAACTGGGCTGGGGCGGTTACTGGGCCTGGGATCCCGTTGAGAACGCCTCCCTCATTCCCTGGCTCGCCGGAACAGGCTTCGTGCATACGGCCATTGTCGGTCGCACGCGGGGGAGCCTCCTGCGTACCAACGTGTTCATGGCTTCCCTGACCTTTCTGCTCTGCTTTTTCGCCACGTTCGTGGTACGCAGCGGCATGATCGACTCCCTGCACGCCTTCGGCGGGAGCCGGATGGGCATTCCGCTCCTGGTCTTTCTTCTGGCTGGGCTGCTCATGACCCTCTACGTCTGCCTGGTGCCGCGCAAGGACGATGCCACCCACATCGACGATTTCACGAGCCGTCCCGGCATGCTCTTCCTGGCGTCGTGGCTCTTCCTCTGCCTGGCGGGCATCGTGTTCCTGGGCGTGCTCTGGCCCGTCATCAGCAGCCTGTGGAGCGCAAATCCCGTGGGGCTCGACGCCGGTTTCTACAATCGCGTCTGCCTGCCGTTGTTCGGCGTCCTGGCGTTCATCATGGCCGTGTGTCCCTGGTTCTCCCAGAAGAACGGCATCGGGGACAAGACGGCCCTGGGCGTTGTGCTGGGCGTCGGCGCCGCATCGGCCGCGGTCGTTTTCGTCCTGGGCTTCCGCCAGCCTCTGGCCCTCTTTTCCGCCGCCTCCGGCTTCATGATTGTGGCCTCCGTGGCCCTGGTCTTTCTGCGCAACAAGGGCCTGCGGTCCTTTCTGCCGTCGTGGGGCGCCTTTGGCGTGCATCTGGGCGTGGCTCTCATGGTGGTGGGCGTGGCCTTTTCCGGGCCCTACAAGGTCGAGAACGAGGCCGTGCTGACCAAAGGACAGTCCATGTCCGTGGGCGACTACATGGTGCGCTTCGACGAATTGCAGCACCATCACGACAACCCGGCCATGGATATGCACGCGGCCATCCTGACCGTCATGCGCGACGGTCGCGAAGTGGGCACCATGGCTCCGGAAAAGCGTCTTTACGCCAGCTTCCCGCAGTCCACGTTCGCTGAGGTGTCGGTCATTCCGTCCCTGGGTGTGGAGATTTATTCCACGCTGCTCGGTTTCAACGAGGAAGGCGCGGTCAGCCTGAAGATCAGTCTGAACCCCCTGGTGAACTGGATCTGGATCGGGGGCACCCTGTGCTGCCTGATTGCGTTCCTGTGCTGGAGAAGGATCGAGCGCGTCTGATGGAATCCGGGTATGTTCTCGATCTGCGGCGGGTCAGCCATTTCTTCGGTTCGCGGCTGATCTTCAAAGGCGTCTCCTGCGTCCTGGCGCCGGGCAGCATCATGCTCGTGGCCGGCCCCAATGGTGCGGGCAAGTCGACGCTTTTGAAGATCATGGCCGGCCTTCTGGAGCCGCGGTCGGGAACGGTTCAGCGCCGGGTCCCTGACCGGGCCATGGCCTTCATGGGGCACCAGACCTTCGTGTATCCGGCCCTGACGGCCCTCGGGAATCTCGAGTTCTGGAACAGGGTCTACGGCAAGGGCCTGGACGATGCCGGGCTCCTCGCCCTGCTGGAACGGGTGGGACTCAAGGGGTTTGCCCTGGAGGCCGCCGGGACGTTTTCCCGCGGCATGGCCCAGCGACTGTCCCTGGCCAGGGTGCTTCTTGTGGAACCCGAGCTTCTGTTCATGGACGAGCCGTCCACCGGGCTTGATACGGCCTCCCAGGCCCTGCTTCATGCCGAACTCGAGGCGGCCAGGGCCAGGGGGGCAGGCGTCGTCTGGATTTCCCATGATCTTGAGCGCGACCTGGATCGGGCCGATACCGTTCTGCAACTTTCGGGCAGGGCCATGGCCTACTTCGGACCGGCGGGGGAGTTCCCCGCGGAGGCGTCATGATCGCTTCGAGTCTCGCCATCGCCCGCAAGGATCTGCGGCTGGCCTTCGCCGGCGGGCAGGGGCCAGTCCAGGCCGTGTTGCTCGGACTTCTGCTGGTCTTCATTTTCAGCTTGTCGGCCGCACCCGGCGAACATTTCTCCGCTCAGCAGGTCATGGCCATATTCTGGCTGTGCAGTTCTTTCGCGGTGGTGTTGACTTTTTCCCTGCTCTTTCGTTTCGAGGAGGAGAACGACACGGCCACGGCCCTGCTTCTTTCGCCCCTGCCCGTCCAGGGCCTGTGGCTTGGCAAGACCATGGCGGGCCTGGCGCTTTTGCTGCTGTGCCAGGTGTTTTTCTTCCCGGCGGCTCTGGTTTTTCTCGGGCTCGATCCCGGAGGGAATCCCGGAGGCCTGGCAGTCATGGTGCTGGCCGTGGATGCGGGCCTGTGCATCCTCGGCGGACTTATCGGCGCCATGGGGCACGGTCAGGGGGCCAAGGACGCCCTGCTGACCATCATCGTTTTCCCCCTGCAGATACCGCTGCTTCTGGGGGGGATTCGTGTCGGGGTGGGGCTCATGCAGGGCGGGTCTCTGGCTGCCCAGGGGGAATGGCTCGGACTCGTCCTGGCGTTCGACGCGGTTTTCGCGGGCGCGGCACTTTTTCTCTTTCCTCACGTTTTCCGAGGGGAATAAAGGGGCTGGCATGTATCGCATCTATCCAAAAATACTCATGTTTCTTGCTGCTGCTGCCATGTTGCTCATGGCCGCGGGGCAGTACGTCATCTGGTTTTACGCTCCCGAAGAGATGACCATGGGGCTGGTGCAGAAGATCTTCTATTTTCATCTGCCCCTGGCATGGTGGTCCTTTGCGGCGTTTTTCGGCGTCTGCGCGGCCAGTGTGATGGTGTTGTGGACCGGAAGGGAGAAGTGGGACGTCCTGGCCGGGTGCCTGGCCGAGGTCGGCGTGCTTTTCAGCGGGCTGGCGCTGATTACGGGATCCATCTGGGGGCGCGCGGCCTGGAACACCTGGTGGACCTGGGATCCGCGTCTGTCCACGACCCTGGTCATGTGGTTCGTCTATGCCGGCTATCTGGTGCTGCGCGCCGCTGACGCCGGGGGCGCCAAGGGCGCGCGGATCCGGGCCGTGCTCGGTATCGTCGCCTTCGTGGACGTGCCGCTCGTGTTTTTATCGGCTCGCCTGTGGCGTTCCATTCATCCGGCGGTGCTGGCCTCCAGAGGCGGCGGCCTGGAGCCGGAAATGTGGACGGCCGTGTGGGTTAATGTCGTGGCCTGGGGTGCGCTGTTCGCGGCCGTGGTCCTGGCCCGTTATCATGGGGCCGTGTTCGCCCGCCGGGTGGAGTCGGCCCTGCTCAGAATTCAGGAAAAGACCTTGCAATGAGGGGAGAGTCATGAATTACCTCTTTATCGCCAATGTGTGCATCTGGCTGGGCGTGGGCGGATATGTCCTGTTCCTGGCCCGGCAGCACAGCGTACTGGAGCGCCGCGTGCGGCAACTGGAGATTCTCGATGCAGACGAGTAACGCGTTTCCGCAGTCGGCGAGACGCCGGACGACCTTTTTTCTTCTGGCATGTCTGGGCATCATGGTTTTTGCGGCGGTGACCTACCGCGTAGACCATCCTTCCATCGTTCAGCACGAGGAGCAGCGCCAGATGCCCGGCGGAATGGGACAGGCGGGCGGCGAGATGTCCGGCATTTCAACCATGATGCAGAAACTTCAGGCAAATCCCGAAGACGTTGAGGCCATGCGGGCCCTGGGCATGGCATTCATGGAGATGCACGCCTGGGACAAGTCCTTGACATTCTGGGACATGCTTCTTGAGAGAAATCCGGACGACGTCATGGCTCTGAACCAGAAGGGCTTCTGTCTCTTTGAGATGGAGAAGTACGCTGACGCGGCTGCGCTTTTCGAGCGCATGCTGGCCGTCGACAAGGACAATCATCATGGGCATTACAACCTGGGCGTGATCTACAAGCATTATCTTTCGCAGCCCGAAAAAGCCGCGGCTCATTTCCAGGCCGTGGTGGATGCCCTGCCCGAGGATTCGGAGCTTGCAGCCAGCGCCAGACGGGAGTTGTCGGGCGAGTGACGGAGGCGCTTGTGTTTGACACGGGCAATGGGCTGATGCTAACGGATTTCGATTCGTTTCCGCGAGAACAAAGGGCTCGCCAACGAGCCATGAGTCGTGTGTCCTAAACTTGAACGTTGTGGAGGAACTGATGAAACGTTTTTCTGGTCTCGTGATCGCTGTGTGTCTGTCTCTGCTGGCCGGTACGGCCTTTGGCGCCGACACCATCAAGATCGGCGTGGCAGGTGCTCATACCGGTGACCTGGCCTCTTACGGCCTGCCCACGGTCAATGCCGCCAAGCTGGTAGCCAAGGATGTCAACGCCAAGGGCGGCATCGACGGCAAGCAGATCGAACTGCTGATCCAGGACGAGGAGTGCAAGCCCGAAAAGGCCACCAACGCCGCAACCAAGCTGGTTTCCGATGGCGCCATTGTCGTTCTCGGACACATCTGCTCCGGCGCCACCAAGGCCGCACTGCCCATCTACACCGAGGCCAAGGTCGTCACCATGTCCCCCTCGGCCACAAACCCCGAGCTGACCCAGAGCGGCCAGTATCCCACATTTTTCCGCACCATCGCTTCCGATGATGCCCAGGCCAAGCTCGGCGTTGACTTCGCTATCGACAAGCTTGCCGCCAAGAAGGTCGCCGTGCTGCACGACAAGGGCGACTACGGCAAGGGCTATGCCGAATATGCCCAGAAGTTCCTCAAGGAAGGCGGCAAGGCCGAAGTGGTGCTGTTCGAGGGCGTGACCCCCGGCGCAGTCGACTACTCCGCCGTTGTCCAGAAGGTCCGCCAGTCCGGCGCCGATACCGTCATGTTCGGCGGTTATCATCCCGAAGCTTCCAAGATCGTGGCTCAGTTGAAGAGGAAGCGCGTCAAGGTGAATTTCATCTCCGATGACGGCGTCAAGGACGATACCTTCATCAAGGTCGCCGGACCCGACGCCGAAGGCGTGTATGCTTCCGGTCCCCAGGACGTCAGCGGTCTGGAAATGAACAAGGCCGCCAAGGCCGCTCACGTGGCCGAGTTCGGCACTGAGCCCGGCGCCTTTTTTGACGCGGCCTATGCCGCCATGCAGGCCCTGGTCAACGCCATCGACAAGGCCGACTCCACCGATGCCGACAAGATCATGAACGTGCTGCGCACTGAAATGGTCGACACCACCGTCGGTACCATCAAGTTCGATGCCCGCGGCGATGCCGAAGGCGTCGGTTTCTCCATGTACCAGG
>CAZQYA010000083.1:0-13526 GCA_964597325.1 uncultured Desulfovibrionaceae bacterium
ACCTGCCCTTCAAGGTCACCTTCTCGGTCCTCCCCCACAACACCAGGGCGCGACAGGTGGCCCAACTGGCCAGACGGGAAGGCCTGGAGCTGCTCATGCACCTGCCGTGCGAGCCAGAGGGCTACCCGGAAAAGGCCGACTCCGGCCCCGGCACCCTGCGCGCAAACATGTCCGAGGCCCAATTGGAGCGGCTGCTCGTGGACAACCTCTCGCGCCTGCCGGAAGTGGACGGGGTCAACAACCACATGGGCTCCCGCCTGACCAAAGACGCCAGGGCCATGGCTGTGATTCTGGGACATCTCAAAGGACAAAAAAAATTCTTCGTGGACAGCCTGACGACCTCCCGCAGCAGCGTTCGTCAGGTATGCAGAAACCTGGGCATGCGCTATTACAGGAGACATGTCTTTCTGGATAATTCCGCCACGGAACATGCCATAATGCTGCAACTGAAGAAAGCCGAATCCCTGGCCAGGCGCACCGGCGTTGCCGTAGCCATCGGGCATCCCTACCCGGAAACCTTGTCCGCTCTCGAATCATGGGCCAAATCCCGTGACATGACCATTTCCATCTGTACAATCGAGGATATTTGACAAAGCCCGTCTTTTTATCCATTTGATTGCTGTTCCCTTCCCATGTCCGGTGAAAGGTCAACACAGGAGAAACCATGGAAACGCAATCCGCATCCTCGTGCATTCAAGTTCTGCTCCAGATTGCCCGCGGGGTATCGCATCAATCCAGCATCCAGAAAACAATGAGCGAAATCTGCAACCATGTGGATCGCTTCTTCCGCCCCCGGCATCTTGCAGCACTCCTGGTCGAACCGGAAACCGGAGATCTGACCTTCAGCCATGTCCAGGGCGATAAGGCCGAACTCCTGAGCGGCAAAAAGCTGCGCAAGGGCAAGGGCATCGCGGGCTGGGTCGCCGCAGCCGGAGAACCGCTGCTCATGCAGGACACGGCCAGCGACTCCCGTTTCGGCTCCCTGTTCCTGACGGCCAAGACCAAGGGCAGCAAGAGCTTCGTCGCCGTACCCCTCACAAGCGGGGAATCCGTCTTCGGCGTTCTGGAAATGATCGACACCCACAGCGGGGTCGCCTTCACCCCGCAGGACCTGCAGGACGTCGCGGCCATGGCCGACGTCGCCTCCCTGGCCCTTGAGCGGGCGTACTATTTCCAGGCCATGCGCCGCATGGCCGAGACGGATCTGCTGACAGGCCTGGCCAACAAGCGCACCTTCGACCGGTACATGGAACGCGAGATCGAGATCTGCAAGCGTTACGGCCTGCCCACAAGCGTCATCCTGCTGAAAATCGATAACCTGAAAAAACTCAACGAGGAACACGGCGCCCAGTCCATGGACCGGGGGCTCAAGCTTACGGCCGCAACCCTTCGGGAAGAAATCCGCAAGGTCGATGTGGCCTGCCGGATCAGACCGGATACTTTCGCCGTGATCATGCCCAACACGGCCAGCCATGCGGCCGTGGACGTCAGCAACCGCCTCAACGCGAAAGTGGGACAGCAGGCCGCTGCGCGGCAGATGCCGTTCTTTTCCCTGTCCCTGGAAGTTCTCACGGGCGTGCAGGAGGATATCGTCCCGGTGCTCGGCATCTGCGACTCCTGCCGCGAGGATCAGGAAGGGTTCCGTAAATTCCGCGACGTGGCCGCCAATCTTTTCCAGATGTTCAGCGAGGAAAGGCAGGCCATGGAGCGGCGGCAGTACTATCGCAAGCAGGTGCAGCTCGCTGGCGGCTATGAGAACCCCGACACGGGGGAGTCCGGGGACTTTCTCGTCGAAAACGTCTCCCTCAACGGCCTCGGATTCACGACCCTGCTCAACCATCGCCTGACCAAGAACTCCCTGATCAAGGTGACTTTCCGCCTGGACGATTCGAGGCGCACGGAAATTTCCCGCATGGTCCGCATCAGGTACATCGACGAACGCTATGTCGGCTGCCAGTTCAGCGACCAGAAAAGCTACGACAGCGATCTGGGTTTCTATCTCATGCGCTGAGCCGCCCGTCCCCGCCCTTCAGGCCGGCCACGTTGGTGGCCGGCTTTTTTTCGTTCCGGGCCAGCCCCCCGTTGACAGCCTCGACACAACGCTTACGTTATCATCTATTCATTCAATAGGAGGCATCTATGATTACACTTCAACCGGCGGCCAAAGAGCAGCTGGACGCGCACTTCACCGGCAAGGACAAGGAACCCATCCGCATCTATCTGGCTTCGGGCTGCGGAGGGGCACGCCTTGGCCTGGCCCTGGACGAACGCAAGGACGGTGACCAGGTCCTGGAAGCCGAAGGATATTCCTTTCTCATGGAAGAGGGCCTGTTCGAACAGGCCAAGCCTGTTTCGGTGCTCTTTGACGAGAACATGGGATTTACCGTGGAATCGAGCATGGTTTTTCCCGAGGGCGGAGGATGCTCGTCATGCGGCTGCGGCGGAAGCTGCGGCTAAGAGACTGTTGAAAAATCAAGCTTCGCAGATCGCCGTTGAAAAACGGCCTGAGAAGTCCTCAATCATGGCAACGAGGGTCGCTCCGGCGGCCCTTTTTCCTTTCAAGGGGGCCATGTTTGCGCTAGGGGACAGCCCATGCACGTTACCCCCGCCATCCATATCGAAGACGACGACATCCGCTTCGAATACATCAGATCCTGCGGCCCCGGAGGCCAGAACGTGAACAAGGTCGCCACGGCCGTGCGTCTGCGCGTGAGCCTGGACGCCATCGCCGGGCTCGACCACGACGGACGGGCCCGGCTCCGCGACCTGGCCGGTTCACGGCTGACCGCCGAAGGCGAGCTTGTGTTCAGATCGGACACGCACCGCACCCGCGAAGCCAACCGCAGGGCGGTCCTCGGGCGGCTCGCGGACCTCGTGTCCAAGGCGGCCGTACGCCCGAAACGACGCAAGGCCACCCGACCCGGCCGAGGCGCCGTGGAAAGACGCCTGGCGGCCAAGGCCAGGCGTTCCCGCCTCAAGGCCCAGCGTCGCGGCACCGAAGACTAGCCGACGCTCCCGCCGATTTCCCCGCTTCTTCTGCAACGCAGGTTCTCCGCGCCAAGACGGGCCTGGACATATAGGCCCAGGGCCCGCACAGCCCGATCCGCATCGCGGAAAACGGCCATGCCCCTCTCGCGGAGCATGGCCGCGAAGGGGTTGTACATCTCCCCGCCGTCCACCACGGCCACCAGGGGCTTGGTGCTCCGACGGGCGATCTCGCCGATACGTTCGGCGATGTTCTGGCTCAGGTCCATGGCCAGGGAGGACATGGACGGGGTCAGGGGGATCATGCCGATGACGCCCAGGTCCACCCCGGGATCCGCGGCCAGGGCCTCCACGACCTCCACGAACAGCGCGTCCGTGGCTGCCGGATTAATGTCCAGGGGGTTCTTGACCTCCACCAGCCTGTCCAGGCCGCACGCGGCCAGGGCCCGGGCCAAACGCTCCCGCGTGTCCCGGCCGAAGACGGCCATGCGCAATTCGAAGTCATCGGCGCTGATGTTGTCGGCCATGCCCACTGCCTCGTACCCTGCCGTGGACACCGCGGCCATGCGGTTGCCGGCGATGGTCTTGCCGTGCAACCCCTTGGCCAGCATGAACAGTTCCGTGAACTGGTTGAAGGAACGGGCCACCATGGCCCCGGCCTGGGTCAGGCAGGACTCGCAAACCGTGTAATCCCCGGCCAGAGATGCCGTGTGGCTCGATGTGGCGGTCTTGCCCTCGGGCGTGCGCCCGGCCTTGTAGAAGACCACCTCCTTGCCGGCCAGCACGGCCTGGCGCACGGCGCGGGTGAAGTGCACGCCGTCCAGGTCGTTGAAGCCTTCACAGTAGACGCCGATGACATCCATGTCCGGGTGGTCCTTGAAATAGGCCATGAGATCACCCAGGGTCAGATCGTTCTGGTTGCCGATGGAAATGAGGTAGGCGGGGTCAAGTTCCGGGGCGCGACTCATGCGCGTGGCCATAAACGCCCCGGACTGACTGATGAAGGCCGAGTTGCGATGATACCGGCCGCGCGCCTTGGGCAGCTTCTCCTCAGGGATGAACCACGTGTCGTAGCTGCCCGGATGGGAAATGACGCCCATGGAGTTGCCGCCCAGGAAGACCGGTCCGTCGCCGCGACGGTGCCCCTCGTCGATGCACGACACGATGCGCCGAGCCAGTTCCCGGCTGTCCGGCGTCTCCCCCAGGCCGCCGGGAATAAGCAGGACCGAGACGACCTTGCCCGTCTCCATGACCTCCTCGAGGAGGGCGGGAACGCCCTCGGCGGACACGGCCACGACAAAAAGGTCCACAGGTTCTGGCAGGGCGCCCAGATTCGGGACGCAGCCAACCCCGTCGACCTGTTCCGCCGAAGGATGGATGACCGTGACGTTCTCTGCCGGAAAGCCATGGGCCAGGACGTTCTGCAGAATGGTCCGCCCGAAATTCACACGCGACGTCGATACCCCGATGATGCCGATGCGGCGCGGGTGCAGCAGGGAATGTATCCTGTCCACGGGCCTCGGGGCCGGCGAGGTCGCCGGCCTGTCGGAGAAGCGACACATGCCATCCAGGGGCACCATCATGAAATCCTGGAAGGCAAAGGGGTTGATCTCCAGCTCCTCGATGACGAAGGGCGCATCCTCCCTGGTCGGCGAAAAGTAGTTGCCCACCTGGATGAAGGCCGAGAAGCACTCGATGAGCTGCTCGTCGGACACCACGCGCTTCTGGCCGCGCGTCCTGCCCGTCAGAACCTTATAGGACACGGTGCGCCGGAAAATCTCGAAAAAAGCCTCCCCGTCGTTGAGTTCCGTGGAGGCCGAGACGATACTGCGGTTCTTCCTGAAATTTTCGGCCAGCAGTTCGGTATTTGTCCCGCCCACGCCCGCCGTCAGGATCATGCCGAACTCCCGGGTGGAGCGCAGTCCCACGATGAGCTCGTTGCCGAAGGTGTCCGAATCCGGCGGCAGGAACTGGACCATGAGCACACCGCGGATATCCTGGGAAATGGCCGAGACCAGGGCGTCTCCGGCCAGCCCGCTGTAGCGCTCGGGGGCGTGGCCGGGCCGCCGCTCGATACGGTCGGCGTAGTTTTCGGCCACTTCGTACATCATCCGTCGCCAGGTGGACCGGATTTTGTCCGGATGCTTGGGCACGACCCGCACGCCGCCCACGTCGCTCTTATGCACGATGAAGGGGGACACGATCTTGAGGACCACCTCGTCCCCGGGGAGGGCGAGGAGTTCCTCGTCCGAGGGTCTGGTGCCAGCCTTGAGCATGATGTTTCGCGGCGGGGTCTCGGACCCGAGGTTACGCAGCAGTTCGTAGACCTCGTGCTCGAACAGGACGCGCCTGTTCTCGGCAGCGGCACCCTGAAAAAGGCTGGTCATGGCCGGAAAATCGATGTGCGTGGCGACTTTGAAGGCAGGCATGCGGTCTCCTGTCGGTTGCTGTGATTCCCGGACATTCCGGGCCCATGACGCCATGTACAAAGGAGCGCGCCAAGTTGCAAACCGACGGGTACGCGATCGGGCAGGACGTATATGGACATTTGCGGCAAAGGGTGCAAGCTGGCGTCATGAACACCGACAAGAGACCCTTCGCATATTCCATACCCTGGAACCTGTTCCTGCTGACCGCAGGCAGTTTTGTCTTCGCCCTGGGCATCAGAACCCTGGCTGTGCCTCACGGCTTCCTGTCCGGCGGCATCTCGGGCATCGCCCTGCTCACGTACTATCTGACCCACACCCTGACCCCTGGCCTGTGGCTCTTCCTGCTGAACATTCCCATCGCCGTGGCCGGCTGGATCTTCATCAGCCGCCGCTTCGTGCTGTACACGGCCTACGGCATGTTCGCCATCACGGTCTGGATGGAGCTCATGTCCTTTACCTTGCCCGTGCACGACCATCTTCTGGCCGCCATCGCCTCGGGCATTCTGGTCGGGGCCGGAGCCGGCATCAGCCTGCGTTCCCTCGGGTCCTCCGGCGGACTGGACATCGTCGCCATCATCCTGCACCAGCGCTTCGGCTTCCGCATCGGCCAGATCGGCTTCGCCTTCAACGTGACGCTCTTCCTGATCAGCCTGGCCCTCATGGAGACAGACAAGGTTCTCTATTCCCTCATCGTCGTCTTCGTCACCTCGCAGGTCATGGACTACGTCCTGAGCATGTTCAACCAGCGCAAGCTCGTCTTCGTCATCTCCGAACGAGCCCAGGACATCGCCGACGCCATCATCAAGGAGGCCCACCGCGGCGTCACGCTGCTCGAAGGCCGGGGCGGCTACACCGGGCAGCCGAAACAGGTCGTCATGACCGTGGTCAACAACGTCCAGCAGAAGAAACTCGAGGAGTTGATCTTCACCCAGGACCCCGATGCCTTCGTCATCCTCGAAAACACCTTCAACGTCATCGGCAAGGGTTTCTCCAGCCGGAAGGTCTACTGACCCCCCGTCGGGAGCACGATCAATCATGTCAGCGCGAATGCACATGACGGGAATGACGCGGCACCTCGCCGGGCTGCTTTTCGCCTGCGTGGCCCTGACACTGGCGTTCACAGGATGCGCCACCACGCCGGAACCGGCCGCGCCCGAAGGGCAGACCCCGGCGGTCATTCTCGATACGCCCCGGACTATCGGCCAGGCCGTACCGCTCTCCGAGGTTCCGCTCATGGGATCCGCGGACCGGGCCCGACTGCTCGAAGAAGCCCTGGAACACGTCTTTGCCCCGTGGAACCCAGCGCCCGTCGTGCGCCCTTCGGAGGAAGCCTTCTGGGGCGTGGAAGCCTTCTGCAAGAAGCAGGGTTTCGCGGAAAACCTGCAGCCCTATCCCCAGGAACGCTGGGACCGGCTTGTGGCCCGGCAGGACATGACCGCCTATCCGTCCATGGCCGTCCCGGCGATCATCACCCGCAACACGGCCCAGCGGGTCCTGCCTTCGAACCGTCCCTTCTTCCTGGATCCGGCTTTGCCAGGAGAAGGCTTCCCCTTCGATTATTTCCAGAACAGCGCCCTGTGGCTTGGCACTCCGGCCCTCGTCACGCACTCGTCCACGGACGGGGCCTGGGTCTTTGTCGAGACGGGCTTCTCCTTCGGGTGGGTCCGACGCGAGGACACCGCCCTGGTCGACGAAGAGTTCATGGCCCGGTACCGGCGCGACGCCATGGCCGCCATACTCCGGGACGAGACCACCCTGAAAACAGGGGAGGCCTACCTGGGGCAGGCTCACATCGGCGCCCTCTTTCCCCTGCACTCCCGTGACGAGAACACGCTGAAGGTCATGGTGCCCCTGCGGGACACATGCGGTCGTGCAAAAATAGGCCTGGCAACCCTGACCCGGGAACAGGCCGCGCCCCTGCCCCTGCCTCTGACCTCCAGAGAAGTGGCGCGACTCGCCGACGCCATGTCGGACCAACTTTATGGCTGGGGCGGCATGTTCGAAAACCGCGACTGCTCGGCCACCATGCGGGACCTCTTCCTCCCCTTCGGTATCTGGCTGCCCCGCAACTCATCCAGACAGGCCCACCAGGGTGGAACCGTGCTCGAATTCGGCGGCATGAACGCCCTGGAAAAACGTCAGGCCATCGGCGCCCAGGGGCGCCCCTTCACGTCTCTCATCTGGATGCCCGGCCACATCGGCCTGTATCTGGGGAAGAACTCCCGGGGCGAACCGCTTATGCTGCATAATGCCTGGGGCCTGCGCACCACGCTCCCCGAAGGTGCCGAGGGACGGGCCATCATCGGCCGCCTCGTGATCACCACCCTCCACCCCGGCGCAGGACGCGACGACGTGAAACCGGAGGCATTCCTGGACAGGGTGGGCGGCATGACCTTCCTCGCACCTTCCGCACGGCGCATTCCATGAGCAGGGCGTCCGCAACTCCCTATCTCCACCCCCGAAAGGACTATTGCCTGTCCCGCGCGCGATTCGACTCCTTCGGACCTGCCCGGGCAGGACGGCTATACGCTTTTGATACAAGCTTCACAGGCAAACCGTAAAAAGAACTGTCCTCGACCCCCTCTGCTCGTGAAATACATCACATAGTCGACCGTAGTTTCGCTTCGACCTCCTCCGGCGTTAGTGACGAATGTCATGAACGACCAACCACAAGCGGGGCCAAAATCTTCGGCACCGCATCACTCGCGGGGGAAGGCCATGACGGCAACCAAGATTGTGAACAGTGTATGCGGCATGTGCACCGTGCGCTGCCCGATTCAGGTGGATGTCCAGGACGGCAAGGCCATACGCGTCCAGGGAAACAAATTTTCCGCACTCAAGGGCGGACTCTGCGCCCGCGGCGCGGCGGGCATCGCCCTGGAGCAGGATCCGGAAAAACCACAGACCCCGCTCATCCGCGTGGGTGAACGCGGCGAAGGCAAATGGAAAGCCGTATCCTGGGACGAAGCCCTGGACTACGTGGCCGATAAGCTGAAGGCCATCATGGCCGAACACGGCCCGCGTTCCGTGCTGTGGTCCGACCGCGGCGGCCCATTCCCCGACCTGCATCAGGCCTTCATGCGCGGCATCGGCTCCCCCAATTACTGCAACCATGACGCGTCCTGCGCCCGCAACGTGCAGCACGGAGCCCAGTCGGTCATCGGCATGGGCCGCAAAACGGTCGCCTACGACCTGCGCAACGCCAAACACATCATCCTCCAGACCCGTAACATCATGGAGGCCATCAACGTCGCTGAGGTCAACGCCACCCTGGACGGCATGGCGGGCGGGGCAAAGCTCACGGTCATCGACATCCGCGGCAGCGTCAGCGCCAGCAAGGCCGACAACTTCTTCCTCATTCGACCCGGCACGGACTACGCCTTCAATCTGGGCGTCATCCACGCCCTCATCTACGATGAATTGTACAACAGGGAATTCGTTGAACGGTTCGTCGACGGATTCGATCGCCTCAAGGAATTCGTCAGGGACTACACGCCCGAATGGGCCGCAGACGAAACCGGCGCCTCGGCCGAAAGCATCAGGGACCTGGCCCGCCAGCTGTCCGAAGCCGCACCCAGCGTGATCTGGCATCCCGGCTGGATGGTGGCCCGCTACAAGGACTCCTTCCAGGTCTGCCGCACGGCCTACATCATCAACGCCCTGCTCGGATCCATCGGTGCCAAGGGCGGCCTGCCCTTTGTCAACGCAGCCAAGGACGTCGGGCGCAAAGGTCTCAAGAAACTCGTGGACCTCTTTCCCAAGTCTGAAGAGATGCGCGCCGACGGCGTGGGCTGGCGATACCCCCAGTTCGACGGCGGCCCCGGCCTGGTGACCCTGGCCTACGACGCCATTGCCACGGACGACCCCTACCCCGTCAGGGCCTACCTGTGCTTCCGCCACGATCCCATCATGGCCATGCCCGATCCGGAAGCCCTCAAGAAAAAATGGGAAAAGCTGGAACTGCTGGTCAGCATCACCTTCTCCTGGTCCGACACGGCCTGGCACTCCGACGTTGTTCTGCCCCTGTCCACGTACCTTGCCCGTGAGAGCATCATCGCCGGGAAATCAGGCCTCAAGCCGCAGTTTTTCGTGCGCAAGCGCGCCCAGGAACCGACCTTCGACTCCAGGGCCGAATGGGAAATCATCTGCGGCCTGGCCAAACGCCTGGGAGTCGATCCGCTGGCATTCGAAAGCATCGAGGACATCTGGAACTACCAGCTAGATGGAACGGGCGTGACCATCGAGGACTTCGATGAAAAAGGCTTCGTGGAACTGGCTGACGCGCCCCTCTATCGTCCCATGTCCGAGGTCTCCCTGCCCACACCTTCGGGCAAGATCGAAATGCTCAGCGGCAAATGGGCCAAGGTCGGCCGCGACACCCTGCCGCGCTACGCCTCGCCGGCCAGTCCTCCCGAGGGCATGTTCCGCATCACCTTCGGCCGGGCCGGCGTGCACACGCAGGGACACACGGTCAACAACCCCCTCCTGGCGGAACAGATGCCTGAAAACGTCGCCTGGATTCACACCAGCCGCGCGGAAGCCCTGGGCATCACTGATGGGGAAATGATCGAAGTCTTTTCCACCAGGGGCCATGCCGGACGGATCAGGGCCTTTGTGACGGACTGCATCCACCCCGAAGCGCTATTCATGATCCACGGCTTCGGCCACAAGCTGCCCGTCGAATCCAGGGCCTTCGGGAAGGGCGCGGCCGACAACGAACTCATGCCCGGTGGCCTGGAATGTTGGGACAACGGCGGCGGCTGCCTGGCCATGCAGGAACATTTCGTCGGCGTGCGCAAAATCTAGGGAGGCAACGATGAGCAAATACAGAATGAAATTGGACAAAAAGCGTTGCATCCACTGCAAGGCCTGCGAGGTGCACTGCAAGGTCAAAAATAACAACCCGGTCGGAATCAAATACGCAGTGCACACTTCCGGACTTCCAGAAATGAAGGACGGAAAAATTGTAATGAAGGCATCCTTCCGCAGTTGCTATCATTGTGAAGACCCAGCCTGCGTTGAAGCATGCCCAACTGAAGCCATGGTGCGAAGAGATTCGGACGGACTCGTTTACGTGATCAAAGAACTTTGCATCGGGTGCGAAGCATGTATTTCCGCATGTCCATGGAACATTCCTGTTCTTCATGAAGATGAAAACGTAGTTGGGAAATGTGACTATTGCATGGATCGAATCGACGCAGGACTCGAGCCAGCATGCGTAACAGCATGTACAACACACGCTCTGACTCTAGAGCGCAAAAAATAATTTCGAAATGATTACATAAAAAAAACCCTCTCGGACATTATGGCCAAGAGGGTTTTTTTATTTTGAATTTGACCCGTTTCATTCTCAAGCCAACATACAAATCTCATTCTTCAAGTACGAATTCTTTTCTAAAACATATTGAACCAAAAATTTATATCTGATATCCAACGTAATACTAACAAGATTAAATTCATAAAAATAAAACGTTTTGTGAAGGAGGGGAGATATGGCTCTCAGGTCAAAATTTGTTCTTCCGCTTTTTGTCACAGTCGTCATTCTGGGCCTTGCCGGAGGCTTGCTCATCCGCAATCAGCTCACGGACTTCCAGACACAACTCCTGCGCTCCATCGCCGAAGAAAAAACCCGAGAAGTCAACACGGCCATCAATACCCTGGCCCGCCAGGGTCTCGAAAAGGCAGCCCTTTTCTCCAGGCGGACGGATGTGATCCAGGCCTTTGAAATCGCCTCCCTCGGAAATCTCGAAAACGAAAACGACCCCTTGCTGCAACAGGCCAGGGATGCATTACGCGCCCTGCTCGCCAACGACCTCGCGGGCTTCAAAAGCGTTTCGGGTTCCGCCATGCGGCTGCACTTCCACCTGCCGCCCGCGAGAAGCCTCGTGCGCCTGTGGCGCGACAAGCAGACAAAACGCAATGGCGAATGGGTGGATATCTCCGACGATCTCTCCTCCTTCAGGAAAACCGTCCTGCAGGTCAACGCCGAGGGTAAGCCCCTGCAGGGCATCGAGGTCGGGAGTGCCGGCTTCGCCATCCGCGGCATAGCCCCGGTCCTGAACGCCGACGGGAAGCAGCTGGGATCCGTGGAAACCCTCGAATCCTTCAAATCGGTCATTGATGACGCCGCATCGGGTGAAGGGCAAACCATGATCGTGTACATGAACGCCGACAACCTCTCCGTGGCCACGGCGCTGCAGGACCCCAAAAACAATCCCATCGTGGGGGAGAGGTTCGTGCTGGTCACGCCCACCGAGGACGGGCGTGTCGAAAAACTCATCACCCCGGAATTCCTTGTCAAAGGTCAAAAAGGCACCACGTACGAACGGTTCGGGGACGTGGCCCTGGCCGCCTTCCCGGTCAATGACTACGCGGGATCGCAGGTGGGCGTTCTGGTCTACGCCTTCGACGCATCCTCCTGGACCACGGCAATCCGCGAGGTCGGAATATACACTCTGATCCTGCTGGCTCTCATTCTTGCGACGGCAGGCCTGCTCAGCTCCTTCTTCCTCCAACGCTTCATCATCAGGCCCCTGGGCAACATGAAATCCCGCATCGTCGACATCGTCGAAGACCGCGCCGACCTCACCGACCGCCTATCCGTGACGTCCCGAGACGAAATCGCGGAGCTGTCTACCTGGTTCAACAGCCTCATGGACAAGATCCGCAGCATGCTCGCCGACGTGGCCCGCAATTCCGCAAGCGTGGCCCAAGCCGCCGATGGCCTGCTCCAGCTGGCCGGCAGCCTCAAAGGCTACTCCGGCAATATGTCCGACGCGTCGGGCACCGCAGCGGCGTCCGCTGATGACATGAGCGCGAACATGAATACCGTGGCAGCAGCCATGGAAGAATTCACCGTCAATATCGGCACCGTGGCCACAAGCTCCGAAGAGATGAGCGCCACCATCTCTGAAATCGCCATCAACACCGGCAAGGCCAAAGACATGACCACCCAAGCCGTGTCCACGGCCGGCACGGCCACGGCCCGGGTCAGCGAACTGGACACCGCCACCAGAGAAATCGGCAAAGTTACGGAATCCATCACGGCCATCTCCTCCCAGACCAACCTCCTTGCCCTGAACGCAACCATCGAGGCCGCACGGGCAGGCGAGGCGGGACGAGGCTTTGCCGTTGTAGCCAACGAGATCAAGGAACTGGCCCAGCAGACCGCAAACGAAACCGAGGAAATCCGGAACCGCATCCAGGGCATCCAGCAGGCGACGAGCCAGACGGTCCATGACATCAGCCTGATCACAGGCGTCATTGGCGACGTCGACACCATTGTCGGCAGCATCGCGGCCGCCGTGGAGGAACAGTCCGTGACCACGCGGGACATCGCCGAAAACGTCGGGCAGGCGTCCCTTGGCGTGCAGCAGGTCAATGAAAACGTCGCCCACGCCGACACGGCGGTGCGCGATATCGCCCGCGACGTGGGGCAGGTGCGCACGGTGGCGGGGGACGTTGCGTCCACTGCCGCCTCGGTGCACGACAACGCGCACAACCTGGCGCAACTGGCCGAGGAACTGGACGCCATGGTGGGCAAATTCAACATCTGAAGACGCGGACACGCCTCCGGGGGCCGCTTCGGGCGGCCCTTTTTTGGGTCTTGTCCTTCGGAGGCTCTTCCCTTAGTTTCCACGAAACTTTAAATTCAACACCCCGGAGTTCCATGATGTCCGAATCGTATGTGACCCTGACGCCCCTGGGCGGACTGGGCGAAATAGGCATGAACTGCATGGCCCTCGAGACCGAGCAGAGCATGATCCTCATCGACTGCGGACTCATGTTCCCCGACGTGATCCTCTACGGCGTGGACGTGGTCATCCCGCGCATGGATTTCATCATCAGCCGCAGACACAAGCTCAAGGGTATCATCCTGACTCACGGGCACGAAGACCACATCGGGGCCCTGGCCTGGATCGCCCCGTACCTCCACGACACCCCCCTGTACGGCTCGGAGTTCACCCTGCGCCTGGCGCTGAAACGCCTGCAGGAACGCAACCTCGACTCCAACGTCTCCCTGCGCCCCGTCAAGGCGCGGGAGCGGGTGGAACTGAGCGACTTTGCCGTGACCTTCATGCCCGTCTGCCACAGCATCATCGAGGGCTTCGG
>CAZQYA010000084.1:0-2542 GCA_964597325.1 uncultured Desulfovibrionaceae bacterium
GAGTTCGGCCCGCATGGGAGCCAGGCGCTGGTCCCCTCCCTCGGCCAGGGCCAGCCAGTCCGCGACAGTCCCGGCGGTGGCGTCGAGCAGATCGAGGGCCGCCCTGTCCCGCAGGGTCCGGCCCAGCGTCACGTATTGCGCCGGCATTCGCCCCCAGGCCCCCAGGGCGCGGACGCTGACCGCCCCGTTCCGTTCCAATCGGACCAGGGCTTCGGGGCCCAGCGCCCTTTCCAAGGTTGCTGTCGAGGCGTGCGCACCAGCGGACGGCAACACAACGCCTGGAGAAAGCAAGGCCAGAAGCAACGCCAGTGTGAAACGAAAACTCATTTTCCTGTCCTCCTGAAGAACGACAAGGGCATAGCCGACCCGGATTGCGACCATAGGTTTTGTCTGAAAGTACCCGCAATGCGACATGCAGGGCAAGCCTGTTGTGCTCCTGCGTGTCCATTGGATTCCCATTGTTTTTTTTGACAAAAATACCTAAACAGGAGCTGCAGTCTTACAGAGGGGGACACCATGTTTCATGCCTGTGCCAAAAGCATTCCGGACCAGCCCACACGGGCGATCATCTTCGTTTCCATCCTTTTTCTTTTCCTGACGGCCTGCCCGGTCCTGGCCCAAGGCGTGACACAGCAGGCCGCCGAAAGGTCGCGCCAGTCCGCTGCGGCCACGCAACCACGACAAGCCGCCTCGGACGCGCAAACCAACGAAGCCTTGCGCGGTCTGGCCGAGAAAAACGCCCTGACGGTCCGCGCCCTGGTCGGCTTCGGCCGCATCCCGGCCACTGACATGGCCCCACTGGCGGGCCTTCGCTCCAAGGGCATCGACGTGCTCGGGGCCACGCCCGAGCAGCTCGACGCAATCATCAAGGAGCACGGCGCCACGCTCTCGGCCAAAGAGAGGGAGAGCCTGGGGCGTGTGGCCGAAACCATGCGCGATGCGGGCAAGGTCGAGGCGGCCACGGACAGCGCCTCCCAGCAGGCGGTCTCGGACCCGATAACCTACGCACCGGGCGACGACGAAGCCCTGGAAGAAGCCGCGGCCGAGATCCTCTCCCAAGACTTCGACGAAAGCCTCCTGCAGGACCTGGACGACGCGCCGGCACCGGCCCCTGTCCCCATGGGCGCGGGCGTCACGTTCACCGCCTCCAGTATCGAACCGGCCGCCCTGCCGCCCATGCAGTCCGCTCCCTTTCTGGACATCAACGACCTGACCCCGACCCAGTGGGACGGAGCCGTGGCCGCGGCCATGGAAGGCATGCGCATGGTCTACGGCCCCATGTCCGAAGCCGAAGAGGAGTCCTTCCGCAAGACCTGGGGCGTGCTGCGCCAGTACCCCTCCCAGGAAGCCGTTGACTACCTGAACAAATTCAATCCGCTTCTGGGCGAGTTCCTGTCCCTGCGCGGCGCCGTGGCCGAAGCCGGCGCCCGCCTCGAAGAGGCCGTGGAGCAGATCGCCTGGGCGTCCGAAGCCGACGACCCGGCCCTGGCCATGGAGGCCGTGACCATGGCCAGGCAGCACCGCAACACGGTCCTGTCCTGCCAGAAGCGCCTGGACGAGGTCATTGCCGAACTGGTCGCCCTGGGCAACCCGCCCGACGGCAGGGACCTCATGGCCGAAGGGCAGCAGCGGTACAAGCGCGCCAAGGATTTCCTGCGCGCCCTGGTGGAGGAGCCAGGCCCCGAAGGCGAATGGGTCGGCTACATCGTCTATCCCAAGAGCTACGTGGTTCTCGAAGACGAAATCATCAAACATCAGCCCGTCCACCTCTTCATCTATTCCTATGGGGAACCGGCGAGTTACTTCTGCATCTCCCTGGACACCGACACATACGACGAAAAGGAGTACGGAAGTGTCGAGGGGGTCGATCTGAATCGGGTCGACCTCGTGTCCGGCATTGAGGGCGACACCCTGAACCACTCTTTCGTTGACGAGGAAGGCGAAACCTGGGTCGTCCATGCCGTCCGCTATACAGGGGGGGCCTTCCCGGAATTCTCCGAGGTTTCCCAAGAGATCTTCAAGGACGCGCGCGTCAGGAACGATCGCGAGAAGCAGGAACGGCTCGCTCAAGCCAAGCAAACCGAGGACGCCATGGAGACCTTGAAGGAGGTTATCGGTGCGGAAATCGGTCACACCCTCAGTGAAGATACCATCCTGGAAGCCCTGGCCCACTACCGCAAGCGCGACGCATTCCACGCCGCGGCCGTGAAATGGGCCACCATGGGCGACAAGATGGCCGAATCCGAAGAGGGCCGGCTGGGCCAGTTCGACGCCCTGGTTGGCGGCGGCGCCCCGCAGCAGGTCGCCCAGGCGGACGGGACGAAGCAGAAGCCGCAGGAAGAAGAGAAGGCAAAAAAAACCGAGGAACCACAAGAGCCCAAGGCCGAGCCCGGCCCTGAGGACACGCCCCTGCACATCGTTGACGACCAGCCGCCGGAGGACCGGCGCGTCATCGACCAGGAGGCCATCGAGTTCCACTCGGCCAACGTGGCCATCATCCAGCGCACCATGGACAAGGATATCGAGGAGATCGCAAAAGAGA
>CAZQYA010000084.1:2552-13029 GCA_964597325.1 uncultured Desulfovibrionaceae bacterium
GCTACCGATAGCGGGACGGATACCGATGCGGACATGGACACGGATACCGAGGAGACCGCAACCGAGACGACCCCCGACCGACGCCACGACCTGGCAATGCGCGTCCTCAACGCCAAGGCCAACCTCCAGTCCGAGCAGGACCGCATCGAAACCCTCAAGACCGGCGTCATCGTGCACACCCGCTCCGCCTGGGACGATTTCGCGCGCAGCCAGTTCATCCAGAAGATCGCCGCGGACCAACGCAAGATGGAGAAGGTGGACCGCGCCATGAAGAAGGCCCTGTCCATGGCCGATACCCTGCCCTACGACAAGGCCAGAAAGGTCCGCGAGATCGTGTCCAAGGGATTCAGCCCGGAGGTCATGACGGCCACGGACACGGCCAAGGCCTCGGCGGTCATCAAGGAAGTTTATGGTGTGGCCACGGCGCACTGGG
The DNA here is from genome assembly GCA_964597325.1 of uncultured Desulfovibrionaceae bacterium. GTDB lineage: Bacteria > Desulfobacterota > Desulfovibrionia > Desulfovibrionales > Desulfomicrobiaceae > Desulfomicrobium. Next base: position 2,986 of record CAZQYA010000084.1, read on the forward strand.
AAGGCGAAAAGAAAAAGGCCGACGCCGACGCCGAGTGGGCCGACACCTGCCTGCAGACGGCGGAAACCGTCAAGAGCACCGCCGACAAGTCCCTCATGGTCCTGTCCTTTGTGGGCGGCCCGGCCGTGAACAGGGTCTACCAGGGCGCTGTGGGCTATATTGAAGGCGGGCCCAAGGAAGCTTTCCTGCGCGTCGGCGGCTCCTATAACCAGCTCACGGGCGTGGCCGTGGACGCCTACCGGGGCTTCGAGGTCGCCGTGGAGAGCGGCGGCGGTTGGGAGGAAGGTTTCAAGGGCGCTGGTTGGGAAGTGGTCAAGGGCATCGCCATGGACAAGGCCATGGGCTTCGTCGGCAGAGGCGTGGCCAAGGGTTATGGTGCCGTGAAGGGCCTTAAGGCCGCCCGCGCCGCCGACGCTTCCGGCTCGGCGCCCAAGGCCAAGGCGTCCAAAACCAGGACCGCCCAAAGTGATGGCGATGTCTCCGGCGGCGCCACGAAGTTCAAGCCGTCCGAAATCCCCGACGACGGCTTCAACCGCCCCCTGACCGATGTCGAGATGCGCGAATACAAGGCCCAGGTCGCCGACGCCCGCACGCGCGTCAACTCCTACAAGAAAACCTTCAAAAAATTACAGAAGGCCCGCCAGCAAAAAGCTCCGCCTAAGGAGATCAAGAAAATTCTGCGCGAACTCGACGACCGCTCGGCCAAAATCCACGCCTCGCCCCAGGCCAAGATGATCATGAAGACCCACCAGCGCAACCCCAAGAACAAGGAAATGGTCAAGCGCTTCGTAAACAGCATGGACCGCGTCCACAACCGCGTACAGAAGCGCTTCCACCAAAAAATGGACGCCGAATGGGAACGCGAGGGTCTGGCCCCCATTCGCAACGCCGACAGCGGCAAGAGCGTCAACACCGACTATGACATCGCCCGCCAGGTCAAGTTCGACGAAAACGGCGTACCCATCCCGCCCAAAAAGGGCGGCCGGCCCGTGCCCGAGAGCCTGTGGCAGGCCGAAGCCCAGAAGAATTGGGAGGAATCGTACAGGGAGGTCACGGGCCAGAACCCCAAACGCTCCTGGGAGACGGTGACCACCAAAGGCCACTCCGAAGCCTACAATGACCTGAACGTCATCGAGAAGAACGGCATCCTGCGCGCCAACAAGGCCTGGGCCGGACAGACCTCCGACGTAAACCAGTTCAAGGGCGACCACCTGCGCGGCGACCCGAACTTCAAACGCGTCGAAAAGCATGTCGAGGTCGCGCGCAGCACGTCCAAGGAATGCCAGAAGCGCCTGTTGCCTCTCATGGAAGCCAAGGCCCCGCCCAAGACGGACAAGGCCAACTACGAGGCCTTCATGAAGCACAAGCAGTACTGGGAAAAGATGAACAAGATCATGAACGACATGGGCTCGGGCCGCATCAACCCCCTGGAGGGTGACCGCCGCATCCGCCTGCTGTCGGGCGGCAAGAGTTCCCTGGAGGTCACGCACGACCTGCGCAACTTCCTGGAGTCGCTTATCAAGTTCGGCAAATCCTGAGGGAATAGACGTAGGGCCAAAAAAAAGGCCGGGCACCGCTTCACGCGGTCCCGGCCTTTTTCTTTACGCAGCGCCCGCTTCACCCGGCCATGCGCACAAGGGTCCCGTGATCCGGCTCGGGGGCCCGGCAGCGGGGGCAGGAACCGCTTCCCTGGCCGTAGAGGCTGCCGCAGGCCAGGCAGACCCGGCGGTCGCCGTCCAGCGTGACCTTCTCGGGAACCTCCAGGCCCGAGACCTTGAAGACCTTGTCGCCGGGCTGGAAATATTCGAACAGTTCCTGCGAGAGATGCTGGTTGCGTTTCTTCCCGTTGTCCATCCTGATCCTGGCCATGGGCTTGTAGGAAATGTCGTCGTGCTGGTCCGCGTCACGGCGTATGCGCACCTTTTTCATGAACAGTTCCTCCACCACCCCGACCCAGCTTTTCGCCGTCTGCTTGCGCGACCATTTGGCCAGCAGAAAGGTCACCACGGCCGCGAAGCCGAAGGAATAGAGCACGTCCTCGTTTATCTCCCCCATTTCCCACCAGACCACGCCCAGGATCACGGGCATGAGCAGGGCGAAGAAGCCCCAGGCGTAGATGCGCGAATGGCGGCCGTACTTGCTCAGCCAGGCTTCGGTCTGTTCCGGGGTGAGGGGCGCGGGCGTCCCGCCCCTGGACCGGCGCGTTCCTTTTTCCGTCATGGGACCTCCGTAAGAGATTCGATGTTCTTCTCCCCCGCCCCCGGAGCCCGGGGGCGGAGAGAGTCTGTTCAGGGCAGCGCGATGGCGTGTTTCCGGAGCCGGTTGCCGTCCACGGCCAGATATTCCAGGCCCGAGGACGTGAAAACGGCCCGGGGCGCGACGATGTCGTGCGCCTTGTCCTCGCCGCCGAAGACCACGGCGTGCATCTTCTTTTCCTTGTCCCTGGCGAAATAGACGAAGTGCTTTCCGTCAGGGCTGAACTGCGGCGGCTCGTCGTCATAGATTTCCCGGAACTCCGGCCCGGCCTCGCCGTCGAGGCAGGCGCGCCAGAACTTCTTGTTCTTCTCCAGCCACGCCACCCGGGAGCCGTCCGGGCTGAACACGATGGACCGCGGCTTGCCGCTGCCCCGGCCGACTTCCTTGCCGTCCACGACGACCACGTATTCCTCGTCGTTCAACTGGAAACCCGCGGCCCAGCGGCTGCCGTCGGGACTGAAGGTCTGGGCGGCCACGTCCTTCAGAGGGCCGAAGCCGTGGGAGACGACCTTCCCGTCCACCACCAGGGACGCGTCATTGTCGCCACGACCCTCGTAGATATGCCGCGAGCCGTCGGCACTGAAGGTCGCCGGGTTCCATATCTTCTTGAAGTCGGGACCGATCTGCCCGCCTACGACCATGCAGGCCATGTCCTGCCCCTGGGGCGCCTCATAGGCGTAGTTATGCCCATCCGGGGTCACGGTGAACTGGGAGCCGTATCCCATGGAGGGTTTGAGCTCCTCGCCGTCGCGGATCAGATAACGGTCGCCGCCTTCCTTCTCGGCCACGTACCACATGTCCGAGCGCCCGCTGGTGCGGACGATATCGCTGTGGATTCCTGCATACCTGGGCCCCTCCACACCTTCGGAGGTCACGACCATGGCGTATTTTTTCCCGGACTCGTCCTTGCCTCGCTCCACCCAGGCCGCCTTTCCGTCGGGGCCGATCACGCCCTTCTCCACACGGTTGGACGTCTCGCGCACCTGGCTGCCGTTCAGGAAGACGCGGTACAGATCACCCGTTTCGCCGCCCACCAGGAGGCTGGCCCCGTCGGCGCTCAGGGCCCTGGTCTCAATGTCATCAAAAACAGGCCCCTGGGCCCCGTTGCGGATGGGGACTTCCTTCTCCCCCACCTCGGCCTCGTAATAAAAGGCCTCGCCATTGGGGCTAAAACGCATGGAGTAGGTCTTGATGTCGTCATGCCATGGTCCGGGCCGGCCGTTGACGAACATGCGCTTTTTCCCCTTTCTCTCGCCGTCGACCCAGGCCGCGTGCTTCAGGTCGTCCGAAAGCTTGATGGCGCCCTTGTCCAGGGCAAACTGCGACAGTTCGAAATCGAAGTTCTCCGCGGCCTGCACCGGGCTCCCGGCAGAGCCGTCCCCGCCGGAAATGGGTTCGTCGCTGCCCACGGCATAAAGGGAGCCGGAACGCTCGTAGACATCGCCCGGCATGGCCGCCAGCACCCAGCCGATGCGGTGGTACTGGTACTTCAGGACGCCGAGTTCATGGTCCCCGACAGACTTCTTCAGCCGATAGGCCATGTACACGCCCACGGCCCGCGGGCCCACGGGCCGGCCCGTGCCTGGATCGAGGCGGGGCGTCCAACTGACCGAATCAAGGTCCTTCTTGAAATCGATTTCAGCGTCGCCCCGGGCTTCGTCGAAAGGATGAAACAGCACGGACTTGCCGACAACGCGATACGAGACCTTGTCCCGGACCTCCTGCTCACTGAGGGAAACGGCAGGGTTCTCCGGGGCGTCCACGCGGATGACCACGGGCGTGTCCGGCGTAGCCACGCCGAGGACGAGATCATACGGGCTGTTCGCATCGCCCGCTTCTCCGGGATCCGGCAGCCGGCTCGTTCTCTCTTCGAAATAGCCCTTTTCCCTGGCGAGAATATCCGGGTTGTCCGGCAAGAGTGCCGGGGCCGCGTACTTGAACCAGGGTTCCACCGAGTAGTTTTTCAGACCCTCCACCCGCAGCTTGACCCGATAGGTGCCGGGAACCTGATAGTTGATCGGAAACTCGACGCCGTCCTCGGGCCCTACGTCGTTGGACGGCGCCTGGTCAGGGGCTTTGGCCTGTTCCGGCTCGTCCGCCGCGACCGCAGGCTGCTCCGATGCGGCCTCCGTCGCTTCGGGCGCGGACGGTTCCGGCTCGCTGACCGGGGCCGGAGCATCGGCCTGTGCCACCGGGGCGGCCGCTGCATTGGCGGAACCCGCGCCCGGGGACGCGTCCGGCACGGCCACGGGCCCGTCGATCTCCTGGGCCCAGCGCACGCCTGCGCTGCGCACCAGGGTTCCCGCAGGCACGGAAGCGCCCGGGGCCGGCGGAACCCAGTCAAGATGCTCTCCGCCCTCCATGAAACCGGCCAGTTCCGTAAGCTCCGCCCCGTACTGCGCCAGGGAAGGATCGGCGCTCCACGTACGGATCTGCCCGAGGTCAGCCCCCAGCAGATCGAGACCGGCCTCCTGGCGCATCCGCTGGGCCAGCCTGACGTACGTGTCGGGCAGACGACCCCAGCCCCGCAGGGCCCGGACCGTGACCTTGCCCTGCTGCTCCATCTGCAGCAGGCCGTCGGGGCCGGTGGCGATCTCGACCTCGGCGGGCGCCCCGTCCGCGGGGACGGACCAGGCCGGACCCGCCGTGCACAGAAGTGCGGCCAGCATCAGAAAGATCAGGGTAGAACGCATGTAAGCCTCCTCGTTGCCGGGATGATCGGAAAACTAGCGGACGGCATGAAAATACCCGTCCTCACTCCAGAAATATGCCACGCCGCCCCACAGGGCCGGGGAGGTGATCTCGCCACCGGCCTCGTATCTCCACCGCTCCTGCCCGGACGCCCTGTCCAGCGAGACCAGGAAATTGCCGGCGGCGAGGATCAGGGCGTCCCCGTCGATGACAGGGGCCTTCAGGCTGGCGCGCTGCATGTTGACCTTCCACTTCTCGGCCCCCGTGGCGGCGTCGAGGGCATGCAGGTTGTCGTAGCTGACGGCATAGACCACGCCGTCGTGCACCGCCGGCGAGTGATGGATCAGACCGGTGCCGAATTTCCATTTCTCCGCCCCGGTCAGCGCGTCCACGCCGTAGATATTGGCATCGTCGCTGCCGAAGACCGCCAGCCCGTCCGATACGGCCGGACAGGTGGTGATGTTGGCCCCGGCACGGAATGTCCATTTTTCCGCTTCGGCGCCCAGGTCCACGGCGGTCAGGCGATTGGCGTGGGCAAAGAAGACCGTGCCGTCGGCGACGGCCGGCGTGCCGACGGAAGCCGATGCCTCGAAACTCCATTTGACGTCACCCGTCTGCGGGTCGGCGGTGTAGACGTGCTTGCCTGCCCCGAAGCAGACCGCGCCGTCCACCATGGCCGGTGAAGAGTTCACGCCGTAATACAGGGACTTGAATCGCCATTTCTCGCTGCCCGTGGCCGCGTCCAGGGCAAACAGGTGCCGGTCGCCGCTCTTGTCGCCCACGATGTTGCCGAAAAAGACCGTGCCCGTAGCCATGGCCGGCGGCTGATCGATCCAATCCTCGGCGAAGAACGTCCACTTGAGCGCCCCCGTGGCCACGTCCACGGAATAGAGGTGCCCGTCCACGCTGCCGAAACAGGCCACACCGCCCAGAACCACGGCCGGAGTGCACGGTCCGTCGCCGACCTTGAGCTTCCACAGCTCGGTCGGAGGCCCGGCCGGACCCGGCAAGGCGGAAACGCCCGTCCGGGCCGCCACGCCCCGGTACAGGGCCATGCCAGGAGTCTCGGCCGACGCAAGGTCAGAGGTCGTCACCGATGCGGCGTCCGGAACTGCGACCGGCGCGACTTCCGGAGCCGCCACCGGCTCCCCGACCGGATCGGCAACCGGCTCGACATCCGAACCCGCCACAGGAGCAGCTTCAGGAGGGACTATCGGCTCAACTTCCGGTGTCGCCGTCGGGACTGCGTCCACAGGCTCATCAGCAGCCGTCGGCAGCACGGGGGCCGGAGCCTGTGCCGGTTCGGCCGCCGCAGGGTCCGGTGTTGCGGCAGCCTGTCCTGAATCCATCATCGCCATGAGGCCCGAGAGAACGTCGCGCTGGCCGGGCGAGAGCGCCAGGCTCCCCTCGTCCGCCTGGCCGAGCCATTCCGCCAGCTGCGCCCGGTCGGCACCGATGAGATCCAGTCCCCGGGCGCGCAGTTCCATGGCCGTGGCCGTGGTGGACTCGGGCACCAGCTTCCAGGCCCACAGGGCCCGGACCGTCAGGCGCCCCTCGTCCCGAAGCCTGACCAGTTCCGGAGGCAGCGTGTCCACGGCCGGTTCAGAGGCGTAGGCAGGACAGGCGAGAAACAGGAAACACAGATACAAGAGCACCTTCATGATCCCTCCCGGACCGGCGCGCAGGCCGCATTCAGCACCAATATCGCGATGACCTCAGCCTGCATGCGCCGATTTCTCCAATGCCTTGACAACGGCCGCCCCCGATTCCACCTCGTTTTGCGGCACGGGGATGCGCACCTGGACGTAATTGCGGAAGAAATACAGGGACCGCCCCGCCATCATCATGTAGGAATAGACCAGCAGGATGTGCGGCATGGGCTTCTTCTCCATCTGCACGGATTCGAGCCTGCTGCCCAGTGTGCCCCAGGAGTGGGTCGTGCCGTTCACATACACGCAGCGTTCGCCCACGTAGACCTCGCCCGTGCGCCGGAGGTCCCGCCGGTAGGTCAGCCGCGGCAGGGCCACGGCCAGAACCCAGAGCACGGCCATGAGCCCCATGAGCACACCGAATACCCAGACCGAAGCCTCGTCGCGCATGACGAGCATGAACCCGCCCCCCACAAGCAGGGCGATGACGAAAATGAACAGCCACAGGGCGCGCTTCTGCGATGTCTCCTGTCCGTAGTTCCATTCGGCGAAGGCTTTCCATTCCGCAGGGTCGAACGTGTAATGCGCGACAAAACGGCCCTCGACCATGTCCCGGAGCCGACGCGCCTGGGCGCCGAAAAGTCCCAGGCCCACCAGGGCGCCCACGAGGAACAGGCCGCCCATGAGCATGGAGGCGTAACTCGGGCCGCTGTTGACGACGCCGTAGACAAAAGGCCACAGGACGACGCCCGAGAAGACCACGGCCAGGACCGCCGACCAACGCACTCCCCGGCCCGCGGAACTGGACTCCACGACACCGGCCGAACGGCCGCCCGCGAAACAGAGCCCCACCGCCGCCAGGCCCGCCGCGAGCAGGGCGGGCCAGACGGGGCGGGCCGGGAAGGCCAGGCGCTCCGGAATATCGTAATCGCCGAAATCCCTGGCCGGAACAAAGCGGTATTCCATGTGCCGGACGCCCTGTTCATCGCGGTACTCGACATAACGCGCACCCTCGTCGAGATCCGTGAAGGGAGGATCGGACGGACGGGAAAAACGCACGGCATCCGTCCCCGAACCCCAGGCCCTGTCCAGGCTTCCGAAGACGTCAGCCCAGGCTGGACCCTTGGCGGCAACGGTCCGGCCTCTCGTTTTTTCAGCGATGAACTCCGTCAGCGGCAGTGGTTCCGAAACCGACTGGACAAAGGCCTTGCCCAGGGCCATGGCGCCGAGCATGCGCTCCGGCGGAGCGTGGCGGCGTTCGTACAGCTGCCCCCAGTCGACCAGCTCTCCCCTGATCAGGACCGGCTCCGGATACCACCAGGCCATGACGGCCATGACGACAATGCAGGCCGCGACAATGTATCTCCCCAAAAGGCTCATGTCTGTCCTCCGGATTTCCTGGGACATTCCCCGCCGGGAACAGTCCAGGTCCTTCGCCCCTGAAGGGACGTCCTTCTCAATAGTCGACCAGCTCGCAGCGGCTCCAGGTGCGTCCCCCGTCCCTGGAGACGATCATCCCGTCCTCGAGGCCCGCGAAAAGCGCCCCGCCGGCCCCGCCCGCCAGGGACGTCACGGTGCTCCCTGGCGCGTGGCTCGCCACGATGACCATCTCCACGCCGCGCGCCTCGAGAATGTCCAGGCCGCCGTCACGGCGGGCGCCGAGCCAGCGTTCGCTGCCCGCGAAACGGAGCAGTCTGTACGCGCCGGGCGGAATGCCCTGGACACTATCCCAGTCGTCGCCTCCGGGCCGCAGGGCGAAGTTGCTCAGCATGTGCCGGGTGAAGATGGTCCCGGAAACGTCCACGCCGCACTCCTCCACGGCCTGCCCGAAACGATGCCTGCGCCAGGTCCGGCCGTCGTCCTCCGACAGCAGTATGTCCTGATACCCGACGGCCATGGCCCGGTTGCCCGGCAGAAAAGTCAGGTTCCAGGCGCTGTACGCGAAGTCTTCCTCCCCCACCAGCGGCACAAGGCTCCAGCCGGTGGCGCCGTCCAGGGCGAACAGCCCGGAACCATCGGCCGGGACGGCCAGGGGCGTACCGCCGGGCGTCACCCCCACGGCCCGGACACCGCCATCGGGCAGGCCGCGCTTTTCCCGGGACCAGGTCGCGCCGTTGTCCGCGGAAACGAAAAGTCCTTCGCGCGGCGAGGCCGCGAACAGCCGGCCGTCCCGGCCCAGGGCCAGGCGCACCGTGCGGCTCGGATGCACGGGAAGCTCAGCCTGGGACCAGCTCGCGCCGTTGTCCGCCGAGGTCAGGAGCCCCAGGCCCACGAGGACGGCAAAACCCCGGCCGTCTTCGGAAAAAACCATGTCCGCCACATGCCCGACATAGGCGAATGGCCGGGGCTTCCAGGTGGCCCCGTCGTCAAAGGACACGCGCAGCCCCTCTTCCCACAGCCCGGCCCACAGGCTGCCGTCGGTGCCCACGGCCACGCCCTGCACATTGCCGCCGGGCCCTTCGGCCCAGGTCTTCCCAAAGTCAGGGGAGTACAGGGCGCCCCGCTCCCGGGTGGCCGCCAGGATGCGGCCTTGGGCGCCAAAAGAGACGGCCTGGACCGAGCAATCCGTGGGCACGCCGTCCACACGCGTCCAGGACGACGATCCGGGCTCAAGGCTAAAGAGCCCCGCGCCGAAAAAACCGGCGAACGCCTGGCCCGAAGGCGACAGCTCAAGGCACAGGACCCAGGGACCCGGCAGGCCGTCCTGACGGGGGCTCCACTGTCGTTCGCCCTCGGCCAGGCCAAGGACGCCGTGCCCGAAAACGCCCGTCAGCCAGCCGCCTTCCCAGGGAATGGCGCCGACCACGGACACGCCTTCGGGCAGCCCGCCCATGACCCGTTCGGGCATGGCCGCCCGGGCCTCGCCGCTTGCCTGCTCCTTGCGCCGCTGCAGCTCAAGCCACTGGGCGTAGACGTCCCGCAGGGCGAACTTCTCCTCCTCGGTTGCCTCGTTTCCGCGTTGCAGCCGCTTCATCTCCCGCTGCAGCTCGGCCTCCTCCGCCGACAACGCCGCTTCACGGCCCGCAGCGTCCCGCATGTCCTGCAGGGACTCGGCGGACATGCCCTCCGCGCTCAGGAAATGCAGCCCGCGGCCCCAGTAGCGCAGCATGGCCGCGGACCCATCGCCATTGAAAAAGATATCGGCCAGGGCCCCTTCGACCGCCTTGTTCCAGGCGCCCTTCCGAAAAACGTACAGCCCCTCGGAGGTGGCCAGATAGACACGCCCCCCCGGCGCCAGGGTCGCGCGGTTCACGAACACCTCGGGCGCGCCCTCGGCCTTTCTCCATCCCCCGCCGCCGCTGTCCGAGAGGTACAGGCCGCCCTTCTCCGTGGTCAGGACCAGGGTGCGGCCGCCCGGCAGGGCCAGGAGCTGCTGGATCTTCGGGATGTCGTCCCGGGCCGGGGCGTCGGCCGGGGCGTCGGCCTGGGCGCGGGCGTCCGTCCGGGC
>CAZQYA010000084.1:13121-13340 GCA_964597325.1 uncultured Desulfovibrionaceae bacterium
CTCCTCGGGCAGGGCCGTGACGTAGAGGTCGTAGCCCCCTGCGCCGCCGGGGCGGTCCGAGGAGAACATGAGCACCCGCAGTTCCTTGAAGCTGCGCAAGCCCAGGGCCAGGACCGACGGCCGGAACTCGTTGCCCGGCGTGTTCACCCCGACGCCGGGCGGCATGACCTCCCGCAGGTTCCGCGGCCGCAAGGCATGGCAGCCGAAGGCGGTGGCCAG
>CAZQYA010000085.1:0-13300 GCA_964597325.1 uncultured Desulfovibrionaceae bacterium
CATGGTTGACGATAAAAAAGCGCACAATCTGAGAGACAACGAACCTTGAGGTTAATTTATCAACCACTATCATAGTTGATAATATTTTTTCCGAATATATTGACACCTAGCTATTTTGCCATACATATTGGCGCAAATATTCACATCAAATTCCGAGGATCGCATGGACCTTAATATACAAAACGCAGTCAAATATCACTATGACCAGTTCCCTCCTGTGAAACTTGACTATGAGATTTTTATAAACCAGATAATCAAAGCAACTGACGCTTTAGCACGCTATGATCAGATGCTAAAGAATATGCATAACAGCGAAATTCTCCTTGCTCCATTGCGCAACCAAGAAGCTGTCATCTCTTCACGAATGGAAGGGACTATTAGCACAATGGACGAAATTTTAAAATATGAAGCAGACCTTGGAAATGAAAACGACGATACTCTTAATGTTCGATCTGAAATTATTGAAACTATACTCTATCGCCGAGCATTGAGCGCTGCTCAAAAAGCTCTCGACGAAGGATATCCACTATCTCAATCTTTAATAAAGGGCATCCATCAACGGCTATTGTCTTTTGGTCGAGGAGCTCAAAAATCACCTGGGCAGCTAAAAAAAGAGCAGAATTATCTTGCAGACAAATTGAAACGAGAAATCTTATTTATACCTATTTCTCCAGAAAAATTACAAGACGGGCTAGACACCCTCTTTAAATATATTGACGACAGCCATCATCAACCAATTATAAAGACAGCAATTTCACACATAGAGTTTGAAGCGCTACACCCGTTCAAAGACGGAAACGGACGTATCGGACGTATGCTAATAACATTATTACTATGGAAATACGGAATCATATCTGCGCCACATTTCTATATTAGCGGATATTTCGAAGAAAACAAAGACCTATATATAGACACAATGCGCAGAGTATCCTCCCATTCTGAATGGGAACAATGGTGCGCATTCTTTCTCCAAGCAGTTGAACAGCAAGCCCTAAAAAATCTTACGATTGCAGAAAACATCAAGAATCTCTACGAAAATATGAAGACTGTTTTCTCAGATTTACTATCATCGAAATGGAGCGTAAGCGCACTAGACTATATATTTACTAATCCAGTATTCAGAAACAATAAATTCACATCAAATAGCGGAATACCTGCACAAACCGCAGCAAGATTTACAAGAGTGCTGGCAGATGAAGGGTTAATAAAAACCTTAGAGGAATCTTCCGGAAGGAGAGCTGCAATGTATTCGTTCGAGCCGCTAATGGAACTCGTGCGAGTATAACAAGCATTAAGGCTTCAGCACATTCGACTGGTCTGAAAAGAGCCGAGCAGGTCACATTTTCACACGCCGATCAAACATCATGGGCTGACTCGGAGCCCTTCATGCGTTAACATGATATTTCCGAGTCGCGCTCGTAGGCATGCCATCGTAAGGTTGCCGCATCTGCGCGGACAAATTCTCCACCATGACTGCGAGGGAAAACATGAAGCACTTTCTTGCCGCGGCAACCCTGGTTCTGACGCTGTTCATGGCGGGCATAGTCAACGCAGCCCCCCTTCATCTCTATAAGCATATCGAGCACCCAGAACCGGTCGGCACCGGGACCCTCAATTTTCTGTTCTGGAACGTCTACACCGCTACCCTCTTCGCGCCATTCGGGGCCTGGGAGAAGGACGCGCCGTACGCGTTACACATCCGCTATCACATGGACTTAAAGGGCCAGGACATCGCAGACAGGAGCATTGAGGAAATGCGCGGACAGGGCCTTGACGACACCCAGACCATCGAGCGCTTCCGAGAGCGCATGTCGACGATCTTCCCGGATGTCACCGGCGGCACGACCCTGACGGGAATCCGGGACCGGGACGGGAAAACGCTGTTCTACCAGAACGGCACGTTCATCGGCGCCGTCGGTGAAGCCGGGTTTGCGGACCGCTTCTTCGGCATCTGGCTTTCGCCCGAAACCAGCGAACCGAGACTTCGCAAACGACTGCTGGGACAAAACTGAAACTCAGGGCTTTGCGGCACGCCGATGGTGCATTGTTGGGCACAGCAGAAGTCCGAGAGTATCCGGCGCTCCGCCGTCCCATCAGCGAACCTCGCCTCCAGTCGCCTCCCAAGGGGCCGGGTTTTCATTTATTTTCATCCGAAATGCGGGAAACGAGGACTTTATCGATCCTGTGACCGTCCATGTCCATGATTTCAAAATGATACCCGCCGTAGGTGAAGGAATCCGACGCCACGGGGATGCCGTCCAGATGGTGCTGAAAAAAACCGCTGATGGTATTGAACGCCGGGGTTTCCGGATCGGTATGCACATCAAGCCCCAGCCTGTCGAAGACGTCGTAAAGCGGGGCATGTGCGTCCACGAGAAAGGAGCCGTCGTCACGGACGGCGATCTCGGGTTCATCCAGAGGGCCTTCCCTGATTTCTCCCACCAAGGACTCCAGGATGTCCGTAGGCGTGACCACCCCCTGAATGTCGCCGTATTCGTCGATGACGACGGCAATCCTGTTCCCGGTCTCCCGGAACGCATCAAGTAGCGACAGGGCCGAAAAGGACTCCTGAATGAAGATCGGTTCCTGCAGGACGCTGCGGATACTCTTCTCGTCGAGGCTCCTGCCAAAAAGATTCTTCATGCTGACGAATCCGATCAGATCATCCGCCGAGCCGTCGACCACCGGGTAGCAGGAATGATTTGTACTGCGGACGATCCCGGCATTCACGGCCGCACCTTCGGAGACATCGAGACTGGCCACGCGTGAACGATGGGTCATGACCGCGGACACCCGCTGGTCCGCGAAACGCATGACCCGCTTGAGCATGTTCTTTTCCTGGCTCTCGATGATCCCCCGCACACGCGCTTCTTCGATGACCGAACGGACATCCTCCTCAGTCAGATCGCTTTTCCTGTCGCCGATGCCGAAAAACCGCCCGAGGACATGCACGTTCCAGGACACCACCAGCACGACGGGACGCGCCGCGATCTGAACGAGCCTGATGAGCGGCGCAATGGCCTTGGCCGATGCGCCGGGATTGGCCATGGCGATCTTCTTGGGCAGGAGTTCGCCGAAGATGAGCGTGAAGTACGTGATCACGGAAACCGTGATGAAGACGGCCGCGGTCTCGGCGATTTCCGCGGACACGCCGAGCTTCGAAGTGATCTCGATGGATAGGAGTTCGGAAATGGTGGCGCCGCTGAAGACGCCCGTAAGGATGCCGACCAGGGTGATGCCCACCTGCACCGAGGACAGGAACTTCTCGGGGTGTCCGGCCAGTTCAAGCACGAGACGCGCCCTGGAATTGCCATGCTTTGCTTCCCGTGCCAGCTTATGGCGCCGGGAGGTCAGCACGGCAATCTCAGACATGGAGAAAACGCCATTGATAGCGATGAGAAACGCGATAAAGACAAGTTCAAGAGCGAGTACGGTCACGACGCCCCCTGTGGCCGAATGTTGTGGGAACAAACCGCGAGGCGGCCGTTATGTCGTCATGCCGGACACAGACGCTGCAAAACCGGGACGACAAAACACACATGCCGCAAATCCCCGGAGAGAGGAAGTGCGGCATGACGCGGGGAGGTGGCGGGAAGCCCCTGAATCCTCAGACGGCTGTCTCGCGGGGCTGATTTCGGGGCTGAGGCGGATGGGTCGTCCCGTTGTGCGGCTCGACCATCTCCAGCCATTCCAGAAACGGCATGAGAAATCGCATAAACTCGCCCACGGGTACGCCCTTGTCCTGCAGCCAGCGAAAAAATTCCTCGGGAATTCCCGTCAGTTCGGCAGCCATGCGGATGCCCTCCTCGCGCCACTCTTCGAGCTTCTTCTCCTGCTTGGGCGCAGCTGCGGCCGGGACGATCGCTGCTGCGGAACCAACCCCACTCCCGGAAACGAACGCCGCCCGAACGGGTTCGGGCATGAGCCCGGCAGCGGCCACCTGACCATCCGCAGACCCGCGAAGCGGAGCGGCTAACTGAAATACGGCCATGATAGCCAGAGCCACGACAAGCACGAAACCGGCAAGGAGAAATCCCCCCTGCCGGTGAAAGGCGCCCCAGGCATGTCGCCGGACGCCTCTTTGCAATTTTCCTCTCATACCACCTCCCAGAAAAAAAACGTATCAGCCGCGCATTCGGCGTTCCCACTCGAAGTCCCGGCTGGTGACCACGTCCTCGATGCGCCGCAGGCGCCGGTCCAGACTCTCGAAAGTCCGTTTCATCCGCTGCAGCGCGTTCGCGCGCGAGCTGGAATAGGAATCATAGAATTCCTTTTCGTCGGCGTTGCCGAAGGGCACCACAGGCTCCATGCGCATGAGCATGGCGGCGATCAGGTACAAAAGGCCCACTGGCCAGATGCCCGTGACGAAGAACAGGAGGAGCACAATGGCGCGCAACAGCCCGACCGGAAGGTCGAAATGCCGTGCCAGCCCCTTGCACACCCCCAGGAACACGCCATCCCGGGCCCGGTACAATGCGCCGCGTTCCTGGAGGGGCCGGGTCCAGCGCCCGCTGGAATACCCGAAATGCCGATCGCGCCCCATGCGGCGACCGCCGTTGCCGTATCGTCTCATATTCTGCCCTCCTTTGCGTCCTTCTCCAGAAGAATCGTCTCAAGGGACTCGATGCGTTGTTCCATGCGAGCCAGGTTCTGATACATCTCCTGGATCATCTGCGCCTCGTTCTCCACGCTCTCCCGGCCTGTGCGCGTAAAAAGCCTGATGACCCCGAAGATCACCGCGCCGACCAGCAGCAGTCCCGCCGCCATGAGAATGAAGAAAAAGCCCAACATATGTTCCATGCATGTTCTCCTTGCGTGTTCGTCCCAGCATACCCGAGGGGGCTTTATGAGCCAAACACATTTTCAGCCATGAATCACTTCTTCCTGGAAGCCCTCATGGCGGCCAACTGCTCCTCGACCTCGTCCCCGCCTTCCAGAAGCGAAAACTCACGCTCCAGATCGCGTCCCCGACGCGGCGCAGCTATCTCGGCCTCGGCTTCCATGCGTTCGATCCGCTGCTCGAACTGGTCGAAACGCATGAGCACATCAGCGGACTGAACGCGCGTGACACTCGAACGTGCACGTATGCGCTGATCCGCACGGGCAACGCGCTTGGCCAGACTGCGCTGCCGCTCCTTTGCGGATTCGAGCTTGGCTTCGAGAATCTCGATATCTTCCCGGGCCTGCTCGATGAGCACCAAAAACCGCTCCACCTCGCGCACCAGCCCTTCGGCGGCGCGCTGGGCTTCGAGCTTCTCACCAAGCGCCTCGCGGGCCAGATCCTCACGCCCCTTTTCCATGGCCAACTGCGCCCTGTTTTCCCACAATTCCGTACGATCCCGAAACTGGTCCCGCTCCCGCAGCAGGCGCTTCTGATCGGCCATGAGGCCCGCACAGGAGGCCTTGAGTTCGACGAGGGTCTCCTCCATCTCCTGGATCATGAGCCGAATCATCTTCTCGGGTTCCTCGGCCCTGTCGAGCATGGAATTGATGTTGGAACCGACGATATCCTTGAATCGAGTGAAAATACCCATTGCGACCTCCGCGTCTTCGATGTTTGTCTGGTTAAAGCAGGCATCATGCCAACCAGAATACGCCACATTTTCACGAAAATACGCGCTTTTCACCATTTCGCCCCAATCGTTTGTGGCAAAATATTGCATAGTTTGGCAAAAAAAACTATTTTATAGCAATGAAAGCCACTCAGCCCCACATCCAAGCCGAGGCCGTAGGCCAATCCGAAGCCTTTCTTCAATTCCAGGAACGCCTCTCACGGGTGGCCCGCATCGACCGGCCCGTGCTCATCATCGGCGAGCGCGGCACGGGCAAGGAGTTGGCTGCGGCCAAACTGCACTACCTGTCCCCGCGTTGGCAGGGTCCTTTTGTTGCGCTCAACTGCGCCGCCCTTCCCGGCACCCTGCTGGAGTCCGAACTCTTCGGGCACGAAGCCGGCGCGTTCACCGGCGCCCAGAGCAGGCGCAAGGGCAGGTTCGAACTGGCCGAGGGCGGTACGCTCTTTCTCGACGAGATCGCCAACCTGTCCCTGGAGGCCCAGGAAAAGATTCTCCGTGTGGCGGAATACGGGACCTTCGACCGGGTTGGCGGCTCGACGCCCGTGAACGTCAGCGTACGCCTGGTGGGAGCCACCAACGCGGACCTTCCCCGCAGGGCGCGCGAGGGAAAATTCAAGGAGGACCTGCTGGACCGACTGAGCTTCGAAGTCCTGACCGTCCCCCCACTGCGCGAACGGGAGGGCGACGTGGAACGGCTTGCGGAACATTTCGCCACGCGCATGGCCGTATACCTCGGACTGGACGAACGCCCAGCATTCTCCGAGAGCGCCAGGGACGCCCTGGCAAGCCACCCGTGGCCTGGCAACGTACGGGAGTTGCGAAACGTCGTGGAGAGGGCCGTGTATCGAGCGGAAGGAGGGACGGTAAAAGAAGTGGACTTCGATCCGTTCGGCTCACCTTTCCGGCCCTCTGCCGGCGAAAGCCCGCAGCAGTCCGTCCGGCCCGAGACGCGCTCGCCAAGCCCCCGCACCGAGGCGAACCTGGACGTCCCCCTGCATGAGGCAGTGCGTCGGATCGAGACATCATACCTGCGCACAGCCCTTACGCGCAGCCGCCACAACCAGAAACGCGCCGCCGACATGCTCGGTCTGACCTACCACCAGTTCCGGGGCCTGTACCGCAGGTTGCGAACGGAAATTGGAGAACCGGCCTCAGTATGAAACGGCCCAAGACAGATGGTTGAAGCCACTCAAAAAAAGAGGGGGCCGAGGGACAAAAAAAGCCCGCCCTCCTGCGCGGAAGGCGGGTCACGAGACAAAACCGGACGGACCGCAGTCCGGGCAAAAGCGGCGTTTAGAAGGTCGAAGCCTTGAATTCGGCGCGTCTGTTCTTGGCCCAGGCGGCTTCATCGGAGCCGGGGACCGCAGGATATTCCTCGCCATAGCTGATGACCGTCAGGCGGGTGGGCTCGACGCCCAGCATGACCAGATAGTCGTATGCGGCGCGGGCGCGGCGTTCACCCAGGGCCATGTTGTATTCGTTGGTACCGCGCTCATCGCAGTGCCCCTCTACAAGCATGGTCAGAACGGGAAATTCCTTCAGCAAATCGGCCTTGGCGGCCAGAATCTGCCGGGACTCGTCCGTCAGATCGCTTTTGTCGAAAGCAAAATAAATTCTGTCGGCGCCCAGCTTGTCCATGGCCTGGCGCTGCTGTTCCGCGAGACGCTGCGCGTCCGTCAGTCCGCTCGGGGCCGCCGTGGAACTATCCCCAGATCCGGACACCGTCGTCCCCTCGGGAGTCGAGGCGACTTTCTTCGCGCAACCGCCGGCCATGGCAAGCGCGAATACCAACACAAGCACACCGAGCAAACCCAACTTTCTCATGAAATCCCCCTGTCGTGTAAACGTTTTCGAGTCCAATGCGAAATCTGCGATGTGCAGAAACTTACACCTTTTTTTCCCAAATGAACAGTTCAATTCCGGCCCAGGCTCCACGATCGACACCTCCGGCATCCGATTCGGCCTCGGGCGAACACCCTGGGCCGCCCCCGACAGCCACCGCCGCACGCCGACTCAGACCGTCACACGAGCATCGGAGCCAGCCGACGATTCCCCGGCTTTTCCGTCCCGTCCGGCCTGTAACCGGATCGTGACATGAGAAACAGAGCCCGACCGCATCGGGCCGCATATTTTTCAACACCTTGGCCTTGCAATGTTTTTCAGCTGTGTTAAATTTGACTCGTGAAATTGGCAGGATAGAAAAACACTTCGTCAACCGGGAGGTAGAGCGATGAGCATGTTCAAGAAAATTCTCTGCCCTGTGGATTTTTCGGACGCCAGCGCGGCCATCGCCAAGACGGCCCGTGAATTCGCCCTGAAATTTGAGGCAGAGGTACTGGTGGTTTACGTGGCCCCCTCCATGATCCAGTATGAAATCTTCGACCTACCCGCGGCGTCCCTGCCGCAGCTCGTCGGAGACATTGTCACCGGAGCCGAGAAAACCATGACCGACTTCGTGGCCAAGCACTTTGCCGACGTGCAGGCCACGGGCAAGGTTGTCAGCGGCGACGCCGCCGAGGCCATCGTCAACCTGGCAGAGGCGGAAAAAGCGGATATCATCATCATGGCTACCCACGGACGACAGGGGCTGAACCGCCTCCTGTTCGGCTCGGTGGCCGAAAAGGTCGTCAAGACGTCCCCTGTCCCCGTCATGACTCTTCGACCCGAATAAACCTCTCCTGCGGCCCCCGGGCCGCAGGGTTTCTCTCCCAATGACATTCAAAAACCCATTCCTTCGGATGCGTTGCCGTTGTGGCGCGTTCTGCGCAGTAGCCGCCTATGTCGCGACCATGATTTTCGTGACCTGGGCCGTATTGCGCGGCGCAGAAACCATGGGCTACAACTGGCAATGGTACAGGGTGCCGCGCTTCATCATACTGCCCGACGGCAGCCCCGGGCCCCTGCTCCAGGGAGCGGGCATCACCCTGATGGTTTCGGGTCTGGGGCTTTGCGGCGCAGCGGCTCTGGCCCTGACCACGGCCCTGCTGCGATTGTCGGACTCTGTGGTCGGCCAGGCCGTAGCCCGGTGCTATCTGGAACTGATCCGCAACACCCCGCTCCTGGTCCAGATCTTCTTCGTCTACTTCGTCCTCGCCCCGGCCGTGGACATGGGGCGTATGGCCTCCGCCGTCCTGGCCCTGTCCCTTTTCGAGGGGGCCTATGCCTCGGAAATCATCCGAGCCGGCATCCTGGCCATTCCCCGCGGACAATGGGAAGGCGCCCTGAGCCTCGGCATGAAAAGGTCCACCATCTACCGTCTGGTGATCCTGCCCCAGGCCCTGCGTAACGTCCTGCCGCCTCTGACCAGTCAGGGCGTGTCACTCATCAAGGATTCGGCGCTGGTGTCCACCATTGCCATCTACGACCTGACAATGCATGGTCAGGCCATTGTGGCCGAGACATTCCTGACCTTCGAAATCTGGTTCGTGGTCGCGGCCATTTACCTGGTATTCACGGGCATCCTGTCGTCCCTGGCCAGGCTCCTCGAAAAACAATCGTCAACTTCACACCTGGAGGATTCATGCACAAAATACTTTCATTCCTGATGTGTTGTCTGATTCTGGGCGGTGCCCTGTTCCCGGCCAACGCGCACGCCGCGGAAAAAAGCGCCTTGGACCAGGCTTTGGAGCGCGGCGTTTTGCGCGTCGGTTTCGACACCTTCGTCCCCTGGGCCATGAAGGACAAGAACGGCGAATACATCGGCTTCGAGATTGACGTGGCTCGCCGACTGGCCGACGACATGGGCGTGCAGGCTGAGTTTGTACCCACCAAATGGTCCGGCATCATCCCTGCGCTTTTGACCGGCAAATTCGACATCATCATCGGCGGCATGGGCATCCAGCCCGCACGCAACATCAAGGTCAACTTCAGCAACCCCTACGAATATTCCGGCATGTCCATGGTGGCCAGTTCCAAGGCCGCACCGGGACTGAGTTCCCTGGCGGACTTCGACAAGCCTGAGATCATCCTCGCCGCCAAGACCGGCGCCACTTCCGTGGCCGCGGCCAGAAAGCACATGCCCAAAGCCACGGTGCGGATGTTCGACGACGAGGCCCAGGCCCTGCAGGAAGTCCTGAACGGCCGGGCCCACGCCATGGTCGCCTCGGCCCCCTTCCCGGAGCAGCAGGCCATCCGCAACAAAGACAGGCTTTACCTGCCCCTGGCCGAGACCTTCACCAAGGAGCCCATCGGCTTTGCCGTACGCAAGGGCGACCCGGATTTCCTGAACTTCCTGAACAACTGGATCATCGTGGTCGAATCCGAAGGGTGGCTCAAGGAACGCTATGACTACTGGTTCAAGACCATGGATTGGGAAAAACTGATCAAGTGAGAGGAATTCAGCGTCCGGGATCCATCGGGTCCCGGGCGGGCCGACGCCCGCGACTGACCCCGCTCGATCTCGCACTCCTGACGCTTCTCGCCGCGGGTTTCGGCGCTCTCTTCTGGAACATGGAGGCTCCGGACGGGAGAGCCAGGGAGTGGGGAGTGCTCGTCCAGTATCTCGTGCGGGACGACGGCCGCCCGGGACTTCTGTTGCAGGGGGTCTTCACCACCGTACGCCTGACGTGCTGGTCCGCGCTCATCGCTCTGTTTCTCGGGGCCGGGGCCGGCATGGCACGGACAAGCCCGAGCCTGTACCTGCGTCTCGTGGGAGCGACCTACGTCGAAATCTGCAGGAACCTGCCGCCCCTGGTCCTCGTCTTTCTCTGCTACTTTTTTCTGGCCGACCAGATTGCGCCGGCCATCGGCCTGCAGGACGCCCTGCGCACGGCCCCCGAATGGATCCGGACCGTGGCCGGAGTCCTCGTGGGGCGTGTCGAACAGGTCGATGCCTTTGTGACGGCGGCCTTTACTCTGGGCCTCTACGAAGGGGCGTATGTCGCGGAAATCGTACGCGGCGGGGTGCTGTCTGTCGAAGCGGGCCAGTGGGAGGCGGGCCGGGCCCTGGGGTTCCCCCGGGCAAAACTGCTTCTCTTCATCATCATGCCCCAGGCCGTGCGGAACATGATCCCACCCCTGGCCGGCCAGATCATCTCCACCATCAAGGACTCGGCCATCGTCTCGGTCATCTCCATCCAGGAGCTGACCTTCCAGGGCATGCAGCTCATGGCCACGACCTACCTGACCATGGAGGTCTGGACCTGCGTGGCCCTCCTGTACTTCGTCCTGACCTTCTCCTGCTCCATGGCCGCGGGCAGGCTCGAACAGCGCCTGCACCGCAGGTATACCATCTAGGACCCGTCGGCGCGACGCGCCTCCCCGACCAAACGAAGAGTATGCGCACCCCGCATTGAATGCTGAAAAAGCCGTTTCGCCGCGACGATCCTGTCGCAGTGAAACGGCTTCAAACCGGTGGAACGGGAGGAAAACTAGAACTCGCAGCGGATGCCGGCGTAGTAGGCGCGGCCGTGTTCGAACTCGCGCAGTTCGCCGGGCACGTTCACGTTTGAGTGACCGTCCGAGGAGAACACGTTGCTGACGTCAAAGAGCAGACTCATGGTGAACAGATCTTCCTTGAAGGCGTCAAACTCGAAGGACACGTCCGTCATCAGGCCGCCCGATATGACCCCTTTCCTGTAGGCGTCGTGATACTCACCCTGGGCATTGAGCCATTCGGAACTCTCCGTGGTGGGGCGCGAAGCCGTCGTACCGTAGGGGGTCTCGTCGGCCGTACGCTGATCGCTCAGGATACCGGTGGTGGAATCGCGCCAGCGGTTCACGCAATTCACCCGGAACCTGTCCTCCCAAAAACTGCCGTGCCAGGAAAAGGTCACCACCAGGGGGGCGTTGTAATCGTCGGCCGGCATGTCGCTGCGGTCGATGATCTCGCCGTTGTAGTAGACCTGATCGTAATCGTAGGGATAGCCGCCGCTCTCGTCGAACACGTCGACTTCGCTCGTGTAGGCTCCGTTGAAGGTCCTGGAGCGGGACTTGGTCGCACCGAGGCGGAACGTATGCGTACCGAAACGCTCGGTCTCGAAGGCGCGAGCCAGGGTCAGGGTGATCCCGTCGAAGGTGCTCTTGCCGTCGTTGGTGAGTTCGTAGAGATCGTCGCCCGCCGACTTGCTGATGATCTGTTTGCGATGGTCGCGGTGCACCAGCTCCAGGCTGTACTCGAGCCCGGCGATCTCGCCCAGGACGCCGGCCATGAGTTCGTCGGAGTACGGCGTGTCCAGTCCCTTGGCCTGGTAGCTGTTGTCGGTACCTTCCGAAAAACGGACGGTACCGCTTGAAAACTCCATCCTCGTGAAGGACCCGCGGTCCCGGTCGAAGGCGTACGCCCTGAGCTGCCCCCCATAGTAGCGATTGGCCCCTGCGACAAGCCGCAGCGTACCGTCTCCCATGGTGTCCAGTTCAGCCTTCAGCCGCGGCGCCAGGTCCGTATTGTGGGAAAAGTCCTCGTGATCCACACGCAGGCCTGGCGTCAGCGTGAAACGCCCCCAGCGGATCTGGGCCTGCCCATACCAGCCCAGGGTATTGAGGGTCCCGGACTGTTCGGATTCCGGATAGTCGGCCTCCGTCAGTACCCAACTGCCACTGGATCTCAACGAGTAGACGCTGATCGCGGCCGCTTCGTTCCACATATCCGTAGTGACGTTGCTCAGGTCGAAGCCGGTGGACAAACTCCAGAAAACATCTCCCGTCCGAAATTCATCGAACTCCAGGTCGAGCCCTGCATCGAACGCCCTGTTGGTCGTTTCAGCGTCTCCAAGCCCGCCCCTGAAGACCTCTTCGGAATCCGGCACCCCGGACCCGCTGATCTGCTCCCTGAAATTGGACGCGGAGTCGCGGCTGTAGCCGTTCAGGGCATAGACAAGCTTGCCCGTGACCTTCCCCCACCCGGGCAGATAGACGGCTTCGCCGGCAAAACGCCAGGACCTGTTCTCCAGTTCCCATTCACTGCCGGGCCAACTGGGCCGCCACCGTTCTTCGACGTATGGGGCGTAGGTTGCGTCCAGCCTCAATTCCAAATCATTGCGGGGGGTGTACAGCAGCTTGGCAAAAAAATTCTCGTTGGAGCGATACTGATCCTTGTCCGTGAAGGAACCATCGTTTTCCTCAAGGACCAGGGGAATGACGGACCACCTCTTGGACACCGACAGCAGGAGACCGGCGTTTTCTCCCAGAGGACCGTCCACGGCGGCCTGCAGGGCATGGTGCCGGAACCTGGGCTGCATATCGGAGGATTCGGATTCATCGTCCACTCCCCGCAAATCGAACCACTCGCTGCGGGTATACCTGCCTGACAGCAGACCGTGCCATCTGTCGGTTCGCGGATCCTTGAGTTCCGCATCGACCACACCGCCCACGAACGCCCCGTATTTGGCCGGCACGTTACTGGTGTAGACCGTAACGCTGTCCACCAGACTCGTATCGTAAAAAATGGTCTGGTCGGCGCCGTTCACGTCCAGTTGTCCCGGAGAAACGGAATCGCCGTCAGCACCCAGGCCATTGGGATTGAGGGTGTTGCTGACGCTCATGCCATCGATGAGAAAGTTGTTTTCGTAGGGCTTGGCGCCGGCAATGGAAACGCGCGGCGGGCGTATCTCACCTGCGGTGAAGGAAGAGGTCTCCTCGTTGGAGAACTGGACATTCGGAACCACCTTCAATGCCTCGGTGACAGACCCCGTTCGCGACGGCAGGGACTCCAGTTCCGGAACCTCGATGGTCGTCTTTCCGGCCTGGACCCTGTCGGCCACGACCTTGACGGCATCGAACCGGTAGAC
>CAZQYA010000086.1:0-13202 GCA_964597325.1 uncultured Desulfovibrionaceae bacterium
GCAGCAGTCCATGGACAACCCGGTCTACTACGTGCAGTACGCCCACGCCCGCATCTGCTCCCTCATGCGCAAAGCCGAGGAACAGGGCGTGGAACTGCCCGAGCCGTCGGCCGCGCTCATGGCCATGCTGACCACTCCCGAGGACAAGGCCCTCTTCAAGTGCCTCGATGCCTATGAGGACACCCTGGAACTGGCCGCGCGCACCCTCTCGCCCCATCATGTCAGCTATTATCTGATGGAGCTTGCAGGACTGCTGCATCGCTACTATACCGTGCACCACATCCTCTCCGGCGAGGACCAGGATCTCCTGCGGGCGCGCATCCTCCTTTTCCGGGCCGTGGCCTCGGTCATCGGAAGCGGACTCGACCTGCTGGGGGTCAACGCGCCCGAACGCATGTAGAACCCCGGCACCCCTGAGACCATGATCACGAAAAAGAAGAGCACCACCAAAAAGAAGGATACCAAGAAGAAGGGCTCGTTCAGCTTCCAGCTGGGCTTGTCCGGCTTCATGACCCTGGCCGTGCTCGTCATCATCGGCATGGCCTGGTCCTTCATCCTGGGCGTCATCGTCGGACGCGGCTACCAGCCCGAGGAGATGGCCATGGATGTGGCCAGGCAGGTCCTCCCGGAAGATTTCCCCTTGCTGACGGAAAAGAACGAGGAAGTACTCAAAGGCGAGGAACTGGAATTCTTCGAGAAACTGAGGCAGGGGCCAAGCTCTGTTGCGCCGGCCCCGGCCCCGCCCGCAAAGCCCAAGACGCCCCCGAAGCCCGAGACGCCGCCCAAGCCTCCGAAACCGCAGGCAGAAAAACCAGCGCCGCAGGTTAAAAAACCGGCCCAGCAGAAGGAGTCCACCATCCAGGCTGACCTGATGGCCGCGGCCGTGGCCGCCGGGCGTTCCGTGGACCAGGCCCCCAAGGCTGACGTCTTCGTCTTCAACTACCAGATCGCGGCCCTGGCCTCCATGGAGCAGGCCAGGACCTTCATCAAACGTCATAATCTCTCGGGCCTCAAGACGTCCGTGGTCACCGCCGCCCATGAAGGCAAGACCTGGTACCGCGTCTACGTGCACCACCAGGGCACCGTGGACTCGGCCGTAGCCCTCAAGGAACAGCTTAAGGCCAAGGGCATCGGCAACATGCTGCTGCGTTCGCGCACGCCGCTCTAATCCTGCCGGACGGGGCCGGACGCCGCGTCCGCCGCTCAAGGAGACCTCCATGAACAGTGAATTCTTCGATCTCGGCCCGCGCCAAGGCCGGAACGTCTTCGTGCTGCCCGTCCCCTACGAGGGTACCGTCAGCTACGGAACGGGCACGCGCCTGGGACCCGAGGCCCTGTTTCACGCCAGTGTGCAGATCGAGTCCTACGACGCCGAGATGGACCTGGATCTGACCGACCTGGCGCATTTCACGCCCCTGCCCCCGGTCCATGCCCCGGAGGAGAGCCCCGAATCCCTGCACCGGGCCATGCGTGAACGCCTGCAGGAGCTGGACGCATCCACGGATTTCGTCCTGACCCTGGGTGGAGAGCATTCCGTGCCCTTGCCCCTTTTCGAATTCTACAGGGCCGCGCACCCTGACCTGGTCATCCTGCACATCGACGCCCACGCGGACCTGCGCGAAAGCTACGGCGACACGCCCTACTCCCACGCCTGCATCATGGCCCGCGCCCGGCAGCTGAACATTCCCCTGGTGCAGCTCGGCATCCGCTCCCTGTGCCGCGAACAGCGCGACTTCATGCGCGCCCAGCCCCCGTCCGAACTCATGACCCTCTTCGCATGGGATCTGCCGACACCATGCGACGCCGCCGACCGTGTGCGCGACTTCGTGGGCAGCCGACCGCTCTATCTGTCCTTCGACGTGGACGGCATGGACCCGTCGGTCATCCCCGGCACGGGAACCCCGGAGCCGGGGGGCATCAGGTATCCCTGGATGAGCCGCTTCCTGAAGCAGCTCTGGCTGGACGGCGTGGGCCCGAACATGGTGGGCATGGACATGTGCGAACTCGCTCCGATTCCCGGCACCCAGGTCTCGGAGACCGCAGCAGTCAAGCTTCTGCATCGCATCTTCGTCAGCTGGCTCGGACAGGGATAGCATGAACGGGGAAACACTGACCCTGCGCACGGAAAAACTCCTCTGGCGTGGCCGCGGGCTGGCCCGACTGGAATCCGGGCAGGTGGTCATGCTCGAACCCGGCGTGCTGCCCGGTGAACTTGTCGAGGCGCGCGTGACCAAAGCCTCCAAAGACTACCTGCAGGCCGAGGCCGTACGCATCCTCGAACCCTCACCCGTGCGCGGCGTCCACCCCTGCCCCCACGCCGCCCTGTGCGGCGGGTCGCGTTTCGGCATGGTCTCGCCCGAGGCCGGCCTCGACCTCAAGATGGACATCCTGCGCGACGCCCTGCCCCGCGCCGTGGGCCGCGCCCACGCCGCAGGCCTGCCGCAGATCGTCCCCATGGCCAGCCCCGACGGCTGGCGCTACCGCTGGCGCGGGCAGATCCACGTGCGCGGCGGACGCCCCCACGCCATGGCCCACGCCAGCAACGACCTCGTCCCCCTGACGGATTGCCACCTCCTGGCCGCTCCCCTGGCCGGGGCCATGCAGGATCTGGCCGCCACGCTCCCCGACGGCCGCTTCACCATCGCCGCCAGCCCCGAAACCGGCAAAGCCGCCACGGAACGCGACAAAACCTTGCTGTCTTTCCCCTTCCCGGACTTCGGCCTGACCCTGCGCCTGCCGCCCCACACCTTCTTTCAGGCCAACTGGGGCCTGAATCGGCACCTGGTCCGCACGGCCCTGGACCATCTGGACGGCTTCGGACGCATCGCGGACCTGTTCTCCGGCGCGGGGAACTTCGCCCTGCCCCTGGCGAGCACGGGCCGCACGGTCCTGGCCGTGGAGGGCTCCACACCGGCCGTGGAGACGGGCAAAAAAAACGCCGCGCGGCTGAAGCTTCCTTCCGTGACCTTCCAGGCGGCGAACCTGGCCAAGCCCGCCTCCTGGGACATGATCCGCGCCTTCGCCCCGGAGGCCGTCATCCTCGACCCGCCGCGCACCGGCGCCAAGGGCATCGGCAGGACCCTCCTGGACATGCCGGGCGTCAGGCGCCTGGTCTGGGTGTCCTGCGACGTGGTCAACACCATGCGCGACGCCCGCCCCCTCCTCGACGCCGGCTGGAAGCTGTCGTCCATGTACCTCTTCGACATGTTCCCCGGGACATGGCACATGGAGGTCCTCATGATCCTCGATCAACCTTGATGGCGTTCTGGAGTGCGTTGCTCCCCGATTCTGAGGAGTTTGCGGACCGGGCTGCGCCGGTCCCCCCGCGGGGGCTTGCCTCAAAAGGCGCGGGACTGTAGGACGATTCTTCACGTTTTACGCGAGGGGGGAAGCATGATCGACGACGGCATCAACAGGATCTGGCTCGAACACTACGACCCGGAAGTCAAAGGGCATCTCGATTACGAGGCCATTCCCCTCTACAAGATCCTGGAACGGACCGCCGCCGCCCATCCAGACCGGACGGCCATCTCGTTCAACAACTGGTCCGTGAGCTATAAAAAGCTCAAGCGCCTGGTGGATCTGTGCAGCGCAAACCTCAAGAAGTCGGGCGTGCGCGCCGGGGACCGCGTGGCCATCATGCTGCCCAACTGCCCCCAGGCGGTCATCTCCTACTGGGCCTGCCTCAAGCTCGGCGCGGTCGTGGTCATGACCAACCCGCTCTACATGGAAAAGGAGCTGGTCCACCACTTCAACGACTCCGAAGCCAAGACCCTCATCACCCTGAACCTCCTGTGGAAACGCATACACGGCCTGCACGACAAGCTGCACCTGGAGCGCATCTTCGTCACGTCCATCGCCGACTGCCTGGGCTTCCCCCTGAACCTGCTGTACACGTTCAAATCCCGGCGGGAATACAAGCTCGAACGCATCCCCTACGACGGCAAGGCCGTCCTGCCCTGGAAGGGCCTGCTGAAACGCACCGCCATAGAGAATCCGCACCCGGTCAATCCCGCCAAGGCCCTGGCCGCCCTGCAATACACCGGCGGCACCACGGGCGTGTCCAAGGGCGTCATGCTCACCCACGCCAACCTGTGCTGCAACGCCCAGCAGGCCAAGGCCTTCCTGCACACCATCCGCGAGGAAGGCGAGATCATCCTGGGCCTGCTGCCCCTCTTTCATATCTACGGCCTGACGGTGGGCGTCAATTTCGGCACCCTCATCGGCGCGACCTTCGTGCCCATGGCCAAGTTCGTGCCCCTGGACGTGCTCAAGACCATCCACAAGAAACGCCCGACCATCTTCCCGTGCGCACCCTCCATCTTCATCGCCCTGCTGCAGCAGAAGAAGCTCGAAAAATTCGACCTGTCCTCCGTGAAATACTGCATCTCCGGCTCGGCGCCCATGCCTGTCCCGGTCATGGAGAAATTCAAGGAGCTGACGGGCGCGAGCATCGTCGAAGGTTTCGGGCTGACCGAGGCCTCGCCCATCACCCATCTGAACCCCCTGCACGGCAAGAGCAAGACCGGCTCCATCGGCCTGCCCTTCCCGGACACGGACGCCGTCATCGTGGACATGGAGGTCGGCGCCCTGCCCCTGCCCGTGGGCAAGATCGGCGAAATGGTCGTGCGCGGCCCTCAGGTCATGCAGGGCTACTGGAACCGCCCCGACGAGACGGCCTCAGTGCTGCGCAACGGCTGGCTGTACACCGGCGACATCGCCTACATGGACGAGGAAGGCTATTTCTTCATCGTGGACCGCAAGAAGGACCTGATCATCACCGGCGGCTACAACGTCTACCCGCGCGAGATCGACGAGGTCCTGCACGAGCACCCGGCCGTCAAGGAGGCCGTCAGCGTGGGCATCAAGCACCCCACGCGCGGCGAGATCATCAAGGCCTACATCGTGCTGCGCGAAGGCGAGACCCTGACCAGGGCCGAGGTCCTGGCCTACTGCCGAGAGAAGCTGGCCAACTACAAGGTGCCCAAGCAGATCGAATTCCGCGAAGACCTGCCCAAGAGCATCGTGGGCAAGGTCCTGCGCCGCGTCATCCGCGAGGAGGAGGACAGGAAGGGGCACTCCGACGACGAATTCGACGATACAGAGTTCGAAAACGATGAGAACATCTCCGCCGAAACCCGGCACGGCAAAAAGGGCAGAAAAAAGAAACCCAAGGAGAGCGAGTCGGCCTCTTGACACCCCACTCTCCGAAACTTAATCAGATACACGTCAAAGGGGAGTAGCTAGCGGCTGCCGGGAGGTTCCGGCGCCGACCCGCGGTTCGTCAGTACGGCGCACGCGCCCGGACCCGGGAATCCGACCTACGTCGAGATCAGCAAGACCTTTATCCAGCACAGCTTCGGATAAGGGTCTTTTTCTTTACCCGAGGCACAAACCGGAGGATTTCCATGAATCAGATAAAGACCACGCTTCTTTTGACCATGCTGACCGTTCTGCTCATCGCCATGGGCGGCGCCATAGGCGGCAAGACAGGCATGATCATCGCCTTCCTCATCGCGGGCGGCATGAATTTCTTCGCCTACTGGAATTCGGACAAGATCGTCCTCAAGATGTACAACGCCCGCGAAGTGACCAGGGCCGACAGCCCGGACTTCTACGGAATCGTCGAAAACCTGGCACGCAAGGCCAACCTGCCCATGCCCAAGGTCTACGTCATTCCCTCGGACACGCCCAACGCCTTCGCCACGGGCCGCAACCCGGAGAATGCCGCCGTGGCCGCCACCACGGGCATCATGCGCATCCTGTCCCGCGACGAACTCGAAGGCGTCATGGCCCACGAAATGACGCATGTCATGAACCGCGACACCCTCATTTCAACCATTGCCGCGACCATCGCCGGCGCCATCGCCATGCTCGGCAACATGCTGCAGTGGGCGGCCATTTTCGGCATGGGCCGTGGAGATGACGACGAGGGAGGAGGCATCTTCGGCGCCCTGGCCATGGCCATCATCGCGCCCATCGCGGCCATGCTCATCCAGATGGCCGTGTCGCGCTCCCGCGAATTCATGGCCGACGAGGGCGGGGCGAAACTGTGCGGCAAGCCCAAGGCCCTGGCCAGCGCACTCACGAAACTGCAGCAGGCCGCCACCAGGATACCCATGCAGGAAGCCACCCCGGCCACTTCGCACATGTTCATCGTCAATCCCCTGACCTCGAACAAGCTGGCCAGCCTGTTCTCGACCCACCCCGCCACCGAGGAGCGCGTGGCCCGACTCATGGCCATGTAAACGATCCCTGACCGATTTTCCGCCCCCGGCACGAGTCCCGTGTCCGGGGGCTTCTTTTTGCCGCCATTCCGGAGGGATGGCGGCACAGGCCACGCCCCATGACAGACCCGGCCGGATTTGATATGCATGGAATTGGTGCCCAAAGGCCGCCGCACCGGCAACAACCTGGGCAAAACCCCATTGCAGGAATCTCCATGAGCAAAAAGAAATACGATATCATCGTCCTCGGCTCGGGTGTAGCCGGCGGACACGTTGCCTCGCGCTGCAGCGCCGCAGGCATGCGCGTGGCCATGGTCGAATCCGACGGATTCGGAGGCACGTGCCCCTTGCGCGGATGCGAACCCAAAAAGGTCCTGGCCGATGCGGCCGAAACCATGGAGCGAATGAACAACGCCTACGGAACAGGCGTGGAGGGACGGGCGCGCATCGAATGGGAGACGCTCATGCGCTTCAAGCGGTCCTTCACCGACGACCTGCCGCCCAAGATCCGCCGCCACTACGAAAGCAAGGGCATCGACACCTACACCTCGCCCGGCCGCTTCACGGCCCCGGACACCATCGCCAGCGGCCCGGACTTGCTCCAGGGGCGGCACATCCTCATCGCCACGGGCGCGGCGCCCCGCACCCTGGACTTTCCGGGCAGCGGGCTCCTCTCCACCAGCGACGACTTTCTGGACCTGCCCCGCCTGCCCCGGCGCATCGTGTTCATCGGCGCGGGCTTCATCGCCTTTGAACTGGCCCACATCGCGGCCGCAGCCGGAGCCGAGACGACCATCGTGCACCGCAGCGACCGCGTGCTCCGCAAGTTCGACCGCATCCTGGCCGAGCGCCTGAGCGGCCACATGCAGAACCTGGGCGTGGCCATTCACACGGACTGCCCGCCCAGGGGTGTCTTCAAGGACGGGTCGGGGCTGGTGCTGACGGCCGGCGACAGCCAGCGCTTCGAGGCGGACATGATCGTCAATGCCGCCGGCCGGGTGCCCGCCCTGGAACGGCTGGACCTGGCCGCCGGAAGCGTTGAGATGCGCGGAGACGGCGTGGCTGTGAACGAGTTCCTGCAGAGCGTGTCCAACCCGGCCGTGTTCGCCGCCGGGGACGTCATCGCCGAAACCATGCCCCTGACGCCCGTGGCCAGCGTGGAGGCCGAGGTCGTGGCCAGCAACCTCATCGACGGCATCCGCCACGCGGTCACGCCCGACCCCACGCCCTACGCCCTGTTCACCTATCCGCCCCTGGCGGCGGTGGGTCTTCTGGAGGAACAGGCCCGGGAAGAGGGAAAGGAATTCGACATCATCGAAGGCGACGCCGCGGGCTGGTCGGAATACCAGCGCATCGGCCAGCGTTGCGCCGGCTTCAGACTCCTGGTGGAAAAAGGGACAGGCCTGCTCCTGGGCGCCCACGTCCTGGGCGACGCGGCCGAGGAGACCGTCAACCTCCTTGCCCTGGCCATGCGCAAGCAGGTCACCGCGGACGAACTGAAGAACATGATCTGGGCGTATCCGTCTTTCGGTTATGCGCTGAAATACATGTTCCGCTGAAAAGGTTTTTCAGAGGTCCTATAGGACCTATGGG
The DNA here is from genome assembly GCA_964597325.1 of uncultured Desulfovibrionaceae bacterium. Taxonomy (GTDB): domain Bacteria; phylum Desulfobacterota; class Desulfovibrionia; order Desulfovibrionales; family Desulfomicrobiaceae; genus Desulfomicrobium. Next base: position 7,821 of record CAZQYA010000086.1, read on the forward strand.
GCCGCTATTTCACTCGGCGGAAAAACTCGGCTGCCCGTACCACGCCCTGGCGCTCAGACCGGAGTTGTCCGTGTCGGTCATGATGGCCACGGCGTCGAGTTCCCGGATGTCCTCACCGAAAGCCCGCTTCCAGTCCTCCCGGATATTGCGTTTCTCCGAAACGAGTTCCCCGAGGCGGTCCGTACCGCCGCGCACGGCGATCATGTAGGCGTTGGACGTGAAGGGATTTGGCCACATGGCCCCGGGGGCCTCGGAGCCCGACCAGACATAGGACAGGGCTTTGGTCCTCCAGAAAGCGATCCCCCCTTTGGCCACCACATAGATTCGCGCGGGGTAGTCGTCCCCGGATTTCTCGCGTTCGTTCAGCCCCGAAAGCACGTTCTCCAGTTTCCAGGACCAGTTCAGCCATGGCGTGGCGGCCAGGTCGATGGTCCCCTCATGGAAAAGACCAGAGGCGGTGCCATGACTCTCGGCCATGAGCAGCCCCTCCTCCGGCAGAGGGGTATAGACGGTGCGTCCCTCGAACTCCTTTTCCTCCCAGCCCGGATGCCCCGGAGCCGTCAGACTCGGCAGCACCAGGGCCCAGCCCGAAACCGCCAGGCACAGGAACACTGTGCCCAGCACCATACGCAGTCCTGGAACCGTTCCTGCATTCTTTCCGGTGTACGGGAAAAAAATTCCCCTTCGACTCAGCTTTTTATCAGCCGTGGAGGCTTTCATGAGCGTATCCTCGTCCATTTATGTCGGCGTTACGGGCGTCATGGCGCACCAGGAAAACATGTCGGTCATCTCCGACAACATAGCAAACGTGAGCACCGTGGGCTTCAAATCCTCGCGGATGCTCTTCGGCACCCTCATGAGCGAGCAGATGGCCGCGTCCACCGTGGAAAATCAGATCGGCAAGGGCGTGGGCATCAGTTCCATCCATCGAGACATGAGCGTGGGGGCTCTGGAGACCACCAACACCGCCACGGATATCTCCATCGGCGGGTACGGATTCTTCATGGTCTCCCCCGAAAACAGCGACGACACCTACTACACGCGGGCCGGGAATTTCCGGTTCGACAGCGCGGGTTACCTGCGCGACCCGAGCGGCAACATCCTACAGGGCTACCGCCTTCCCCTGGAATCCGTCCTGGAGTCGGGGACGACGCTGCCGGAAGCCTCGGCAGCCCCCCTGGAGGACATCCTGCTCGTGACGGGTGAAGGCGGCATCGTGGTATCCGACCCCGAGGCCACCACGGAAATCCGCATGTCCATCAACCTTGACTCCGGCTCCGACAACAGCAGCCCGGGTTCGGACAGCCCCTTCACGGCCATCTTCGACAACTGGGACGCATCCCAGGAAGACCCCCTGGACCCGGGGGACTACGTCTACGAATCCTCGCTCCGGATATACGACGAGACCGGCGAAAGTCATGTGCTACGGGCATTCTTCGACCCTGTCGAGCAAATGGACGACAACACCAGCGGCAACCGCGTCTGGGAATATCTCGTCACCATACCGCCCGACGAGGACGCCTCCGGCCTGGACACCAAGAAAGGCGTCCTTATGGCCGGCACCCTGACCTTCACGCCGGCGGGTGAACTCCTGACCATGTCCGCCTTCTCGGGAACATCCGACGACAAGAGCACCTGGACTCCGGTGGAACTGAACGAAAACGGCTATCCGGTCCTGACGGCCACCCTGGCCGACGCGGCGCCCATCACGAGCGTCCTGGACCTGGGGCTGAACACTGCTGACGGCTGGGGCCAACCCGACGGCTTCACGTCCATGGCGGACCTGGGCACCAGCTACGCCGACCTGCCGACCATGCGCAATGCACAGCGCGGGGTTCTGGCCGTGACGAACTTCAGCTCCGCCTCCAGCACCATCTTCCAGGACCAGAACGGCTACGAACAGGGCTTCCTGCAGTCCGTCAACGTGGAGACCGACGGCACCATCATCGGCAATTTCTCCAACGGGCAGCAACAGGCCCTGTACCAGATTCCCCTGGCGGACTTCATCAATCCCCAGGGGTTGTTCCGCGAAGGCGGGAACCTCTTCTCCGCCACCAACGAGGCCGGCGCTGCCTCCCTGGGCTGGGCATCGGAGGGCAGGCTCGGGAACATCGTGCCCAACACCCTGGACAACTCCAACGTGGATCTGGCCACGGAATTCGTACACATGATCATCACTCAGAGAGGATTCGACGCCAACAGCAAAGTCATCACCACAAGCGACCAGGTGGTGCAGACAGCTATCCAGATGAAGCGCTAGCAGACCGCCGGGGTCGCCAAGGGACGACGCGTTTCAGGGCAGATCCTCGATAAAGGCCTCGCCATGGGCGACCAGATCCACCCGGCCGTGGATCCAGGCGCGGGCACCCGAATCCGAAGCGTCGAGACGGACGCCGATGGGATTTCCGCTGGGCTGCATGACCTGCAGGTCCATGGGAAAATTTTTCCCGTGCCCGAGCCACAGAGCCAGGGCCAGGCTGCCCGAGCCGCATCCTGTCTCGTAATGGGTCGTTGCCGTGGAGCGCACCCAGACCACGGGTCTGATGGCGCAGGACGGCTCCGTGCGGTACCAGATGCAGCCCACGGCCTCGCCGTCCAGACCGAAGCGGGCGCGAAGCCCGGCTGCGGCACGGACGAAATCTTCGGGAAATCCGTGCCGGTCCTCCTCCAGAAGCAGATGCGTGATGCCCGGCATGCGCACCACTCCGATGCCCGGCTCCAGCTCACGCACACCAAGATCCGCAGCGTCGGGCGTGGGCATCTCCACCCAGCATTCCCCGCTCCGTCCTTTGACCACGACCGCCACGGGCGCATCGGCCCCCGAGACCGACAACTGCCCGCACAACCCATCGCCGCACGCCTCCAGCCCCACCCCCTCGCGGGCCATGACCGCAACCGAGGCGCGGCAGGCGTTGCCGCAGAACTCGCCGCCCATCATGTCCAGACGCACGGGGTCGGCGGACAGGTCCAGAAAGCCGACCTGTTCGGCCTGAAGGTGCCCCGCGCCCATGAGGGTCCGGGAAACGCCAGCCCGTTCGGCGGGTGAGACGGGATCGAGGATGAGAATGGTGGGGTTGCCACCGGGAACGGCCTTGTAGAAGCGAAGTGCGCGCACGTCGGTCTCCGTGTTGAGGGTCATCAAAGAGGGGAGCCGCTGCCGGAACCTGGACGGGCGGAAGGGGATGGTCCAGTCCCCTGGACACAGCCGGGTTTGGAACCGCTCCCGGAATCGGCCCCATCGGTTCCGCCGAGGCCGGATTTCATCAGGGATTGAAAGGAATGGCAAGGGAATGACCGTACCGGTTTCCATGCCGGCGCCACATCCCGTCCCGGCATCCGGCGAGGCCGGCCCCGATATCGTCGACGGAAAGCATACCGGACCGCCACAACCGCCCGACGCCCTTGACCCTCCCTGCACCCGCGCGTAGACACGTTTTTTTCACCTCCGACCCCGAAATTCCATGACATCATACCTGAACGCCATCCTGCTCGGCATCGTCGAGGGACTGACGGAATTCCTGCCCGTCTCCTCCACCGGCCACCTCATCATCACGGGACATCTGATCGGTTTCACCGGCCCCAAGGCCGAAACCTTCGAGATCGTCATCCAGCTTGGGGCCATCCTGGCCGTGGTCGCCCTGTACCTGGGCACCTTCTGGGGGCTGGTGCGCCCCACCGGACGGGCTTTCGGCGGGATCCGCGGCTTGTGGCTCCTGTTCCTGACCTCCCTGCCCGCATCCCTGCTCGGCCTTTTCGCCCACTCGGCCATCAAGGAGCACCTCTTCTCGCCCGTGACCGTGGCCTTCGCCCTCATCGTGGGTGCCCTGGCCATCCTCCTGGTCGAACGCATGCCGGCCAGAACCCGTGTCCGGGACCTGGACGAGATCACCCCGGGCCTGGCCCTGGGCATCGGCTGCTTCCAGTGCCTGGCCCTGTGGCCCGGCTTCTCGCGGTCGGCCGCGACCATCATGGGCGGCATGATCCTGGGAGCCGAACGCCGCATCGCGGCCGAGTACTCCTTCATTGCGGCCGTGCCCATCATGTTCGCGGCCACGGGCTATGACCTGCTGAAGAGCTGGCGGCTGTTCAGCCCCGACGACCTCCTGGTCCTGGCCGTGGGCTTCGCCGTGTCCTTCGTTGCGGCCTGGGCCGCGGTCAAGGTCTTCATCGCCCTGCTCGGCCGCCTGACCCTGCGCTCTTTCGCCTGGTACCGCCTGGCCCTGGCGCCCATCGTCCTGTGGGTATTCTGGTGAGTTCATGAGCATCGAGCACGAAGCCAAGTTTCCCCTGGCGGACTGTCTGCTCCTGGAGGGCAGGCTGAAGGATGCCGGTGAGCTGCAGACTCCCTGGCACTTCGAAACCAACACCGTCTACGACCGGGGCGACGAGCTGGCCTCATCGGGGCGCCTGCTGCGCCTGCGCAGGGCCCTGGTCCATACCCTGACCTTCAAGGAACCCGCCCCGGGCGGCGTGCAGGGCGTCAAGAGCCGCATCGAGCGGGAAAGCCGCGTCCTCGACCCGGACGCCATGGACCTCATCCTGCGCGGCCTGGGCTTTCGGCCGCGCCTCGTGTATGAAAAATTTCGCGCCATATGGGCCGTGGACGGGGGAAAGGTCTTCCTCGACATCCTGCCCTTCGGCCATTTCGCGGAGATCGAAGCACCCGCCGAAACCATCGCGGGGATCGCCGTCCGCCTGGGCCTTCCGCCGGCCGACGCCTTGGCCGCCAGCTATCACCAGTTGAACCGGCAATGGCGCAGGGCCTCGGGGCTCGCCGCCTCGGACGATTTCGTCTTCGACGCCGCCGAACGCCAACGCCTGAACACCGCGCTGGGCTGCGATGCCCCGCCCAAAGGAGAGCCATGCTGAACGAAATACAGCTTCACAAATATGCACAGGTCCTGTTCTGGGGCATGCAGAAGGCACGCGTCACGCCCTTCGCCCCGGGAGACATCGTCCTCATCCGCACGGACCTGGACGCCCTGCCCCTGGCCGAAAAGATGCAGACCCTCATCCTTGAGAAGGGCCTCAACCCCGTCATCCGGATGATGCCGCCGAGCGGCCTTGAAAAAGGCTTTTTCTCCCAGGCCGGCCAGGAACAGATATCCTTTGTCGTGCCCGGAGACCGGGAACTTTACGAAAACCTGGCCGGACTCGTCTCCCTGCTGGCCCCGGACTCCATCACCCACCTCAAGGACATTCCTCCGGGAAAGATCGCCGGCTTCTCCCTGGCGCGCAAATACCTGCGCGACATCCTCGACAAGCGCGAAGCCGTCCGGGAATTCGGCTGGACCCTGTGCCTCATGCCCACGCCCGCCCTGGCCGAGAACTCCGGCCTGTCCCTGGGCGACTACGCCGCCCAGATCGTCCGCGCCGCCTACC
>CAZQYA010000087.1:0-13163 GCA_964597325.1 uncultured Desulfovibrionaceae bacterium
CCATGCTGGCCCAGGCCAACCAGCTGCCGCAGATGGCCATGCAGCTCATGCAGGGCTAGTGACGGATTTTCTGGCAAAGGCGATGATCAAAGACAAAGCCGGGGTGTATCACTCCGGCTTTTTCATGCTCTGGCAGGTGTTTTCGGCAAGTTCGGGGAATCTGGACTGAAGAAGGTCGAGGGCCTGTTCCGCGGCCCCCTGCTCGGCTTTGCGCATGCTGCGCTCCTCGGCTTCAAGGCGGGTGCCGTCGGGCAGGGTCACGACCACGGAGTAGAGCTTGGCATGTTCAGGGCCGCGGCTCCCCCCAAGGGCGTATGAGGGGCGTGCCTTCCAGAGGCGCTGGGTGGCCTCCTGAAGAAGGCTTTTGAAATCCCGCGGCCTGAAGGTTTCGGGGGGGGACGGCCAGTGGCCCTCGAACAAAAAATTGACACATGCCAGGGCGGGGTCTGTGCCTCCATCCAGGTAGACTGCGCCGAGAACGGCCTCAAGAGCGTCGCTCAGCACGGAATTTTTTTCTCTCCCCCCCTGGGCTTCCTCTCCTTTGCCCAGGAGCAGGCAGGTGCCCAGGCCGATGCGCCTGGCCACATTCGCCAGGGCCGTTTCGCTGACCAGCGCCGAGCGCATACGGGTCAGATGTCCTTCCTGGGCTTCGGGAAATTTTCGGAAGAGTTCGTGGGAAACGGTCAATTCCAGTACAGCGTCGCCCAGAAATTCCAAACGCTCGTTGTGTTCGCCTCCGTGCTCGTTGGCATGGGATGTATGCGTCAGGGCCTTGATTAACAGCTTGACTTGCTTGAATTCATAATGAATGCTGGATTGCAGTGTCTGCAGTGCTTTGTTCGGAAATTCCAGAGTCATCAAGGTTCTCCATGAGAGACGTTTTTTTTCACGCCCTGTTTTCTCCCAAGGCTATCGCTGTCGTCGGTCCTGTCGACGGAGCGGATGCTCCGGCCCGTGTTCTTCTGTCCAATCTCGAAGGGTCCGGGTATCAGGGGAGGATCGTTCCCGTCAATTGGATCGGCCAGCGTCCAGGCGACGCCTTCGACGGCCTGGACGGCATCGATCTCGCCGTCGTGTGCCTGCCTCCGGAATCGGTCCTCGACGCCCTTGAGGGCATTGCCGACAGGGGCATTCGCTCGGTTATCGTCACATCCGCCGGATTTCGCGAGATCGGCGGCAAGGGGTATTATCTCGAAGAGGCGATAATTCAGCTCGCCGAGCGCAGGAACATGACCCTTCTCGGGCCCAACTGTCTGGGGGTGGCATCCTGGGGCGATTCTCTGAATGCCTCCCTGATTTCACGGCTCCCCGCCGGGGGCAACATCGCCTTTTTTTCGCCGTCGGGTTCCATGTGCAACGCCATTCTGGACTGGGCCGCCAGCGAGGAGATCGGTCTTTCCAGATTTGCGAGCCTGGGCAACCGGGCGGTCATCGATGAGGCCTCCATGCTCCAGTTCCTGGCCGATGATCCAGGGACCCAGGTGATCATAGGGTATCTCGAAGGCATGAACAACGGCCGTCGTTTCGCGCGCATCAGCCAGACCGTCACGCGCAAGAAACCGGTCATCATGCTTCAGGCCGGCATGACTGAACACGGCCAGAAGGCCATTTCTTCCCATGTCGGCGCTCTGACCGGTTCCGAGCGCGCCTACCAGACGGCCCTCAGACAGGCTGGAATCATCCAGGTCGATAATCTGTCATCACTCTTCGACCTGGCGCGCATGTTCGGCACCCAGCCCCTGCCCCGGGGTGGTAGCCTGGCCATCGTGACCAATTCCGGCGGCGCCGGCATCCTGGCCGCCGACGGCATGGCCGGGACCAGCCTGCATCTGGCGAGGTTCGGCCGCGATACCGCCGAGGACCTCGCCGCAATGCTGCCGCGGCACGCCTCGGCAGCGAACCCTGTGGACATGGGCATGCAGGCATCTCCCGAAGACTATGTCCGGGTCGTGGAACGCATCGCCCGCGACAAGCAGGTGCATATGGTGCTCGTGGTCATCGCTCCTGGGCTCGGTGTGGACATGAAAGCCATTTCCGAGGCCCTGGCAACGCTTCCAAGCCCAATGCCGGCGTCCCTGGCGGTCTGCCTGATCGGTCAGGAGGGCGTGCTCGAGGAAAAGCGCTTTCTGCAACGCAGCGCCCTGCCGTGCTACTCCAATCCCAAATCCGCATTGTCCAGCCTTGACGCCATGATGCGCTATGCCCAGTGGCAGACCACGCCATATCCGGTGGAGGTCTGCTATCGTCGCGACAAGGCCAAGGCCGGCCGGTTCCTGGGCGATTGTCTTGCGGTCGGCAAGACCGAGCTGTTCGGGTTCGAAGTGCAGCCCCTCCTGCAGGCCTACGAGCTGCAGTTTCCCAGAACCGAGATGGCCCGTACCAGCCGGAGCGCCGCGAAGATCGCCAAGCGCCTGGCTTGCCCCGTCGCCTTGAAGATCGCCTCCCCGCACATCGAGTACAAGAGTGACGTGGGCGGGGTGGAGCTTGGGCTGGGCACGCCTGAAGAGGTGCGTCATGCCTTCACGGCCCTGACATCACGGGTGCAGTGCTTGCGTTCCGAGGCCTTTATTTCGGGCTGCCTGGTGCAGGAGATGATCCTGGGCAAGCCCACCGAGGTCTGCATCAGCGCCCGTCGCGATCCCAGGTTCGGGCCATTGGTACGTTTTGGACTTTCGGGCAATCATGCCGAGATATTTCAGGATTATTCCCTGCGCCTTGCCCCGTTGTCCCTGGAGGATGTGGGGGGCATGATGCGTGAGCTCAAGGTCTTTTCTCTGCTCAAGAGGGAGCGTGGCCGCGACGCCCTGGACTTGCGGGCCCTTGAGGATGTACTTCTGACCGTGTCGCAGCTGGCTCTGGATTTTCCCGAAATATACTCCCTGGAGTTCGATCCTGTCCTTGTGACCCCGCGGGGAGCATGGATCGCCGGGGCGCGGATGTCCCTTGTGCCCCATGTGGAATAGCGGGGACGTGAACGAAAACGTGACGCCTGAATATCGCAGTTTTGATCAGGAGGAAGTATGGTAGGAATCTATGTGGGAGCGACTTCCGGCTATTCCGGAAAGAACATGATCGCCATGGGCATCGGTCTCAAGCTGCAGAAAGAGGGCTACAAGGTGGGCTACATGAAGCCCGTGGGCGCCCTGCCGCAGGAGAAGAACGGCGTACTTGGCGACGCCGACGCCTTTTTCGTTCAGGATATTCTGGGTCTGGCCGAAAATCCGTCCCTGGTCACCCCCGTGGTCGTGGATCAGGACTTCAAGATGAAGGCCTTCACGGGCAAGTGCGATGACCTGATGCCTCGCATCAAGAGCTCCTTCGAAGAGCTCAGCAAAGACAAGGACGTTATGATCGTTGCCGGTTCGGGCAGCATGTACTCCGGCAAATATTGCGGGCTGGACGGCGTCAGCGTGGTCAAATCCTTGGGTATCAAGGCCGTCGTCATTGACCGCTACGTCAAGGAGCTCAATTACGACTATCTCATCGCCATGAAGGAGCGTCTGGGCGACCAGCTTCTGGGCGTGCTCCTGAACGACATTCCGCCCGTCTTCAAAGAGGAACTCGACACGCTGCTGCATCCCTTTCTGGAGAGCAAGGGTATCAAGGTCCTGGGCAAGATTCCCAGTGACCCCCTCATGGGCGCCATCAAAGTCGCCGATCTGGCCGATCGTCTCGGCGGCCGCATTATCACGGCCCAGGACAAGTCCGAACGCGTGGTCGAGAACTTTCTCATCGGCACCATGCAGGTCGAGAATTTCATGACCCATTTCCGCAAGAGCAAGAAGTCGGCGATCATCGTCGGCGGCGACCGTTCGGACGTCCAGTTGGTGGCCCTGGAAGGCCAGTGCCAGTGTCTTGTCCTGACGGGCAATCTCTACCCCAACGACATCATCATGACCCGCGCTGAAGTCCTGGAGGTGCCCATCGTGGTGGTCCGTGACGACACCTTCACTGTGGCCAAGAAGATGGAAGCCATCCTTTCCCGTCACAAGCTGCGCGATGTGATCAAGATCCAGCACGGTTCCCAGTTGGTCAGCTCCATCATCGATTTTCAGTACATGAAGGAAAATCTGGGGCTCTGACGTTTCACTGCCCGGTCGAAAGAAAAAGCCCCGATTCGTTACGGGGCTTTTTCTTTTTCGGGCGGATGAATGTTGCGATGTTCTCTGTACACGGGTCTCGGGGCTCGAGTCCGTCCTGTCGCAGCGATTTGGCCCGAAGATGTTTTCATCCAAAGTCTGCAGTAAAGAAAAGCATGGATTTCAAGCACGTGTCAGGCTTCGCGTGACAGCATCACGCAGCCGCGCGGCGAGGAGTCTTCGACGAGGCCATCCCTTTACGTGAACGCCGCCTTCCAGCCTCCGGTCATGCCGGAGCCGCCGTGTCGTCCGGTTTGCCGTCAGATCTCCCTGATGGCCTGGGTCAGCTTGCGCTGGTCGTCCTTGAAGAGCTTGTAGTTGATGGAGTCCTCCAGGGCCTGGCGGCTGGCCTCAATGATATTGTAGGATACGCCCACCGTGGTCCACCGGCTCTTGTGGTCCCCGGATTCGATGAGGACGCGCACCACTGAGGCCGTTCCGCTGTTGCCGTTTTCGCTCACGGTGCCGGACAGGACACGGACCTTGAAATCCATGAGGCGCATTTCCCCGAGCTTGGGATAGAACCGTTCCAGGCCTTTGCGCAGGGCGGAGTCCATGGCGTTGACCGGGCCTTTGCCCGTGGCGGCCGTGTGTTCCACGACGCCGCCCACGCGCAGCATGACCGTGGCTTCAGTGAATGGGGCGGCGTCTTCGGTGAAGACCGAGTCCATGATACGGAAGCTGATGACGCGGAAATAGTTGCGGGCCCGGCCCAGGACACGGTTGACCAGCAGTTCGTAAGAGGCTTCGGCAGCGGAGTATTCGTATCCCTGGTCCTCCCGGTTCTTGAGTTCCGAGAGGAGTTCCAGGACAAAGGGGTCGCCCTTGTCGAGTTCGAAGCCGTACTGTTTGGCCTTGAAGAGAATGTTCGACTGCCCGGCCAGGTCCGAAAGGATGATGCGCTGCTTGTTGCCGACCAGCTCGGGTTCTATATGCTCGTAGGTGCGCGGGTTGCGGCGCACGGCCGCGACATGCACCCCGCCCTTGTGGGTGAAGGCCGACTGGCCCGTGTAGGGCTGGCGCTTGAAGCAGCGCAGGTTGGCCACTTCGGCCACGAAGGCCGAGGTTTCGGTCAGGCGTTCCAGGTGGCCCTGGGGCAGGCAGGAATAGCCCATCTTCAGCTCCAGGTTGCCGATGATGGAGCAGAGGTTGGCGTTGCCGCAGCGCTCGCCGTAGCCGTTCATGGTGCCCTGGACCTGCACCGCGCCCTGGCGCACGGCCTCCAGGGAGTTGGCCACGGCCAGTTCGCAGTCGTTGTGGGCGTGGATGCCGAGGCGGGCCTCGGGCAGCTGTTCACTGACGGTTTTCATGATGGAGGCGATCTCTCCGGGCAGGCTGCCACCGTTGGTGTCGCAGAGCACCAAGAGTTCGGCGCCGGCTTCCCAGGCCGCGCGCAGGGTGGAGACGGCGTATTCCGGGTTGGCCTTGTAGCCGTCGAAGAAGTGTTCCGCATCATAGAACAGTTCCTTGGCGTGGGGGCGCAGGAACGCCAGGGAATCGCGGATGAGCTCCAGGTTGCGTTCCAGGGTGATCTTCAGGGCGTCGGTGACGTGGATATCCCAGCTTTTACCGAAGATGGTCAGCACCGGTGCCCCGGATTCCACCAGAGCCAGGAGATTGGGATCATTCTCGGCGGTGACCTTGGCGGCGTGCGTGGAGCCGAATGCGGCGAGTTTGGCGGTGCTCAGCTCATACTGTCGCATCTCCGCGAAGAAGCGTTTATCCTTGGGATTGGAGCCCGGCCAGCCACCTTCGATGTAGGCGATGCCGAGTTGGTCGAGCCTGGTGGCAATGCGCAGCTTGTCTTCAGTGGAAAGATTCAGTTCCTCGGACTGCGTGCCGTCCCGCAGCGTGGTGTCATAGATCTGGATGGTGTTCATGGCGCTCCTGGTATGTGCTCCCGGGTTTCATGCGCAACGGGTGGCTGCGCACGGGACAGTTTGAAATACTGCAAATAGCGAAAAAAAACCCCCGGACCTTTCGGTCGGGGGCTTTTGTTGCGCGGGCTTATTTTTGGAACAGGCGCGTCACTCCCCCGACCGTGATCGGATAATCCCGGAAATCAGAATAATAATGGAAATGGGGGAGGTGATGGTCTTCATGTGTTGTTCCTTTCCGCAGTTGATGAACAATGGAGAATCGATTGTCAAGCGCGATCTTTACGGCGAGCCCTTGTCCGGGCGTCACCGGGCGATCTTGATCTCGATGGCGTCGATGAATTCGAGCCCGTTGTCCCTGCCTTCGTCACCAAGGACAATGGCCCTGCATCCATCCAGGCCCGAGGCGTCGATGCCCTTGACGATATAGCTTGAAGCCTCGGTGACGAGAATGGTCCCCGTGGTCGTTTCTTCCAGAATTCCGTGGACTTCCACGGTTTCGCCGGCCCGGCCGGCGTATGGCGACGTCGCCAGCATGGCTCCCGCCAATACCGCGCATGTCCAGAACTTCGATATGCTGCTTTCCACTGTCGTGTTCTCCTCAGGATGTCTCGCCCATTGGTTCATCGCCGGGTTGGATGTACGGCGGTTCAGGCGCGCGTGCGGTAGCATAAATTATGCCTCATGTACAATGCGTTGAAATTATTTGATTTGATTTCGGGCGTACTGCGGGTTGGGCTCAGGTCGACTCAATTTTTGCGCACGGGTCGTGCAGGTGCGTCGATTTCGTCCTCCGGCCCTGCCTGTCTGCTGGGCGTGCTGCATCCGTCCAGGCAACGGTTTCGTGGGGATTTGGGGCGGAAGGATTTCTTATCGAGGCGGTGCTTGGTCATGAGCTTGTGGAGTTGGCGTGTGGTGATGCCGGCCGTGTCGGCGCTTTTCTTGATGCTTCCGGCACAGGACTGGAGCAGGGCGAAGAGGTAGCGGCGTTCGAATTCCTCGATGGCCGCGGCGCGGGCTGCGTGCAGGGGCATGAGTGTGTCGGAGGGGGCCGGTGAGTCGGACTGGGGGTCCGGCCGGAGGGCCAGAAGTTCCAGGGGCAGGCTTTCGGCGTGGATCAGGTCCGTCTCTTCGAGGATGCAGGCCCGTTCGATGATGTTTTCGAGTTCGCGCACGTTGCCTGGCCACGAATATTCCTGCAGAGCGCGGGCGGCCCGGGGTGTGATGCCCGTGATGTTCCTGCCGGCGTCCCGACGCACGTTGGCGATGAACTGTTCGGCCAGGGGCAGGATGTCCTCGACGCGTCTTCTCAGGGGGGGGACTTCAACGGGAAAGACATTGAGCCTGTAAAAGAGGTCCCAGCGAAATTTTCCCATCTCGCACAGCCCGGCCGGGTCCTCGTTGGTGGCGGCGATGATGCGCACGTCACAGGGGATGAGCTTCTCCCCGCCGACCCGTTCGAAGGCTTTTTCCTGCAGGATGTGCAGGAGCTTGATCTGTGCGGAGGGGGTGATGGTTCCGATCTCGTCGAGGAAGATGGTGCCGCCGTCGGCTTGCTCGAATTTACCCTTGCGCGTTTTCATGGCTCCGGTGAAGGCGCCTTTTTCGTGGCCGAAGAGTTCACTTTCGATAAGGGATTCGGGCAGAGCGCCGCAATGGACGCTGACAAAGGGACCTTCGCTGCGCGGGCTGAAGCGGTGGATAAGCTTGGCCAGGTAGCTTTTGCCCGTGCCGGTTTCGCCGGTCAGGAGCACTGTGGTGCGCGTGGGCGCGACCATGCGCACCTTGCGGTAGACGTCGAGCATGGGCTCGGATCTGAAGGGGGCCGGAAAGTCGGGAGCTTGGGAGGTCCGGCAGGTTCCGCCTTGGTTCATCTCCAGGGCGATGCGCCGCAGGGTCAGATGGATGCCCCGCGCCTCGTGGGGGGGAAGCAGGGGTTCTGCGCCGAACTGACGCAGTGTCCCCGTTTCGGGAAGCTGCGCCGGGCTGTGTACGAGAAAGAGGATGCGGCACCCGTGACCCGCCTTCGAGAAGCGTTTCAGCGTGACGTTCACGTCATGGGGACCGGCGACATCGCGCAGGTCCAGGATGACGATATCCCCCTCGGAATGCTCCGGCGCGTCTGCGGACGGCATGGGTCTGACGGCGAGGGAAAAGTCATTCGGAGGGGTCGCTTGAAAAAGTTCGCGTATTTCCCGGTGGGCGGAGTAGATGGTCAGAGAGGGGTTCATTGCTTTACGTGCATGGTTGCGAGGATAATGTCCGCGGCCCGATCCGTGGCGCCGCCGCTTCCGAGCAGGCCGGGCAGGGAGGCCAGCCGGGAGAGAACCAGTCTGCGTTCCTCGGTGTCCGGAATCCACCGCGCCACGGTGGCGGCCAGGGCTTCGGGATTGGCGTCACGCTGCAGGAACTCTGGAAAGACTTCCTGCCCCAGGATGAGGTTGGGCAGGGAGATGAAGGGTACCTTTACCAGGAGTCGGCCCAGCAGATAGGTGGGCATGGAAAAAGTGTAGGCCACGGCAGTGGGGGTTTCCAGCAGGGCGGTTTCCAGGGTGACCGTGCCCGATGCGGCCATGATGGCGCGGCAGGAGCGCATGAGTTCGTACCGTTCGGCGCTGTCGACGATGTTCACCGGAAGTTTCGTGCGCCAGCAGTCCGTGATGAGGCCCCGATCCATACCCGGAGCCACAGGCAGCACGAATTCCAGGTCAGGGAACTGTTTGGCCAGGAGAGTGGCGGCCTGGGCGAAGATGGGCAGCAACCCGGTGATCTCGCGTTTGCGGCTGCCAGGCAGGATGCCGACCCGTTTGGGGATCTGCGGGGTATCGAGGATGCTTCTGGTGCGGATGGTGTCCAGCAGGGGGTGTCCGACGTAGTCGACGTCCATGCCGTGGCGGGCGTAGAAGTCCACCTCGAAGGGCAGGATGGAGATGAGGCGGTCCACATGTCTGCGCAGGAAGTCGACACGCCCCTCGCGCCAGGCCCAGAGCTTGGGGCTAATGTAGTAGACCACGGGGATTCCGAGTCGTCGAGCGATCTTGGCCACCCGGAAATGAAAGTCCGGCGCGTCGATGAGGACCACGACGTCGGGACGCATCGCTTCCATGCGCTCCCTGACGGTGCGCAGCAGACCGATGATTTTCGGCAGTTGCGCCAGGACTTCCGTAAAGCCCATGACCGAGAGGGATTCGGTACGCAGCAGGTCTTCGATGCCTTCCTCTCGCATGGCCGGGCCGGCCATGCCCATGAACCGGGCGTCGGGGCATGCTCGCCTCAGGGCGCGGATCAGAAGCTGGCCATGCAGGTCGCCGGAAGTCTCGCCGGCGTTGATCCAGATGGAGGGTGCGTTCGTCATGGGGTGCAGATAGTACCTTGCCGCCCAAATAACAAGAAGGCCGGACCCTTGCCCGGCTGTGATGTTTGGCATAGTTGGAGGCATGCGAAAATTCCCCCTGCTCTGGAAGTGCTGCTGGGTCTTCTACATTCTTGCGCTGGGCATTGCCTCGCTCATGCCGGTGCATCTGCCCGATGCACCGGACAACAGCGACAAGGTTTTGCACGGCCTGGCCTATTGCCTGCTGGTGCTGTTCTGGCCTTCGGCCTGGCGCCGGAATCCATTCGTGATGTTCTTTTTTGCCGCGGGTCTGGGCATTCTTCTGGAGATCGGCCAGGGCATCCTGCCCACCGGCCGGTATCTTGACCCCTGGGACGCTCTGGCCAATGCCCTGGGTGCGTCCGCCGGGCTGGCCTTCCTGCTGTTCCGGGAGAGACGGACATGAATCCGGCGGAACTGTGGAATCAGATCCTGTGGCCGCTGTGCAAGCTGGTGAGCCTCGTTTCCGTGGGCCTTTTTATCGGAAATTTTATCGAGGCCATGCACTGGACGCGGTTCGTGGGACGTCTGGCCATGCCCCTGGCCCGTCTGGGACGGATGTGCGAGATCTCCGCGGCGAGCTTTTCCGTGGCCTTCGTTTCGGGTATTACGGCCAACACCATGCTGGCCGAGGCCTATGACCAGGGGCAGATCACGCGGCGCGAACTCATTCTTTCGAACCTGTTCAACAGTTTGCCGACCTACTTCCTGCACCTGCCGACCATGGTGTTCATCACCGTGCCCATTCTCAAGTCCTCGGCCGTTGTCTACCTGTCCATCACCGTGGGCGCGGCCCTGCTGCGTTCCCTGTGCATTCTGGTGGTGGGGCGTTTGCTGTTCAGCGACCTTGACCGCTGCCATGCCGCGGAAATGCCGGCCTCGGCGCCGCGTTCCCTGTCCGAGATTCTGAATCGTACCTGGAAGCGTTTCAGTCGCAGGTTCCGCAAAATCGTCATGATCACGGCGCCCATCTACGTGGTTATGCATTTTATGCATAAGCTCGGCTTTTTTTCCGCTGCCGAACGTTTTCTGGCCGACCATATGAGCTTTCTGTCATGGCTGCATCCTCAGTCCATGAGTATCATCGTCTTTCAGCTCGCGGCGGAATTCTCGGCCGGCATGGCCGCTGCCGGGGCCATGCTGGACGCGGGATCCATGGCCGAGCGCGACGTGGTCATCGCGTTGCTTGTGGGCAACGTTCTGTCCTCGCCCATGCGTGCTTTCCGACACCAGTTCCCCTATTACGCGGGCATCTTTAAGCCCGTTCTGGCCATGGAACTCATTGTCTGCAGCCAGGGCTTCCGGGTTGCGAGCCTCATTTTCTGCGGGGCAGTGTATTTCTGGCTGAGCTGAACGCCCCCTCGGGCTTCATTTGCCGTCCGTGTGTGAAAGGGATGGATTTCACGCGAAGCCTGACATGGCCCGCTTGCGCGGGGATGACTGAGCGGGTGCATTTGTGTTCTCGTATCTTGGAGATGGATCCCCGCCTTCGCGGGGATGACACCTTTGCTTTGCGTCAAACCTCATCTCCGGCGTATCGATAATGAGAAATTTGGTCGCTCTGTCCCGAGTCATCCCCGCGAAGGTGGGGATCCATCCCGTGGGCTGCCTCTGCGCGACGCTCTCCCAATGTTCCGCGTTTCGGGCCTTCCTGAAAAATGCCAAAAAAAAACCGGGATCGCTCCCGGTTTTTTTCATGAGTGTCGATGTTTTTGCCTAGCGGCGTGGGCCGCCACGGCGGTCGCCTCCGCGATCTCCGCCGCGCGGACGGTCGCCGCGGCGGTCATTGCTGCGCGGACGGTCGCTGCGGGGCGGACGGGGACGCTCGGGTTCGGGCTCCTCGCCCAGCTCCTCAAGGATGATGGCCTTGCGGCTCAGCTTGATGCGGCCCGAAGGTTCGATGTCGATGACGCGGACGCGGATGGCGTCGCCTTCCTGGCAGACGTCCTGGACCACGTTGACGCGGTCGCGGGCCAGCTGGGAGATGTGGCACAGGCCTTCCAGGCCGGGGAGGATCTCGATGAAAGCGCCAAAATCCATGATTTTCTTAACGATTCCGTCATAGTCCTTGCCGAGCTCCGCCTTCTGGTCGTAGTAGAGGACCATTTCCCGGGCCTTGGCCAGGGCCGTGGAGTTCGGGGCGAAGATGGAGATCTTGCCGGAATCGTCGATATCGATGTCGGCCTGCGTGGCTTCGCAGATGGCCTTGATGTTCTTGCCGCCGGGTCCGATGACTTCGCGGATCTTTTCGGGCGTGATGTGCACGATTTCCATCTGGGGGGCGTGCTGGGAGAGCTCGGGCCGGGGCTGGGAGATGATGTCCTGCATCTGGTCGAGGATGTGCAGGCGGGCGTCCTTGGCCTGGTGCAGGGCTTTCTTCATGACCTCGGCGGGGATGCCGGCGATCTTGATGTCCATCTGGATGGACGTCACGCCTTCGCGGGAGCCTGCGACCTTGAAGTCCATATCGCCCAGATGATCCTCGTCGCCCAGGATGTCCGTCAGGACCAGGTATTCCTCGCCTTCCTTGATGAGGCCCATGGCGATGCCGGCGATGGGCGTCTTGATGGGTACGCCGGCGTCCATGAGGGCCAGGGTGCCGCCGCACACGGAAGCCATGGACGAGGAGCCGTTGGATTCCATGATGTCGGAGACGACGCGGATGGTGAAGGGAAAGGCGTCGGGCGCGGGCAGCACGGGGGCCAGGGCCCGCTCGGACAGGGCGCCGTGGCCTACCTCGCGGCGGGACGGGGCGCGCAGCATCCGGGCTTCGCCGACGCTGTAGGGCGGGAAGTTGTAATGCATGAGGAAGCGCCTGGAGATTTCACCGGCCAGGGTCTCCATGCGCTGCTCGTCGCGGGTGCTGCCCAGGGTGCAGGTGCACAGGGACTTGGTTTCGCCGCGGGTGAAGATGGCCGAGCCGTGGGTGCGGGGCAGGAAGCCCACTTCCATGGTCAAGGGGCGGACCGTGGTCAGGTCGCGGCCGTCGATGCGCGTTTTGTCGGTCATGATGCGCTGGCGTACGATCTTCTTTTCGAGTTTCTCCATGATCTCGCCGACACTTTTGAGGCGTTCGGGTGCCTCGGCGTAACGCTCCATGAGCGTTTCCATCAGATTCTGACGGACTTTCTTCTTGGCGTCGCGTCGTTCCATCTTTCCGGGGACGGCCAGAGCCGCGGTCAGGGGGGCGGCGGCCAGATCGGCCACGGCCTGGACGAGTTCTTCGTCCTCCTGAGGCGGCGTGAATACGAATTTTTCCTTGCCGAGGAGGCTGCGCAGCTCTTCCTGGACGTCCAGGAAGGGGCCGAGCTGGGCGTGGCCCCAGGCCACGGCCTCGGTCATGATGTCTTCAGGCAGGAACTGCGCCCCGCCTTCGACCATGACCACGGCGTCACGGCTGCCGGCCAGGACCATGTTCAGCTGGCTGGTGGCCAGTTCAGAAG
The DNA here is from genome assembly GCA_964597325.1 of uncultured Desulfovibrionaceae bacterium. Taxonomy (GTDB): domain Bacteria; phylum Desulfobacterota; class Desulfovibrionia; order Desulfovibrionales; family Desulfomicrobiaceae; genus Desulfomicrobium. The sequence goes on from CAZQYA010000087.1 coordinate 12,833, forward strand.
CCGTGGGGTTCAGCAGGAACTCGCCGTCGCGGTAGCCCACGCGGATGGCCGCGATGGGACCGGCAAAGGGGATGTCGGAGATGTGCAGGGCCGTGGACGCCCCGAGCATGGCCAGGACATCGGCGTAGCGTTCCTTGTCCGAGGAGATGACTGTGGCGATGACCTGGATCTCGTTGGTGCATCCTTTCGGGAAGAGCGGACGGATCGGACGGTCCATGAGCCGGGAGGTCAGGGTCTCGTGTTCGCTGGGACGGCCCACTTCGCGGCGGAAGTAGTTGCCCGGGACGCGGCCGGCCGCGTAGAGCATTTCCTGGTAGTTGCAGGTCAGGGG
>CAZQYA010000088.1:0-7363 GCA_964597325.1 uncultured Desulfovibrionaceae bacterium
ACAAATGATTTAAAAAAAGGTACAGTTCTGAAAATTGACGCTGATTTGTTTTCGGGCGGCCGGGCATCCTCGTGCTGGCCGGCGTCGGCAAGAGCCGCCTGCACCTGTGCGAATACGCCTGCTGGCTGACGGCCGACCGCGGCGTGGTGTCCGTCGGGCAGGTCATCCACGGGGAGCTGGAGGAATTTCTCGAACGCAGGAGCGAGGCCGACACCGTCATGCGCCGGTTCCTGCAGAAGGAGGACTTTCCGGCCTTTCCCGTGGTCGTTGTCGAGGACACGGTCCACGGGGCCGTCAAGGCCCTGCTGCAGTGCCACGGGCTGGGCGGCATGCGCCCCAACACCGTCATGCTCGGCTGGAGCTCCGACCCGGAAAACGTTGGCGTGTTCGCGGCCACCCTGGACATCGCCAAACGCATGAAACGCAGCCTGCTCATCGTCGCCAGCGCCCAGGAGGAGCGGACCGAGGCCGTCGAGGGGTTCGTCAACATCTGGTGGAGCGACAGGAAGAGCGGCGTCCTCATACTCCTGCTGGCCTACCTCCTGAAGACAAACGGCGTCTGGAAGGACCAGCCCCTGCGCGTCATCCGGCCGGTCCCGCCCAAGGCCGATGCGGAAAACATCGAAAAGGAAATGCAGGCCGTGCTGGCCCACGCCCGCATCTCCGCCGAAGTGCTCGTCGTCCCGACAGACGATCCCCTGGAGGCCGTGCGCGAGGTCATGGACCCCTCGGCCGTGCTCTTCGCCGGCTTCGAGCCCCCCGACGAGAACATGGTCTGGGAAATCGTCACCAGGCTGCAACCCGTGGCAGACCTGCCCGGGGACGTCATCCTGGTCTACAACGCCGGGGATGTGTCTCTGGGCGCCTAAAGACCGAGGGGAAAAGCGCGACTATCCCGGCATCGAAAGCCCCTTTGTCGCCAGCCTGTCGGTTCGCGCCTCACGGATGCAACAAAGACGCCAAGCCCGCGGCATTGACTCGGCAAGCCTATCTGTTAATTTCAGAACATGCGAACCACCCTTCACCTGCTCAAAGTCGTAACGGTCCTTCTGCTGGGCGCGCTGCTTTCGGCTGCGCCGCAGCACCGTACGGCCCTTGCCGGGCAGGGTGCCCTGCACATCGTCTATCCTGAATTCTGGCCTTTTTTCGTGCGGCAGGACAACGGCGAAATGTCAGGATTCTTTTTCGAGATCGTGAACACGGCCCTCGAGGAAATGGAAATTCGGGCCGTCTGGACGACCTATCCCTGGAAACGCTGCCAGGCCAACGTCCAAAACGGCAAAAGCGACGCCATGATTACCTTCCCATCCGCCGAAAGACTGAAGTACACCGTAACCCACAAGGATCCCTTTTATCTCAAGGAACTCAAGGTGTTCACGTACACCGGGCATCCGCAGCTGGATCTCATCGAAAAAATTCAGACTCTGGACGACATCCGCGCGGCAGGGCTCCTGGTCATCACCTACGCAGGCAACGGCTGGGCCGACACGAACATTGCCACCCGGGGGATCGAGGTCTATACCACGCCACAACTCCCCAATGTCTGGCGTATGCTCGCCCTGAAACGGGGCGACATCGTCATCGAATGGCCTCCGGCCGCATGGCCGGACATCTATCAGGTGGGAGTGGAGAAGGTGGTGGTCGAAACCGATGTACGCGTCGAATCCATGCCCTTCCACCTCATGATCGGCAAAAATTCACCCTATGCCGGGCGCATGAAGGAATTCAACACGATCATTCGCCGAATGCGGAAAGACGGGACCATTGAACGCATCGTCCGCTCCTACACGAATCTCCCGGCGACCGAAGCTCCGTGAAGCCAGCCTGCTCCACCTCCAAAAGGCCGAGGCTCAGATCTCGAACCTCGACTTTTTCTTGACCGAAAGCGTTTCTCCTTCGAGCCTAAACGCCACGAATCGGGGATGTTGTCCGAGGATTCCGAGCCTGTCAGGCCCATCAGGGCATTCCTGAACTTCAGGGCGGCCCGCGGCAGAGGACCATGGGAACCCCAGGCTGGTGGTCGCACAGGAAACGGGCTATGTCGGCACGACGATTTCAAGCGCACCATGGATGGAGCCACTCCCCGCCTTTTGCTGCCTGAACGAGCACATTTCCCGTGAACGTTTGGCGGAACATGGCACGCCCATCTGATTTCAACCTCAAATCATGGACTGCAGTTGTCTTGAAGCGTGCCTGCGCTCGATGACAGTTTCACACCTGCCTATGTACGATATTGTTCTCACTACCCTCAATGCCAGGTATATCCATCCGAGCATCGGACTGCGCTACCTTCATGCCAATCTGCATGAGCTGCAGCCCCGGGCCGTCATCGAGGAATTCACCATTTCGGAGCAGTTGCTCGACATTGCGGAAAAAATCCTGGCGCATCGCCCCAGGGTCATCGGCCTTGGCGTCTACATCTGGAACGGGAAGGAATGCGAACAGCTGGTGCGCATTCTCAAATCCGTTGCGCCCGAGGTGCTGCTTGTTCTCGGGGGGCCCGAGGTCAGCCATTTTCCGCACCGGCTCGATTTTTCCCTGGCCGACCACGTGATCTGCGGCGAAGGGGAAGAACAATTCCACAAGCTCTGTTCCGCGCATCTGACCGGCGGCAACGCGTCGCCCCGGATCATCACGGCAAGCCCGCCCGACCCGGACAGCCTTGTCATGCCGTACGCGCTGTACACTGAGGAAGACATCGCCCATCGGGTCATCTATGTGGAAGCGTCCAGGGGATGCCCCTTTTCCTGCGAATTCTGCCTGTCCTCCATCGACAAGCAGGTCCGGTATTTCGACTCCGACCGGTTCCTGCGCGAACTGGCCACGCTGTGGGAACGGGGCGCGCGCAACTTCAAGTTCATGGACCGGACGTTCAACCTGAACATGCAGCGGATCGAACCGATCCTGGATTTTTTCCTGGGCCAGAAGCCGCCCTTTCTGGTTCATTTTGAAGTCGTGCCCGAGCATTTCCCTGCTGAATTGCGGGAGAGGCTCACCCTCTTTCCTCCGGGCACCCTGCAACTGGAAGTCGGCATCCAGACCCTGAATGCGGATGTGGCCGCGTCCATTCACCGGCGGCTGGACATGGACAGGATCACCGACAACCTGCGCTTTCTGGAGAAAGAAACCAACGCCCATCTGCATGTGGACCTGATTATCGGCCTGCCGGGCGAAAGCGCGGACAGCTTTGGCCGCAACCTGAACCGCCTGGCCGCCCTGACCAGGGCGGAAATCCAGCTGGGCGTCCTGAAAAAACTGTCCGGCACCACGCTGAACAGGCACGATACCGTGCATGGCATGACCTACCTGCCCTATCCCCCCTACGAAATACTGGCCAACAACCTCATTGATTTTGCAGCCATGCAGGACTTGAAGCGCATGGCCCGGTTTTGGGACCTGCTCTACAACAGCGGCAATTTTCAGGACAGCGTGCGCCTGCTGTGGCCGGACGGGGATGTCTATGCGGGATTTCTGCGCTTCTCGAAGTGGCTCTACGGCGCGACCCTGTCCACCTGGCAGATCGCCCTGAAACGCCTGGCGGAACTGCTTTTCACCTACCTGACCGAGGAACTCGGCCTCCCCAAAGCCACGGCCGCCAACGCCATCGCCTCCGACCTCCTCAAGGTCAAAGGCCGCCCCCTGCCCCTGATGATCGCGGACAACATGACCATCCACCGCGGCGCCCTGGCGCCCAGAAACACGCCAAGCCCCGGAAAGAGGCAGGCCAGACACCTGGGATGAAGGCGGCCCACTTTGAACGCAAAAAGATGCCGGCCCCACAAACCTCCGAACACTGTTGAAACTGCTGGCCCAGCCCAAATGCCGAGGGTCAGATCTTGAATCTTGATTCTTTGTACCGAATAATCCCGCTCATAGTCGGATAATGAAGACCGGCCTGAGCAGCCGCTTGGACTTGAGTATAGGCAGATTCGCAACACGCTTTGACGATTCTGGCGGTTGCAAAATAACCAGCCCACGGATCAATCAAGATCTGCCCTCGACTGTCCACCTTCGTCTACGCAATTTCGTCTTCCCTTATACTTAAATCGCCCAATATCACTTCCCGGCCTTCCGTTATACCGTCTCCCCCAAAAACAAAGCTGAGCGCCCCCGGGAAGGGGGCCAGGACACTGCAACGCGGGAGGATGAACTGATGGAGGGCATGAATTCCTGCGGCACGCTGCGGCGTGTCGAGAATCCGGACGCGCTTCTGCGGGAAGCGCGGGGCAAAGGGTGTGCGATCTGGCTGATGCTTGATCCGCGCTGCCACAATGAGGCCCTTGCACGGCTGTACGAGAGGGAGCCCGACGCGGAAAAAACCATCCTGTTCCGGGACACTGCCCTGGAGGGATCGAGTGATGCCTCGCCGTGGCTCGCCCCCCTGTCCCGGGAGTCCCCCATGAAGCACTGGATCAGCGAAGCCAAACCATCGGGTTGGGGGTTCTATCTCGCTTCGGACACCCCCTTCGATGAAATACTCGCCCATCTGCGCAGCCTGGTCCTCGTCAAGAGGGCCGGACAAAATCACATCTTCCGTTTCTGGGACGGGCGCATCCTGACCCGCATCTGCCGGGCCATGCCCGAGGACATCCCCAGGCTGCTGGGGCCGATTCGCCGCATCCTGACCCTGGACGACGAGGACAGGTGGGTCTGCATCGACCGGGACGGGGATGCCTTCATGGCCCAAGCGCATCAGCCACGACCGGCCCTCCCCTGCCCCTGGTACGCCTTCACGGATCGGCACGACCGTCTTTTCCACGACAAACGGCCCGGGATCGTCGCCAACAACATCATCGAATCCCTGTTCAATGAAAAAATGGAGCGCGGCCTGACCCTGCCCCCCAACGAGGCGCTCTCGTCCTTTGTCGCCCGCCACGTCAATCGGGGACTGGCCATGGGGCTCTGGGGCATGGAGGCTCTGGAACTCTTTGTCCGCTGCTGTCTGCGTCACGGGGAAGACTTCCCGGACACGCAGGCCATGCCGGCCCTGGCGCCCCTTGCCCGTAACCCAATCGACGAAGAAGCGGCCGTGGCCGTCATGCGCCGCTTCTGCAACCCGGGAGGTACCCATGACTGATCCAGGAATGTGCGCTGTCTGCCCCAAGGTGAAACGCATCGGGTTTGCCTTGGAGACACAGGGACACGAACCGCCCGTGCCCCTGCCCGGAGGAGTGATGCATGCCTTCAGCGTCGCGGCCGAGGCGGACAGGCAGGAACTGGATCTGTTCCAGACCGTGGTCTGGCTGGGCCCCGAGGACGACCCGCAGGCCACGACCGAAGGCTACCCATGGCGCGACTACACCTACGCCCAAACCACCACGGTGCACCAGACGGACGACCTCGGCTACGTCCCCATACTGCCGGGCGAAAACGGCGGCCGGCCATGAACCGGGACCGCACAGCCCCCCGCAGCGGCCCCGTTTTCCGTGGAAGGCCCATATTCTCAGCGCAACGCTTGGCGTTGTGCGTCCTTGCCATCCTGACACTTCTCGCCGGAGGTTGCCGAACCATGCAGCACGACAGATCCAGCCAGCCCCCCTTGCCCGTGACCCTCTACCCCGTGGGGCGTTTCCTCTTTCCCGTGCCCACAGGGCTGAAATTCAAGGGCAGAATCATAAACATCAACGACATGACCATCGAGGAGACGGACTGGGGCCCAGGGGACCGCGCAAAACAGTTCCGGGACCTCTGGGAACCGGTCCGAGACGAGGCCAGGAAGCACTATGATGTGTACAAGAATAACCCCGTCATGCGCGGCGGTTTTGTTCAGGAGGACGTCAGCGACGTCTTCGGTCACCCGGCAGTCCTGCTCTGCTACTCGGCCCAGAACGGCGCACACTGGACCGACACCTTCGTGGCCATGCCGCACTGGATTCTGCGCATCAAGGAGGAGACCGCCTACAAGATTGGCGAAGAATGCCTGGGGGACCTGAAAGGAACGGTTCTGGATTTCTTCAGGCACTACCACACGGACAGAACAAAGCTTCCGGCGGACCTGTTCTGGACCGGGAGGGGTTGGGTGCAAGGGCTTAAGACACGGGATGAGGATGTCAGAGCCTCAGCACGACGCGAGCAGACAGAAACCGCACCGCAAATATCGTTGGGCCTCATGGCGTTCATGATCTTCAGACCAGTTGAACCACTCAAATCGATCACTTCGATCCGCAAAATTTTCACAGCCCTCGACGCAGAACTGAACCTTCTGCGTTCACGTCAGCTATCCTTCGGCGGCATGACCGGCCTGGAGGAAGCCTATGTCCTTTCCAATATGGAACGGGGGACACGCGAATCGAAATTCTTTGCCAAATGGACGATCGAAGGAGAACCCAGGAATCCAGACAAGCCGATGATCATTTTGAGAATGGAGTGCAAGACAGATGATTACAGCGAAACCCTGCGCATGTGGGACGCTGTCCTGGAAAACTTCACATCCATTCAGGCATGGAACACCAAGATGAAAGGAGGAAGATAATGCGCAACAACAAACCAAAAATTCCCTACGATGATCCACTGCGGCACAAAAAGACCCCTCGGGAAATGCTCAAGGAACCGATTTCAACGGAATGCGAGGCCTGCAGGGACAACATCATCCAGGTCCAACGCGACACCATTGCCGTCATTTTTGTACCGGGCATCATGGCCTCAAAATTGATAAATCAGGATGGTCCTGTCTGGAACCCGGATGCCCCATTGTTCATGGCAAATCATTTCATTGGGGCAACTCCCGAAGAGCGTTACAAGCTTCTCATTCACAACGAACCAAGCCTCATGAACGAAATCACCAAGGATCACGTCGACAATCCCAAAGCCGAAGAACGCGGCTGGGGCGGCGTAGCCTGGAGCTTTTACGGGGATTTCCTCACCTCCATCCAGGACTGGGCGACGCCCCTCAAGGTGCTGCTGGACCTGCCCGTCTACGCCTTCGGCTACAACTGGCTGGAGTCGAATCGCGTGTCCGGCAAAAAGCTGCGCGAATTCATCCACTCCATCCAGGCCGAAAAGGTCATCATCGTGACCCATTCCATGGGCGGGCTGGTGACCCGCTGGGCCCTGGGTGGCAATGACGCAGGGGACGTCGCAACAAAGGTCCTCGGCGTCATCCACGGTGCGCAGCCCGTGCACGGCGCCCCGGTCGCCTACCGGCGCATGATCGCCGGACAGGAAGTTGACGGCTTCTTCAACATCCTGGGCATGCTCGGCGCCTGGGTCCTTGGCCCGGACGGTCCCTCCATTACCGCCATCTTTCCACATGCCGAGAGCGCACTGGAACTCCTGCCCAGCCAGCACTACCGCACCAACGACGGCAGAAGGGAGTGGCTGCACGTTCAGGATCCAGGGTCCCCGGACGGTTTTCAGTCCTACC
>CAZQYA010000088.1:7373-9057 GCA_964597325.1 uncultured Desulfovibrionaceae bacterium
GATTGGTTCCAGCCCGTTCCTTTCGACACCAAAGCTCTCGATCATGTTTTCTACCCAGACAAAGAAACGTCCGAAGTAAATCCTCAGGAAATAATGCGGGCCGCCAGATTCCGAAAAATCCTGTACCGAACGCGCGATTTCCATGCCCAGATCGGCGAGTACAGCCACCCACGCACCTTGCAGTTCTTCAGCAGCGGACGCCACGACACATGCTCGGAAGTGAGCTGGCTCGCTCGGGACGTGACCCTGACCGTGGAGCGCCGCCCCGACGACATGCGCGGCGACAGGGATTTCAGAGACAGGTATTACGCGCTGAAGCACATCCCGGGCATCGTAAAACGCAGCGAGGGCAACTACACCGAAGTCCGCTGGGTCGAGGCCGACGGCACTCCGGGACCGGCAGTCTCCTGGGACACGCCCTTTGCGGAGCTGGACCGGGGGATCAGGGAAGGGCGCCGGCTGTTCCTGCTGCGCGTGTCAAAATTCGGCGACACGGGGCCGGGCATGGCCGACACATGCAACCTGGGCGACGGCACGGTGCCCCTTAGTTCGGCGATCGGTCTCGATCCGGACTGCAACACCTGGGGAGACGCCACGCACACCTTTCCAGGCTGGGAGGACGCCCACCGCGCCAGATTCGCCACCGGCTGCCCCACGACAGCTGTACATGCAAAATTCTTCGACAAAGACGCTATCCAGGCCACCATCAATACCATCCACAATCTTTGCCTGGCGTGGCTACGGGAAGAGTACGACTAGGTACGGGCAAGGTTCGGAACAGGGATACTCATCGAAAAGGCGAGAAGAGCAGGAGGAAACATGGACAAGCGTGCAAGACCATTCTCCAAAACCTGGCAGGGTATCCGAGAGTCATGAATCGATGAAAAGTCCCGCTCAAACCTTGTTCTATCTCTTTGCTGAAACTTCCCAAGGCTATCCCCGACACCAACCAACTTGGAAACGGCATTTGACAAAATACCCAATGTGGGCATTGCCCTTTCGCCCTTTGCATCCTATGAACACAGGTATGGAGGGACGAAACATGCTCACGCAAACCGATTCACGCCGACGCATCACGCTGCCGCCAGCAACGGGTATCAAGCCTGGGGACACAGTCGAGATCGAGGTTCTGGAGGACGGCCGTATCCTGCTGATTCCCGTGGAGACCATCCCGCGTCATCAGCTCTGGGCCTGGACGGCGGACAGCAAGCAGGCCATCGTCAATTCCCTGGAAGACCCGCGCCCTTCAGAGGTGGTCGAAACAGCCGAGGCCGCCAGCGACGTGGCCAAGAGATGGTCGGATGAGGATTGAAATCCGGCCCGCTTTCGATGAGGCCGTCATGTCCGCCGAGCCGCCCGTGCGCAAGGCCGCAGCGAAAATGCTCGTCCTGCTCCAATCCCTTGAGCTCGTGGACCTCTGGAAACATCCCGGCCTCAATTTCGAAAAACTCCACGGAATGATAGAACCGGTCACGGGCCACCAGCTCTATTCCCTGCGCGTCACGGCCAGCGCCCGTGCCGTAACCTGCCTGCTCAGCGGCCCGACCCTGGTGCTGGTCAGCCTGCACATCCAGCACGACAAGGCATACAGAAAGCGCTGATACACAGGTCGCGACAGCGCGTCGGGCCTCCGAGACCAAGCGTACAACACAAAATGCTGAGGGTCAGATCTTGAATCTTGATT
>CAZQYA010000088.1:9157-13154 GCA_964597325.1 uncultured Desulfovibrionaceae bacterium
TCCGAGACCAAGCGTACAACACAAAATGCTGAGGGTCAGATCTTGAATCTTGATTCTTTACGCCGGACAATCCTGTTCATGGCCGGACAATGCAGACCGTTTTCGGCAGTCACCGGGGCCAAGGTGTAGGCGAGTTCGAAAAACGCTTTGGCAAATCTGTCGGTTGCAAGATAGCTGCCCCATGGAGCAGTCAAGATCTAAGGCTTGACGTTCCTTAAAGTTTTGCCGGTGTAGCGGTGGCTTGAAGTACAAAAAATACTACTAAATAGTATGAAATTATAGGAAAAAAAATTATGATGGCGATTTTACATTGTAACGCCTATGCTGCACTTAAAAACTGAGCCACTTCTGTAATCTCGGAGAACCCCATGGATGATTTGACCGACAGCAGCGTATTTGAGCAAAACTTCCTTCGCGATGTTCGCGAAAAAAAACACGTCTTATTCCTTTATGAAAACTCTTGTGATTACAGATATATTGCATCAAGATTTATTGCTGACGGGCTTAAATTTCATGAATGCTGTGTTATGGCCGTTGATGAGTACCCCCATGAGCAAATAATTGCTGACTTGAATGATCTGGGAGTCCACGCACAATATCACCTCAACAAGGGAAATCTTCTTCTGATTAATGTTCAGGAACAATATTCTTCAAACGCAGAGTTCGACCCTGACAAAACACTATTTACTTGGCAAGACTTCATCTCTTCAGCATACAAAAAAAACTATAGTAATATTCGCATAGTTGGCGAAGCTACGTTTAGTCTTTCTGATGAAGTATTGAAAAAAAAGCTAATTTACTATGAAAATTTAATAAACAAAAATTTGTTTCCATATTTTCCACACATTTCACTATGCGTTTATAACAAGAAAAGATACTCTGATGAAGTTTTAAAAGCTGCCGTTCAAGCTCACCCAATGATGGTGTATGGGAAAAAAGTATACAAAAACAATATATATTTTGTACCCCCTGAAATATTCTTCCAACAACAGGGAACTGAAGAAATAGACTTGTGGTTGTCAAATGTCGAAGCAAGTAATTCGCATATCCAGCAACTGATTGAGAACCAGGAGCAGTTGCAGCAAACACTGGAAGCCACCAACGATGGTATTTGGGATTACAATCTTACCACAGGAGAGTTTCATTATTCCGAACGATGGGCAACCATGCTCGGATTCAAGCAAGATGAAGTCCCTTCTTTTGGTTGCTTTTGTGCCGAAAACATCCATCCAGATGATCGGGAGGTTTTTGAGGACTCGTTTAATTCGTACCTGAATGGAGTCAGCGAAAAATATGAACTAGAACTCAGGCTCAAAACCAAAGATGGGGCATTCAAATGGATTTTCACCAGAGGCAAGATAGTTCAGCGAGATAAAGACGGCAAACCAATTAGGGTGGTAGGCGCTCATACTGACATAAGCGAAAGAAAAGAATCAGAAAAACACCTTGAAAACATCAACACTGATTTAAAGTTGGCGCAACAAATTGCTGGCGTAGGATTTTGGAAATTTAACCCTGAAGTAGGGATTCCAGAATGGTCTGATGAAGTGTACAAGATATATGATCGAGATCCTTCATTTGGCCCACCGGCACTTGATGACTATGAGAATATTTATTCTGGTGATAATTTTAAACTATTTAATACGTCGATTACAAGAGCCATACAAAATGGAATTCCATATGATATTTTACTTCTTCTAACTTTGCAAAATCGTGAAGAAAAATGGATTCGCACGATCTGTAAGCCAGAAGCGGTTAAAGGACCTAAGGGATATAAACTACGCGGAACGATACAAGATGTATCAAAACAAAAATCATTAGAAAGAGATATTTTTAAAAATGAGCAACGTTTTCAACGGTTGCAAAACTGCTCCATAGATTCAATATATACAATTGATAGTAATGGAAAATTTGTAAATGTTAATGAAAAAGCTTGCATATCTCTTGGAAGATCGAAAAGTGAACTTTTAAATCTTACAATAGATGATGTTGATGCTAATTTTGACAGAGAAAAGTTTATTGAATTTTGGTCTACCATCAAAAATGATGAATCATTCCTTTTTGAAACTAAACATATCAGAAAAGATGGTTCGACTTTTCCCGTAGAGGTAAATGGTGTTGCTTTCGAAGAAGATCAACAAAGATTTTTTTATGGTATTTCCAGAGATATCACCGAAAGGAAAAACGCTGAGAAGAGGCTAGAAGAAAGCGAACAAATGTTTCGCATGTTATTTGACGATGCGCCAATGCCATACCAATCATTGGACGCAGAAGGTAATTTTATCACGGTGAACAAGGTTTTTTGTAAGACCCTTGGTTATCAACCTGACGAATTGATTGGAAAAAACTTCTCAGAATTTCTTCATCCTGATTGGGCAGAGCATTTTCGTGAGAACTTTCCCAGATTCAAAGCAATCGGTGAAATTCTTGGTGTAGAGTTCGAGATGAAAAAGAAAAATGGTGAATACCTTCTTGTATCCTTCACAGGAAAAGTAGGCAAGGAGGCGGACGGCTCTTTCAGGCAAACGCACTGTGTGTTCCGAGACATTACATCGGAACGATCCTACCAAGAAGGGCTCGTCAAAGCCAAGGAAGAAGCTGAACAGGCAAGTCATGCCAAGTCCATGTTTCTTGCCAACATGAGCCATGAACTACGAACACCTCTTAATGGCATCATGGGAATGCACCAACTTCTCAAAACTACACACCTAAATGATGAGCAAAAAGGTTACGTTTCCTTGGCAGTCGATTCAGCAAAGCGATTGACAAACCTTTTAAGCGACATTTTAGACTTAACAAGAATCGAAACAGGAAAGCTCAATGTCATTGAAAATTCTTTCGACCTAAAAGAAACTTTCGAATTAGCCGAACAGTTGTTCGGTCCTGTTTGCAGGCAGAAAGGAGTAAACATCTTTTTTGAAATTGACTCCTCAATTTCCAAAAAACTCATTGGCGACCAGATAAGAGTCCAGCAGATAATAAACAATCTCGTCGGAAATGCTGTCAAATTTACCGAGTCTGGCTCCATTCGATGTGAGGCATACCCACTTCCTCACAAGACAAAAGACACCCAACGAATCCTATTTTCCGTGTCCGACACAGGCATTGGAATTGAAAATGATAAACTTGACCAACTTTTCGAACCATTCACCCAAGCCGATGAAGGATACAAAAGGGCATACCAAGGCGCTGGTCTCGGTTTATCCATTGTGCGTCAATTGGTATCATTAATGGGCGGCAGTATTGCAGTGGCTAGCGAACAAGGCAAGGGGACAGAATTTCACTTCTGCCTAACTTTCAAAATCGATACTAACGCTTCATACAATAAAAGAATATCTAAAGCAAAAAAAATTCAAGAACCATTTCCTCATTCTATTCTTATTGCTGAAGATGATATTGTGAATAGAACAGCTTTACAGACAATTCTTCAAAAAGCAGGATATAAGATCACTTCCGTCGAAAACGGCGCTGAAACGTTAGAAGAACTTGCCAAGAATACCTTCGACCTTGTCTTGATGGATATACAAATGCCCATAATGGATGGCGTCGAGGCAACCAAAGCGATTCGTTCAGGGCATACAGGAAAGGATAATAGTTCGATTCCGATAGTAGCCCTCACTGCATTTGCCATGTCTGGAGATAAGGAAATTTTCATGGATGCGGGAATGAATGGCTACTTGGCGAAACCTATCGACGCTGATGAAGTGTACTCGATTATTCATCAACTACTTAATAGCTGATTTTCTCAAAAAACTGCCAATATATTTACTTTGTCCATGCTTTTTTACTACGTAATCTCTCTTAAATTCATTTCTGAAAGACACAATTTATAATCTCGCCAGACTATGACAAAAACAGTAAAATGCCTAGAATCAGACCTTGCAAAGAAACAATGAGAGATGTTGAGGTTCAGATCTTGAATCTTGACTCTTCGCGCCGAATAATCCTGCTCACAGTCGAATAATGAAGACCGGTCCCAGCGGCCACTTGGGCCTGG
>CAZQYA010000089.1:0-13127 GCA_964597325.1 uncultured Desulfovibrionaceae bacterium
TCGCTTTCAATCTTCTGGATGATGTTCATGATTTTCTCCTTTATCTGAAGCGGCCTTGAAGCCGCAACGTGTGCGTCTTATCCGATATCGCCCAGCAGGCGGTCCACCATGATGGATGCCGCGGAACGGACGGAAAGGTGGTTGTACCTATCCATAAAACGTATGGCCCGCAACATGCCGTCGGCTCCTTCCAGAACCTCGGGCCGCAGGCCGTGCCCCGTCCCCAGAACCAAGAGCACCGGCTCCTCCCGGAGCCACTTGCTTACCTGTTCGCAGGTCATGGTGCCGGCCTTTGCGCTGGTGACCACGACCCTGGGCCGTCTGCCCGTGCGCCGGGCGATGTCGGCGACGGCTTCTTCCAAAAGACCCGTCACCCTGACCCGCCCGAGAGCCTCGCCCCTGTCCGGGTTGGCTTCGAGACCGTACCCTTCCAGCCAGTGGCTGATCAGGGTCCGGGCGAGCTCCTGCTGATCCGTGACCGGGGTGCAGACGTAATAGCCTCCAAGCCCGTAGGTACACGAAACGCGTGCAATATCGTGGAGGTCGAGATTTGTCAAAGAAGTTGTTATGGTCTGGCCGGATTTATTTTCAACCGGATAATGCACCAGAGCCACGTGCAGATTACGCCCAGGGCGCACCCTGTCTAACCGCTTGAGATATTTCACATCTCCGTTTGTCAAAGACGCCGTCGCCAGAATGTCGGGGCGCAGCCTCAAGGTCGTTTCCAGACTCTGCTCATGACGCCAGGACGCAATATGACCATGATGCCCCGAAGCCAGCACCTCCGGCACCTTCAGACCCTCATACTCCTCGGGCCGGGTGTAATGCGGGTATTCGAGTAGCCCGGAACTGAAACTCTCCTCGTCGGCGCTTTCATCCTTGCCCATGAAATCCGGAATAAGCCGCCCTACGGCCTCGATAAGGCACAACGCCCCGGTTTCCCCGCCATTGAGGACAAAATCCCCTACGGATACGGCCTCAATTGGGCACAGCTCCTCCAGGCGGGCGTCGATCCCCTCGTACCTCCCGCAAAGCAGGGCCAGCTCTTCTTCCCCGGCCAGTTCCCGGGCCAGATCCTGAGTCAGCGGGCGCCCCTTGGGACTGAGCATGATCACCCGGACCCCGGGTGCCAGGGTGGCAATGGAACGACGCAGCGGGTCCACGGACATGACCATGCCGGGACCACCACCATAGGGGCGGTCGTCAACATTATGATGCTTGTCCGTGGAGTGGTCGCGAGGATTGATAAAAGAAAATTCAACGAGACCCTTTTCCCTGGCCTTGGACAGCAGGCCGCAGGACAGGGGGGATTCGAAAAATTCTGGAAAAATAGTGATAACGGAAAAGCGCATTCCAGGTTTCACTCCGGCCCGCTTCGGCCGGGGACCGGCTCAGGGGTTCTGGTAGAGTTCGAGGAGACCTTCGGGCGGGTCGATGACGATGATGCCGGCGTCCAGATCGATATCCAGGACAAATTCCTCCACTGCAGGCAGCAGGATCTCACGTTCCTGGTCGTCGTGAATGTACCACAACTCCTGACCGGCCACCTCCCGGACATCGGCGAGAATTCCGACGGAATTGCCATTCACGTGCCGGACCGCAAGGCCGATAAGGTCCTCGGGACGAACTTCATCGTCGTCCGTCTCGGGAAGATCGCGTTCCCTGGCCAGGACCGTGGCCCCGCGCCATGCCTCAGCCTGATCCCGCCCCAGGCTGCGGTCCAGCAGGACAAGGGCGCACCCCTGGTGTGGGCGCCATTCCAGAAGCTCGCAGGGCCGGGGCTTCCTTCCCGGAAGCTGCAGGTATACCCGCCGCAAACCCTCAAAGAGGAAAGGGGAGTCTGCATGAAGTTCGATGCAGAGCTCCCCCTTGAGGCCATGCGGTTTCCGAACCCGGCCCAGTTCGACGAGTCTGACCGGATCCAACCTGTCCGTGGACACGTTACTCCAGAATCTCCAGGACGGAACGCTTCCTGGCTTTCGTTGAAGCTGCGCCCAGAATGGTTCGCATGGCCCGGGCGGTGCGGCCCTGTTTGCCGATGACCTTGCCCAGGTCCTCCTTGGCCACCTTGAGTTCAATGACGGAAGTCTGCTCGCCCTCGATTTCAGAAACTGAAACACTTTCCGGATTATCAACCAATGACTTGGCTATGAATTCGATCAAATCCTTGAGCATAGGCACCTCCGCTGTAGAGCTGTAGGAATCGTCAGTCGAGCCGATCGACGAGCTTTGGAGGTACTAGTTACTGAATCCAGCTTTCTTTAGCAAGGAGCGAACCGTATCCGTCGGCTTCGCGCCACGTTCGATCCAGGTCTTGATCTTTTCCTGGTCGATCTTGATTTCGGCGGGTTCGGTCATGGGATTGTAGTATCCCACGTAATCGAGGGCGCGGCCGTCACGGCGGGAAGCGGAGTCCACGGCAACGATGCGGTAAAAGGGCTTCTTCTTGGAGCCCATGCGGGTAAGTCTGAGTTTCATAGCCATTGTTTGTTCTCCCTGAACGTAAGTGTAGTATGCGGACTGTTCCGGCTCCCGAAGGGATCGGCCGCCCGACTATTTTTTCCTGCGCTGCTTTTTGGCCTTCTTGCGCTTTTCCTTGAGCTTGGCCGCCTCGGCAGCCGATCGCCCACCCGACGCCTTGCCGGGCATTCCAGGCATTCCGGGCATTCCCGGCATCCCGTCCGGAAGACCGCCGGGCATTCCGGGCATCCCCGGCATACGCCCGCCCTTGGGCATGGCCGGCATCTTACCGCCCATCATCTTTTTCATCATCTTCTGCATCTGCTCGAAATTCTTGAGCAACTGATTGACATCGGTGACCGTGGTCCCGCTGCCCCTGGCGATGCGCTGCTTGCGGCTGGGATTGATGAGCTTGGGCTCGTGCCGCTCGGCCATAGTCATGGAATTGATCATGGCCTCGACCCTGGCAAGCTCCTTCTCGGGCATCTGCACGTCCTGCAGCTGTTTGCGCATCTGCCCCATGCCCGGGATAAGCTTCATGATGCCTTCAAGAGACCCCAGCTTTTTGATGCGCCGCATCTGCGTGCGAAAATCTTCGAAATCGAACTCGGCCTTCTTGAACTTCTTCTCGAGGGCCTCGGCTTCCTTGGCATCGATGGTAGACTGGGCCTTCTCGATGAGGGTCAGAACATCACCCATGCCCAAAATACGGGAGGCGATGCGGTCCGGATGGAACACCTCCATCTCGCTGAGCTTTTCGCCCATGCCCACGAACTTGAGGGGCTTGCCCGTGATGGACTTGATGGACAGGGCCGCGCCGCCGCGGGCATCGCCATCCATCTTGGTCAATACCACGCCGGAGATGTCCAGGACCTCGTTGAACTTCTCGGCCACGGTCACGGCGTCCTGACCGGTCATGGCGTCCGCCACGAACAAAATTTCACCGGGCGAACACTTTTCCTTGATACCCACGAGCTCCTGCATGAGCAGCTCGTCGATGTGCAGGCGGCCAGCCGTGTCCAGGATGACCACGGAACAGCCCTTGAGTTCGGCATCCTTCAAGGCGGCCGCGCAGATGTCCACCGGGTTCATCTCCACGGTGGAGGGATAGACCGGAACACCCAGCTCCGAACCGAGCTTGGTCAGCTGGTCGATGGCCGCGGGGCGGTAGACGTCGGCCGGAACCAGGTAGGGCTGATACTTCTGACGGCGCAGGTGCAGGGCAAGCTTGGCAGCGGACGTGGTCTTGCCCGAACCCTGCAGGCCCGCCATCATGATCACATAGGGGGGCTTGCCCTTGAATTCGAGGGCATAGCTCTCGCCGCCGAGCAGCTCGATGAGCTCCTCGTGCACGATCTTGACGACCTGCTGCCCCGGAGTGAGGCTGCCGAGCACATCCTGGCCCAGGGCCCGCTCCTTGACGCGCCCGACGAAGTCCTTGACGACCTTGAAATTGACGTCGGCTTCCAGGAGGGCCAGACGCACTTCGCGCAGACCATCCTGGATGTTCTTTTCGTCGAGGCGGCCCTGGCCGCGGAGTTTTTTAAAGACCGAATCGAGCCGGTCGGACAAGCTGTCGAACATGCAAATGCACCTGTACTAGGGAAAAGAGTAGGGTTGCATAGACGAGTTCCATGCACCAGTCAAGTACGGACTCGCGCGCCCCGCAACGGCCGGGGCCGCGAGACGCGCAAGGAAAAAAGAGGCAAACAGGACCGGGGTCAGCCCATGGCCCTGGCGAAGGCCCGCGCGAAGCCCGGGGCCGCGCCGCGGATGGTGTCCTCGTCCACGCAGAAGGCCAGGCGGAAATAGCCCGGATAGCCGAAGCCCGACCCGGGCACGGCCAGAATCTGTTCCTCCATGAGTTCGCCCACGAACGCGGAATCGTCCTCGCCCTTGGGTATCTGCGGAAAGAAGTAGAAAGCCCCCTGCGGCATGGAGAAGGAAAACCCGGCCTTGCGCAGAACCTCGGCCATGGCGTCGCGGCGGCTCGCGTAGATGGAGGCATCCACCTCGTGCCCGAGTGCCTTGGCCAGCAGTTTCTGGCCCACGGCCGGCGCGTTGACGAAACCGAGAATGCGGTTGGTCAGGATCAGGCCACCCACGAGGGTCGCGGCTTCGGGCATGGCCGGGTTGACGGCCACGTACCCGACTCGTTCACCGGCCAGGGCCAGGTTCTTGGAAAAGGAGCTGACCACCACGCTGTGCTCATAGAGCGGAAAGATAGCCGGAACATCCGCGTTGTCGTAGGCCAGGAACCGGTACGGCTCGTCGGAAATAAGCAGAATGGGCTTGCCGATGCGCGCCGAGGCCTTGCGCAGTATGTCCGCCAGCTCCCCGAGTTCGTCCAGGCTGTAAATGCGGCCCGTGGGATTGTTCGGGGAGTTGATGAGCACGCAGCGGGTGCGCTCGGTGATGGCCCCCGCAATGGCCGCAAGGTCCAATTCGAAAGAGAGCGGCTTGGACGGAACGGTCTTCAGGACGCCGCGATGGTTCTCGACGTAGAAACCGTACTCCACGAAAAAAGGCGCCGGGCAAAGCACTTCGTCGCCGGGCTCGAGCACGGCCCGGAACAGGGCGTTGATGCCGCCGGCCGCACCGCAGGTGACGACCACCTCGTCGGACGACACGGCCACGCCCTGCTCGGCGGCGATGATCTCGGCCAGGCGCTGGCGCACCTGGGGATATCCGGCATTAGGCATGTAACCGAAAGCAAAGGGCTTTTCAGCGTCATCGGCCAGTTCACGCAGGCCATCGGCCACGGCTGTGGGCGGAGCGAGGTCCGGATTGCCAAGGCTGAAATCGTAGACGTTCTCGGCGCCGTACTTCTTCTTGAGCTCGATACCCGCCTCGAACATGCGGCGGATCCACGACGACTTGGTCAGATAGTTTTCGACTTGCGAACAAAGAATCATATACTCTCCTGCACGACCCGTCCCCTTAGGGGATGTCGAGGCCGATCTTTCTGTATTCACCGAGTTTGTTGCGCAACGTGCGCACGGAAATTCCCAGCAATTCCGAAGCTTTTGTCCTGTTTCCCGAAGTTCGGTCCAGACTTTTGAGGATAAGATGCATCTCCATCTCCTGGATGGTCGGGATTCTGCCGCCATCCTCGAAGGAAAGGGCGGGGGCTCCGGGGGCGGCCGGCTCCGAAGAAGTCTCCCCGGCCATGTCTTCCGGCGACCACTCCTGGCCGTCCATGAGAAAATGCACGGGCCTGATGGGCCCGGTCCCGGCCAGAAGCACGGCGCGCTCCATGAGATTCTGCAACTCACGCACATTGCCGGGCCAATCGTGGTTCAAGAGCCAGTCACGCGCGTCATCGGCGAGCTGCAGCGAACCCAGCCCGTATTCTCGGATGTAACGGCGCATGAAAAAATCAGCCAGAAGCATCACATCCTCGCCGCGCTGGGACAGGGGTGGCAGACGCAGTGGGATGACGTTCAGACGATAGAAAAGGTCCTGTCGGAACTCGCCTTTCTCGACGCTCTGCTCCAGGTTGCGATTGGAGGTGGCCAGCACGCGCACGTCGACCTTGACGGTCTCGACGCCGCCGACGCGGTCGATCTCGCCCTCCTGCAGGGCGCGCAGCAGCTTGGCCTGCAGGGCCAGGGCCATCTCGGAAATCTCGTCCAGGAGCAGGGTGCCGCCGCTGGCCAGCTCGAACTTGCCGAGCTTGCGCGAGATGGCACCGGTGAAGGCCCCCTTCTCGTGCCCGAAGAGTTCGCTCTCCAGGAGGTGTTCAGGCAGGGCCGCGCAGTTCACGGCCACGAAAGGGCCGTTTTCGCGTCCCGAGTGGACGTGAATGAAACGCGCGAACATCTCCTTGCCCGTACCCGACTCGCCCGAGATGAGCACCGTGGCCTTGGACGGGGCCACCTGCCTGGCCAGAGCCAGGACGCGAGAAACGGCAGGGTGCCGGCCGATGATGGACACCTCTCTGGGCCGAGCCTGCCCGGAGGGCTCAACCGGCGCCGGAGGAACTTCCGCTGGGAGAACGGCCTCGATCTTCTCCCAGCTCAATGGACACAACCAGTAGTCCTGCGCCCCCAACTCCATGAAGAGTCGTGCCTCCTCGGCGCTGCCGCGATCTGTAAAAATGATGACCGGGATGGGCGAACCGCCCTGCTGCACGGTTTCGAGCAGATCCTCAGCCCGGTAGCCGGGCATTTTCGGCAGAGAAAAGACAAAATCAGCCTTGCGTCCTTCGATGACCCGCATGGCCGAAGCACGGTCCTCGACGACCATGGCCTGGCAGTCATGGGCCTTGAACTGCGCGTGCAGAGGCGAAACGAGTTCGGATCGTGATATGAATAGGATACGCTTGGCCGACATATCCGCACACGCTATCTTTTCCCTTTCGTCTTTGCAATACGAGGCATTGCCTGCCGCTTGCCCGCCACCGACCGTTCTGCTAGGGCTGAAACGGCTTTCCCACACCCCACCCCAAACACGGCGAAAACGCATTTCCACCCAGACATGCACCCAAAGGAACTCGATAAACTTCTGCAGGACGTGGCCGCAGGGCGAACCACCTGCGAGGCCGCCCGCGACGCCATCTCCGGTCGCGGACATGAAGGGCTGAACCTGGATCAGTGGCGCTTTGAGCGTACCGACGTGGGCGAAGTGGTCTACGGCCAGGGCAAAACCCTGGAACAGATCGCCGCATCCCTGGAGGGCCTGGGACGGCACCATCCGGTCCTGGCCACCAGGATCGAAAGGGATCACGGCCGGGAACTGCTGCGCCGCTTTCCGGACGGTTGCCTGTGGGAGGACGCCCGCCTCTTCAGCCTGGGAGCGGACCTGCTGGCACCCGACCCCAAGGCCCCGGACTCGGACGTGCTCATCGTCACGGCGGGTTCCTCGGACCTGGCCGTGGCCCGCGAGGCCCTGGGCACGGCCAGATTTCTGTCCTTGAGCGCAAACATGGTGTGCGACGTGGGCGTGGCCGGCCTGCACCGACTGGAGCCGCACCTGGAAAGCCTGCGCCTGGCCAGGGTCGTCATCGCCGTGGCCGGTATGGAGGGCGCCCTGCCGAGCGTGCTGGGCGGGCTGGTCAAAGCGCCCATCGTTGCGGTCCCGACCTCCACGGGCTATGGAGCCAACTTCACCGGCCTGGCCCCCCTGCTGGCCATGCTCAACTCCTGCGCGCCGGGCGTGGGCGTGGTCAATATCGACAACGGGTTCGGAGCGGCGGTGCTGGCGAAGAAAATCCTGGGCCAAAACGGGTGAACATGCGCAAGCCGGTTCTTTTTCGAGTCACGAACAATCTTAAAGTTGGCGGAGTCCAGCGCAGGCTGCGCGCGTTGCTGCCACTTCTGACCGAACACTATGAAGTGCATGTCGTGACCTATAAGGAAAAGGGGGCTTTCTTCGACGAACTGGCGGCCCTGGACGTGCACACGCATTTCCTGCCGCGCAAAGGCCACTGGAGCCCTCTGGCCATCCGGAAACTGGCCGCCCTGTTCCGAAAACATCAGGCCGACATCGTGCACACCCACTCCTTCGGCGGCAACATCTTCGGCATCCTGGCCGCGGCCCTTGCGCGGGTGCCCGTGCGGATCGGGCAGGTGCATCTGAGCGAACTGCATTGGTACGGCCGGACTCCACTGCGACGCAAGAAGCAGATGTTCGAGGAGACCATTGTTCACCGTCTTTTTTCGCACAAGATTCTCTTCGTCTCCCGCGAATCGCGCGACTACTTCCAACGACACACAAGGCTCCCTGACTCCATGCTGCGGATCCTGCACAACGGCCTGGACCTGCCGGACGAAGCCACGGCCGCACACCGGACCGAACTTGGAATTCCCGAAGACAGGAGCCTGATCGGCTTCGTCGGTCGGCTCTCCAAGGGCAAGGGCGCGGCCGAATTTCTGGAAATGGCAGCAGAGGCGAATCAAAGCGATCCGGACGCGTTCCACTTCGTGGTCATTGGTGACGGTGAGGGGCTTGCCAAACACCGGGAAAAAACCCGCCAACTCGGCGTGGAGCAGGCCGTCACCTTCTTGGGTGAACGCCGCGACATCCACCGCTGCTACGCGGCCCTGGACTGCCTTGTCTTCTGTTCCGAGCCCGGCGTGGAGGGCATGCCCGGAGTCGTCCTCGAGGCCTGCGCCCACGGTCTGCCCATCCTGGCCCGCAGAACCGCGCCCATCGAGGAAATCCGCGAATACTACGACCGCATCCTGTTCATGGACAGCCGCAAGCCGGCTTCAGAAAGCCTGAAGGCGGCTCTGGCCCTGCCCCCGGCCGAAGGATCGCGACTCCGCACCGAATTTTCCATCGAGGCCATGCGGGACCGGACCACGGCCCTGTACAACGAACTCCTGGGCCGGATTACCGCATGAAACCTCTCGCCCTCTTCCAACGCGCTTTGGGCGCGAGCATTCCGGTCCTTTGCTACCACCAGGTCCGCCCGGACAGCGGCATGACTCCTGAAAAATTCCGGCGCCACCTGGACCTGCTCGAGACCCTCGGCCTGCGGACCATCCGCCTGTCGGAACTGCACGAAATCATCCAGGGCCGCCGGAAGCAGGATGGCTCCTGCGTAGTCGTCACCTTCGATGACTGCACCCTCGACAACTGGATCTATGCGATTCCGGAACTGCTCAGACGAGGCATGCACGGCGTCTTCTTCGCCATCACCGACTTTCTGGTGCCCGGAAAGGCCCGCCCAAGAGCCGACCAGGGAGGGACGGGGACAAATGTACCGAACATGGGCGAAATCATGACTCGGGCCATCGGCGGCCGCTGCTCCGGCTTCATGAACCACGACGAGATCCGGGCGGCTGTACGCGAGGCCGGCATGGAGATCTATTCACACTCGGCTGCGCACCAGGCCTGCTTCGTCAACCATGATCATGCGGGCTTGCTCTGCGAAAGCAAGCACTGGAGCCATGCGGCGCTCTGCGGCCCGGAACTGCCGCCTGAAACGCCCGTGCACCCCGTGGGCAGCGCCTACGCCCATGCCGGATTCGGGCTGGACTGGACCGGACGGCCCTTGAACCTTGGAACGCCGGAGGAGCGTCTGGCCTTCTGCCTCGACGACTTCAGCAGGAGCAAGGCCCGACTCGAAACCGTCCTCGAACGGCCATGCCCTTTCCTATGCCTGCCCTGGGGCGAATACGACGACGTAACCCTTGAAGCGGCCCGGCAGGCAGGCTACGTAGGGGTTCTCAACCTGCAGGCGGGGCAGGTGGGGCCCGGCACCGATCCCATGCGTATCGGCAGGCTGGCGGTCAAAGACCGCAAGAGCCTGGCCTGGCTTGGCGTCAAAACCGGCCTGCTGGCGCTCAAACCCATGGCCCCCCTGATCCGGGGAATGCGTCCTGGGGGACGGGCATGAACATTTTCTTCGTCAACTCCACGAACAAATGGGGCGGGGTCAAGAGCTGGACCCTTGACGTAGGCGCAGGGCTGAAGGAACGAGGGCACCGCGTGGCCATCGCAGGGAGGCCAGGCCCCTTCGTCGACAAGGCGTCGGAAATGGGCCTTGAGGCCATGCCCGTCTCCTTCGGGCCCGACTTCAACCCGCTGCTGATCGCCCGGTTCATGAGGATGTTCAAAAAACGAGGCACGAGCCTTGTGGTCGTGAACGTGGGCAAGGACATGCGCTCGGCAGGCATCGCCGCGAAGCTCCTGGGCATTCCCGTCGTGCACAGGGTCGGGCTCGCCGGCGACATGCTGAATACCTGGAAGGTACGCTCGCTGCACAGATGGGTTCGCCCACGCATCCTTGTGCCGTGTGAGCAGATCAAGACGGGCCTGCTGCGCGAGCTCGCATATCTGACTCCGGAGGAGATCACCGTCATCCTGACGGGCAAGGAGCCTTCGCCCACACCTGTCAGGAATGTTCACGCGCCCCTGCGCTTCATCTCAACGAGTCAGCTCAACGCCGACAAAGGACATGGAGACGTGCTGCAGGCCATGGCCGAACTCAAAAAACGCGGCTACGACTTTGTCTATCATATTGTAGGAACCGGACGTATCGAGTCGGAACTGAAGGCCCTCGCATCCAGCCTGGGCCTGGACGACCACACAGTCTGGCACGGGTTTCAAAAGGATGTCCGCTCCGTGCTGCGCCAAGCGGACATATTTCTCCTGCCGTCCCGCAGGGAAGGCCTGCCCAACACCCTGCTCGAAGCCATGGCCGAAGGACTCGTCTGCGTATCGCGTGATGTCGGCGGGGTGAAGGAATGCTGGCCGGAAGACGGAAAAGCCCTCCTCTTGCAGGAGTCGGCTACTTCGAAAAATTTTGCCGATATCATGGCATCCCTTTTACGCGCCTCCGACAAGCACCTCCTCAATCTAAAAATACTTTTTGAAAAACACGCTGCAAGCAATTCGCGAGAACGCATGACCATACTCCTCGAAAATTATTTCCACAATGTTGTAGGAAAACAAAATGAATGAAACTTGGTGGAAACTTTCAGTCACCACGTTGCTTGGCTTTTTTTTCCTAACACTTTGTCTCTTCCCTTCCAAAATCGATATTTTAAAAGTTGCCATCGGCATACTCATAATCGCAGGGATCCATACGCGTGCTCTTGATAAAAATTTCTTTCTCGATCCTATTCTCTTTGGCATCGGCGCCTTTACGCTAATCGCGATGGCAAGCAGTGCATCAGGAGCCGGAGATCTTTCAAAATCTTTCCGCATCTCGACTTGGGCCCTGCCCTTCGTTCTAGGTAAAGCATTCAGCAAAACACACCCCTACAAACTCATGAATACCCTCCTCTTAGGCGCTGTTTTGTTAGGAGCGTACATGCTCTGTGCCCTTGCGATCAAACTTCTCGGTGACACAGGGCTCTTAAATTTCACCTTTCAAAATCTGACTCTCACCTTCAGAAGCGAAACAAGAACTGCATTATTTATTGCAATTGGATCTTTTATTTGTCTTTACCAAATATTTTCCAACGCGAAATTATCACATATTCACTATTATGTTCTGACTTTTTCCATACTTTTTATTGCGCTCATTGTTTCCGGAAAGCGTATTACCCTAGCAGCGCTTCTAGCCACAAGCACTTTTCTTCTTGTGATACGAAAAAAAATTCTGTTTATCATGATTATATTCATTGCAACGGCCATAAGCATTGTTATAATTGGACAGAGTCAACGATTCAGCCTCTCTCCTGATCACCTCTTCGCTGCCCAGGGCGTAATCGAGCGCAGCGTGGAAATTAATATCCGAAAACCCACTCTTAGGCACCGGTTTCTCTTCTTTTAAAAAAGAAAGTCAGCCATATATTGAAGAATACCGCAAAACTATTCCGAAAAAATTTGAATTTGAAAAACTCGAAGACGCACACAACATCATTCTTCATATATGTGCAGAAACCGGCGTGCTTGGACTAAGCGCAATACTTTTCCTGTTCTTCGCGGCGTGCAGGCACACCTGGATCCACCGAGAAGATAATCAGGCGGCACTATGCCTCTGCGCATGTCTGCTTATTATTTCTATACACTTACAACTGCACGCCCACTTAGCATCAACAAACGTCAGTGGCCTAGTATTCCTCCTAATGGGCTTCTCCATGGGAATTTCTAAAAAAAATACGTAAAGCTAAAATGAACCAAATCACTTATATTGCTAAATCTAAGATTCCATCTAGGCATGCCAATTCTGTTCAAGTTGTAAACATGATCTGCGCCTTTGCCCTTTTTACCGAAAGACTTGACGCATATCTTCCGGGAGGGTTATCTCACCTGATAAATCGATTTGCAGGCAAACTTTTTTCAAATTATGGCTATAAAATTCCAAATAATGTAAAAATACACCTGCCATCACGTCTAAATGACGAATTCGAGGACCGGGTGTTACAAAAACTTCCTGCTTCAATCACTGGGACAATTATTACTCGCAGCCAGAAGATTGCTCTGCGTCTATCTGAAAGGAAATTTCCAGTTCTCTTTGAATCACATGCGTTTTCGCGAGATATTTCAAAGATCCCCATCTCGAAATTCGTCAACTCCATAAACACGTCTCCTGCCGCAGGCATCATTTCCATATCAAAAGAAATATCAGATGCATATATTAAGCAAGGCCTGAGCCCGAAAAGGATTCTGACATCGCCCGACGCGGTCAACCTAGACTCGTTCACACGCCCAAATTCAGGCGGCCTCGGGAAATTGTTCGGCAAAACAATCTATGAACGCCCGGTTATGGTGTATACAGGGTCCCTGAGCAAAGAAAAGGGCGCACAGTTTCTTATTGAAGCTGCGGCCGCGCTTCCGCAAATCAACATTGCCTTAATTGGCGGCAGTCCTTATGAATCAAAAATCCTGAATGAAACCTATGCAAAACATACGGCGAACATATTTATACACCCCAACATTCCACACAAAGACGTCCCGTCTGTCCTACATGACGCGTCCATACTCGTGATGCCCTACTTGCCGGAAGGAACCTTTATCCCCTACATGTCGCCACTCAAGCTTTTCGAATACTTGGCCACAGGCAAACCAATTCTCTCAGCCCAATTGCCTGTCTTCAGCCAGTTTCTTATCGACGAACACAATTGTCTCTTCTTCGAGGCGGGCTTGATCGACTCCTTCTGTGAACGCGCCAGAAAACTGCTTGAAATGCCACCAGAACAAATAACCGAGTTGCGAAATAATCAGTTAAGAACTGTGGAGCCCTCTTCGGGGGAATACAGAGCAAAAAC
>CAZQYA010000090.1:0-12985 GCA_964597325.1 uncultured Desulfovibrionaceae bacterium
AGTTACGCCCTGCGCTGATATCCAGTTTACCGTCACCGTCGAAGTCGGCGATGTTGATGATGGAAGAGAAGTCGATGGCCGAAATCGGGACGCTTTCCTCGCCAGTGAACAGGGAAAACTCGGTATCTCCCTGGCCAGTCCCGGCGTTATCGTCGTCAACGTGATCAAGCTGTTCCTGAAGTTCGAAATTCCAGGAGCCGTCAGTCTCGACGCTCAGCACGAAGACTGTCTCCCCGCCTTCGCCGGCAGTGGCCGTCAGGGTGTCGGGCACACCGTCGCTGTCGCTGTCGGTCACGGCATAGACAAGCTGCACGCCATTGGAAAAGAGCGTCGGCAGTTCGGAGGTGTCCGGCACAAGACCGAAGCTTCCGGGACCGTCGGCGCCAAAGGAAACGAGGCCGGCCAGAGAGCCGGAAGGTCCGGACGCCTCGGCGCTGGAACTGCCGATGGGGATGCCGTTGAGCTGGAGATTGTCGACGAAGAGATAGGAATTGACACCGGAATCGCCGGTGTTCATTGCGCCGAACCCGATTTCGAGAGTGCCGGAGGAGGTTGCGGTGTACGTGTACGTGGCCCAGCCGGTCGCACCGTAGGAACCGACCATGGAGATATCGGCCAGTTCGACAACCTGCCCGTTAAAGGAGACAAAACCGAAATCATTGTATGAAAGATAATCGTCAGCGTCGAAAAACCAGTCAAAGGAGATTTCGTCGCCGGCTTCGACCGTCAGAGTCGTCTTGACTGCAGAACCATTGGTGGCGTTGTCAGACCCCGAACCGCTCGCTGCGGCGGCGTTCAGGCCACCAGACTCGATGCCCAGAAAGTTCTCAATGGAAGACTGATTTCCGGCCCCCGTGGAGGCTATCCGCGCCATGTAGGCACCGTCGGACGGGCTTCCCCCGCCTTCGTCATTGCTGGTCACGACGTTGACAGCCCCAAGTGTGCTCCAGTCAACAAAATCACCGGTTTCAAAACTTCCTCCGGTCCCGTCGCTGTTACCCTCGGGCAGTCCGTCCTCGTGCACAACGGCACTCACGGGCCCTGAATCTGCCTGGAAGATCGGGGTGTCGTCATCCACGGTCATTGCCAGGGTGCCGGTCGCGGCATCCCCGTTGCCGTCGACAACAGTAAAACCGAAGTCATAGAGGATGTCGTCTTCGGTTCCGGGCACGGCATGATCGAGGGGTTGAAAAAGGACGAAAGTGTAGTCGCCGGTGACCAGGTCGTCCAGAGTGAGGGAAAAGACATCGACCCGGACATCCTCGACCTGCTCGCCCCCGGAAAGGGTATAGAAGGCGTTGAGGGTCAGACCGTCATCCACGACTTCGTAGGAGAGGGGATTTCCCTGAGAGGTGACGCCCAGAGCGTCAAGCCCGGCCGCGCCCCAGACGAACGGAGTGGTGGCTGAGGGGCCATCCTCGCCAAAGGCATAGGCCAACGTGCCGGTGATGGAGCTGGACTCGGAAGGATCGTCGTCCGGGCCGCCGGGGTTGCCCCCCCCAAGCCCATCCTCATCCACAGCGGCAACAGTCAGGAAGGCGGAAGGCTCCCCATCAGGCTCCAGGGGATCCGCATCGATGGGGTCCACGGTGATGGTAGTGAATTCCCGCGGGTCAAGACCGTCCAGCTTGTCCACACCGTCAATGGTATCACCGGCACCATCCTGATACTCGCCAATGCCGCCACCAGTCGCACCACCTGCCGCCGGACCCGCGGCAGGCTCAACACCATCGCCTTCGCCCTGGCCCAGGCCGTCGAGGGAGGCTTCCCTCTGGTCAGCAATGGACGCTATGAACTCGTCGGCGTTCAGCATGGTGCCGTCGGCCAGAATGATGTTGGGGATTTCGATGTCGCCCAGGTCGGCGAAGTCGATGACGACGGTGCCGCCATTTTCGAAGGCGAAAAGGACTGTCGAGCCTTCGAGGACAGGCTCAACCTGCTCAAAGGCCGCAGCCAAAACAAGTTCCTGGCCGGGCATCGCCTTGATGACTACGGTTTCGTCTGCCTGCGGGACCTGAACCATCACTCTGGTGTTCTGTGTCGTGTCAGCCATAAAACCCTCCGCCCGGACCGGGACTTAGTATGAATAAGTAGATTACTAAAATTATTTCTAATTATGCTTATGTATATGAAGGCCGCCAAGGTTAGGGTCAAGTATGAAAAAAATCAAAAAGGTACTAATTTGAAATACTTTAATCCCGTTCAAGTTTTCCAGACTATCCACTAATGAAGACAGCATGATACAGCTAAAAGGAACAATTCTTAATACCGAAAACCCCCCAGCTGCTTCCTCATACTTTCGGGTGAGAGCAGTTTTCCCGATTTCCCTTGCAAGGCAGGGATTGACGACATAAAGTCTTACAAATCCTGTATCCTAGAGGTTGCGCCTGCATGAATGACCCCAAAGCCAATGCCCCGGAGACCAAAGTCACGCCCAACGCCACGCCCGAAGCCCAGGCCCCGCCCAAGGCGGCTCCGGAGGCCCAGGCCGCCCCAAAGGGGAAGCCGTCCCGACCTATCTCCATCCAGCTCGCGCCCTCCCAGGTCGCGTTCACTCCCCCGCTGATCGAATGCCTGGCCATCGTCTCCAGGATGTATGGGAAACCGATAACCGTGACAGCTCTGGAATCCGGACTTCCACGTACGCAGGAAGGCCTCACTCCCTACGCATGCATCCGGGCAGCCCGCCGCGAAGGTATTGACGCACGTATCGTGCACAAGCCGGCCATACATAAAATTTCCCCCCTGAACCTGCCCTGCATCCTGCTGACCAATGACGGGGGTGCGTGCGTACTAACCTCAGTTGAGGGCGACAAAGCACGCATCGTCATGCCTGAAAATCCCGACGCGCCCTTTGAAACTCCGCTCGAAACCCTGCGGGAAAACTACTCCGGGCACGCGGTCTTCGCCCGCTCCAAGGGCAGTCTGGACAGCCGCACCGAAGGCCTCAAAATCTTCGACACCAAGAAATGGTTCTGGGGCACGATCTTCCATTTCCTGCCCATCTACCGGCACGTGGCCGTGGCTTCCATATTCATTAATATACTGGCCATCGCCTCGCCCATCTTCACCATGAACGTGTACGACCGCGTGGTGCCCAACAATGCCCTGGAGACCCTTTGGGTTCTGGCCGTGGGCGTGGGTCTGGCCTTTTTCTTTGATTTCGCCCTGCGCAACCTGCGCGGCTACTTCGTGGACATTGCCGGGCGCAACGCCGACATCATTGTGGCCAGCAAGCTCATGAGCCACATGCTGTCCATCCGCCTGGACCACAAACCCGAATCCACGGGAGCCATGGTCAACAACATCAGGGAGTTCGACGCGCTGCGCGAATTCTTCAGCTCGACAACCCTGCTCGCCCTCGTGGATCTCCCCTTCCTGGTCCTCTTCATCGTCATCATCGCCTACATCGGCGGGCCCGTGGCCATTGTCCCGGCCGTGGTCGCGCCCATCGTCATCCTGGTCGGCATCATCATGCAGGGCCCCCTCAAGCGCGCCATCGAGGGCGGCTACAAGGAATCGACCCAGAAAAACGCGCTGCTGGTCGAGGCGGTCAGCGGCATGGAGACCATCAAGACCAGCCGGGCCGAAGGCCCCATGCTCGGCAGGTGGGAAAAGATCGTGGGACAGGGCGCGCGCTCGGCCATCCGCTCCAAGTCCCTGTCCACCTTTTCCATGACCTTCACCCAGTTCTGCACCCAGGTCGTCTACGCTGGGGTCGTCATCTGGGGCGTATACCGCATATCCGAAGGCGAGCTGACAACCGGCGGCCTCATCGCCTGCGCCATCCTCGTTGGTCGGGCCATGAGCCCCCTGGGCGCCGTGGCCGCCATGCTGACGCGCCTGCAACAAAGCCGCATGGCCCTCAAGAACCTCGACCTGCTCATGCAGATCCCCAGCGAGCGCCCCGACGACGTGCAGCGCATGGAGCACCAGGACCTCCGCCCAACCATCACCTTCGAGGGCGTCAGCTTCAAATACCCGAGCGGCCTGACCAACGCCCTGTCCTACCTGGACTTTCATATCGCCCAGGGCGAACACGTGGCCATCATCGGCAAGATGGGGTCGGGCAAGACCACGCTCGGCAAGCTCATCACCGGGCTCTACACGCCCCAACGCGGTTCGGTGAAGATCGGCGGCATGGACATCCGCCAGCTTGACCCGGCGGAACTGCGGGCCAAGATCGGCTACATGGCCCAGGACAACTTCCTGTTTTTCGGCACGGTGCGCGAGAACATCACCCTCGGCGCGCCCCACGTCAGCGACCAGGCGCTGCTGCGGGCCGCGACCATCGCCGGGGTCACGGATTTCGTGAAAAACAACCCCGCAGGCTTCAACCTGCAGGTCGGCGAACGCGGCCTGGCCCTGTCTGGTGGCCAGAGACAGGCCATCACCATCGCCCGCACCCTGCTCCTGGACCCCGACATCGTCGTTCTGGACGAACCGAGCAGTTCCATGGACGTGGGCGTCGAAGCGCTGCTCAAACTGCGTCTCTCCTCGGCCCTCAAGGGCAAGACCCTGATCCTCATCACCCACAGGCCGAGCCTCCTGTCCCTCGCCAACCGCGTCATCGCCCTGGAAGACGGCAAAATCATTGCCGACGGCCCGCGCAATGCGGTACTGGCCGAACTGCAGAAACGCGGCAATGGAGCCAAACGTGAGCAATAAGAAGTTTTCCGAGACCGATCTCGAATTCATGAGCGACGTCGACGCCGCCCTCTACCGGCGCGGGCACCGCTGGGCATACCTCCTGTCCCTGACCATCTGTCTGCTGCTGGGCACGTTCCTGGCCTGGACACACTACGCCGTGCTTGACGAAGTCACACGCGGCATGGGGCAGGTCATCCCCTCCCAGCGAGTGCAAATCATCCAGAACCTGGAAGGGGGCATCCTCGAAGGCATCATGGTCCGTGAGAATCAGATCGTGCAAAAAGGAGACATCCTGGTCCGCATCAACAACGAGATGGCCCAAAGCAGCCTGAAAGATGTCGCCAGTCAGGCTCTGGAGCACCAGGCGGCCATCGCCAGGCTGGGGGCCGAAGCCAGCGGGACCGAACCCGAGTTTTCCGAAGAGCTCAAGAAAAAGGCCCCGGACGTGGTCAGGGACCAGATGGCCATCTACCGGGCCCGCAAGGCCCAGCTGGACCAGGAGCTCGCGGTGCTGCGCAGCCAGTACACCCAGCGCGTGCAGGAGGGCCGTGAAATGACCATCCGTCGCAATCAGGCCGCCCAGGACCTGAAGCTGGCCAAGGAGCAGATGAACATCGCCAAACCGCTCATGGAGAAGAATGTCTACCCGAGGGTGGACTACCTGAGCCTGGAACGGGCCGTCAGTTCGCTGCGCGGAGACGTGCAGACCCTCAATGTCTCCATCCCGCGTATCCAGCAGGCCGCCCAGGAGATCAAACAGCGCGAGGCCCAGCGACTGGCTGAATTCAAAGCCCTGGCCCTGCAGGAGATGAACAAGCATCAGGTGGACCTCAATTCCAAGATGCACGCACTTGAAGCCGGCAAGGACAGGGTCAGGCGTACGGACGTACGCAGCCCGGTTCGCGGCACCGTCAAGCAGGTCATCCTCAACACCATAGGCGGCGTGGTCAAACCCGGTGAGCCCATCCTCGAAATCGTCCCCCTGGACGACACTCTGCTCATCGAAGCCAACATCAAACCGGCGGACATCGCCTTTCTGCACCCCGGGCAAAAGGCCATGATCAAGATCACGGCCTACGATTTCTCGATCTACGGTGGCCTGGAGGGCTCCGTTGAACAGATCAGCGCAGACACCATTGAAAACCAGAAAGGGGAGAGCTTCTACAAGGTCACGCTGCGCACCAAAGCATCGGCCATCGTGTATCGCGGCGAAAAGCTGCCCATCATCCCGGGCATGACCGCCAGCGTCGACATCCTGACCGGCAAGAAAAGCGTTCTCGATTATCTGCTCAAACCGATTCTCAAGGCCAAGGAAAACGCCTTGAGGGAGCGTTGATGCATTGAAACGGCCTGTCCTTTCCCTGCTGCTCGCGGCGGCCATTCTCCTTGCGGGACCCTTCGCGGTACAGGAGACGGGCTGGCTGCACCTCAGGGGGGTGGCAAAGGGCATGGGCAACCAGCCCGGAAGCCCGCCGGACCAGGCCGCAAACCGGACGGGAACGCTCCGACCGGCTCGAAACGCCACCGCTGCGACCGTTCTCCAAAAATCGAATGAAGAGGATGAGACCACCGGAGACCCGGAAAAGAAGGAATTCGTTCAGACCACACGTCCGGCCACAAAAAAAGATTCCAGCCTGTCCGTGGCCAAAACAGGAGAAAAGCCCTGGAGGGCACGGCCGGAAGCCGTCCGCCAAACCGAGGGCCAGCAAAACGCAGACGCCGGACGCACGCGCCAAACGGATAGTCGTGAAAGGCGCCGGAACACCGAAGAGACGAAAGACACTCCCTCAGCGAGCCCCGCAGGGAGCGGCGGACGGGCGCCGGTCCAAAAGGCTCCCATCCGCCTCTTCGATACCGTGGCCTTCCGGGGCAACTTCAACGCGCTGCCCAAATGGAAGCGGGTTCTGGCCAAGGCAGATAAACAGGTGCGCGCCCTCAACACGTGCACGGCGGGCCAGAAGGGGTGCCCTCCCGGTGCGGCGAGCTGGCAGCGCATCATCCGGCAGGCCCGGGACCTTCCGGTCTTTGAAAAACTCAAGACGGTCAACGCCTTCTTCAACAAATGGCCTTACCGTCTCGACCAGGACGCCTACGGCACCTCGGACTGGTGGGCCACGCCCCAGGAATTTCTGAAACTTTCCGGTGACTGCGAAGATTTCGCCATCACCAAGTACTATGCCTTGAGGGAACTCGGCTTTTCGGCGGAAGACATGCGCATCGTGGTGCTGCAGGACCGCATCCGCGGCATCGCCCACGCCATCCTGGTGGTTTTCGTGGACACGGAGGCCTATGTCCTGGATAACGTCTCGAGCGTGGTCTTTTCCCACAAAAAATACAGGCACTATGTGCCCTACTATTCCTTGAACGAGAAATACCGATGGTCACACATCCCGCTGGACAAAAAACCATAACGGAGAAGGGAAAATGACAGGAGAAAGCAGCAGAACGGCCTCGCCCTCCGTGGGCAGGAGCAAGTCCGAACTCATCATGGGGCTCGCCATCATCTCGCTGATTGTCGCGGCGCTCCTGGCGTGGGTGGCCTGGACCGTCACGGTCAAGAAGGGGGAAGTCCAGAACCAGGTACGCGAACGTCTGGAACTCCTGGCCAGCAGTCGGGTAGAGGTTTTCCAGTCCTGGACGACGGGTCTGGTCGAACAGACGGACAAACTGATCTCCTCGGACCTGTTCCGTCTCTACGCCACAGACATGGATATGATTGATGCCGACCCGAGCTTTCTGATCACCGGCATCATCCCCGACGGCGAAGCCTACGACCAGATGGCACAGCTTACGGACCAGTTCCCCCTCATGCACCAGACCTTCGCCGATTTCACATCGTTCGCGGGTTTTCTCTCGGGACGCATCGTGCACCGCAGCGGGCAATCCTACATCGGATCGGACAACCGCATCACGCCCCTCTCCCCCTTGCAGACAAGCCTCATCAAGAAAACGTTCGCCTACCCCATGCCGCACTTCTCGCCACTGCGGCAGACAGGGAACGGCCTCGTCATCGACCTCTTTGTCCCCATTCTCTCAACGGCAGCCGAAAACGACGCCCCACAGGCCGCAGCCGTGGTCATGCTGACCAAGAGCGCCGGCACGACCGTCACCTCTCTGCTCTCCAACACCCCCCTTTCGGCCAAGGGCGAGCGCACACGCATCATGCAGATGATCGGGGACGGTTTCTTCGAGATCGTGCCCTGGAACCCGGACGGCCTGCTGCCCCTGGCCTCGCCGCCTGAGCTACGTCCGAACCAAAGCCTCGGTTTCGCCAAACGGGGCAGTCTCGACGGCAGGAATACGGTCTTCTCCATGGGCAAGAGGGTCGCCGATCTCGACCTCTGGATGGTCCAGGAAGTGGACGTCCAGGACGCCACAAGGGGCCTGCAGGATTACACGCGGGTTTCCGTCCTCATCGCCGGGCTCATCGCCATGGTCTTAAGCCTTCTGTTCGGAGCCATATGGTGGCGCACCATGGGACAGAACCAGCGCCGTATCGCCGGCGAATTCCGGGCCCTGGCCCATGAACTCGAACAGCAGCGCAATTTCCTCGACTCCATCAACGACACCATCCCGGACTTCATCGCGGTGAAAAACTTAAGCGGCAACTACACCTACGCCAACCCTGCCCTGGCCGAAGGCGTGGGACGGCCCGAAGAGGAAGTGCTCGGCCTGGACGACGTGGCACTGTTCGGATTCGACACGGGCAAGCGTCTGGAGCAGTCCGACGACGAGGCCCTGCGGTCCGGGAAACCCGTGACGTTCACGGAGCGCATCTTCCTGAAATCCAGAGAGCACCATTTCCAGATCACCAAGATCATGCTCAAGGACGACACGGGCCCCCGGGGGATCGTCTCCGTGTTCCGGGACATCACCAGCCTGGTCAAGGCCGAAGAGCGCAAGAGCCAGGCCATCGCCCAGACCGTCGAAGCCCTCGTGAAGGCCATCGAGTTCACAGACCCCTACCTTGCAGGCCATTCCCTGCTTATGCGCGACGTCTCATCACTGCTGGCCGAGGCCATGAAGCTCTCGCCCGAAGACAAGGCCACCGTGGAAATCGCCTCGCATCTCTCCCAGATCGGCAAGATCTTCATCGACAAGAACGTGCTGACCAAGGTCGACCAGCTCACGGAAGAGGAAAAACAGATGGTCCAGAAGCACGTGGACCACGCCGCGGATATCCTGCGCCAGATCGACTTCGATCTGCCCGTGTACGAAGCGATCTACCAGATGAACGAACGCCTGGACGGCAGCGGCTATCCCAAAGGATTGCGCGACGCGGAAATCGGCATCCAGGCCCGGGTGCTGAGCGTCGCCAACAGCTTCTGCGCCATGATCCGCCCCAGATCCTACCGCCCGGCCATGAGCGCCGAGCAGGCCATCGACATCATGAGGGCGTCCGCAGACAGCTACGACACGAGGATCCTGGACGCCCTGCAGGAAATCCTGCGGACCTCGCGCGGCGATAAGCTTCTGGACAGAACCCTGGAGTGCAACGTGATCTGTTCCTGAACGCGCGCCTCAAGCAACGGCAAAGGCCCATGCGTTTTCGAACGCATGGGCCTTTTTCATGACGAAAAGAACCAGGAGGGACGTATCAGGCCTGCAGCTGACTGATGGTCCGGGCAATCTGATTGCCCAGGGACGTCTTGCGGGTGACTTCCTGCTCGACGGAGGTGATGCCCTTGATGACCGTCGAATGCTTGCGATTGAAACGACGGCCGATGTCCACCAGAGACAGATCGGTATGCTTGCGGGCCAGATAGAAAGCCGTGTTTCGGGCCACGACCCGGTCGCGCTTGCGGCTCTTGGAGCGCAGCTCATCGAAACCGAAGCCATAGGCTTGGCAGATGAAACTGATGATCTTGTCGAAATCGATGCAGGACCCGTCGAGATCGTAGTTCTGGAGGATTTCCCAGGCCAGGTCCATGGTGATGTCCATACCCAGCAGCTTGGATTTGAGGAAGATGTTTTTCAGACAACTCTCAAGCTGACGCACGTCGGAAGTGACCCTGGCGGCCAGGAGTTCCGCAACGTTGCCGGGCATGTCGACCTTGGCTGCGCGAGCCTTGGCGTCTATGATGGAAAGACGGGTCTGGTGATCGGGCTTGTTGATGACCGCCATGAAACCCTGGGCAAAGCGCGACGTCAGGTTGGAGTCGATGTCCGAAAGCTCCCGGGGCAGAAACGTACTGGTCAGGACCACGCGACGTCCCTGATTCTGAAGGGATTTCAGCGTGTTCAGAAGTTCATCCTGCATTTTCTCCTTGCCCTGGAAAAAGTGCACGTCCTCGAGGAGAAGCAAATCCAGGTCCGCGCGAAAACGGCTCTTGAACTGCTCCACGGTCTTGGCCTTGATGGCCATGACGAGTTGAGAAGCGAACTCCTCGGCGCTCAAATAGCAGACCCGCAGATGCTGGCGATTGGTCTGTCTGGCGATTTCACCGCCGATGGCCTGGGCCAGATGGGTCTTGCCCAGGCCCGGCGCCGAGCACAGGAAAAGCTGGTCGGAGACATCCATATCCTGGCAAAAGCTGCGGGACGCGACATACGCGAGATTGTTGCAGGGGCCGACAATGAAATCGTCGAACTGGTGCCGCCAGTTCTGAACGACCCTGGTCGGCAACGCGGGAGCCATGGGCAGCCCCATCTGGCGGCTGACCATTTTCCTCTGCGGGGCACATTCTTCGGGAAGCACGGGCGCGCCGGCCTGGGCCGAAGCCAGGTCGACGCGGGGAACATATCCGAGGACTTCTCCCGCCGCATCACGGATGCGGCCAAGCATCCGCTCCCTGACCCAGGAGCAGACAAAATCGTTCGGCGCCCGAAGAACGAGCGTGTCGTTTTCGAGGCAACCCTGCAGCGGCTTGATCCAGAGCTGAAAATGCCCCGGAGAAAGCATTCTCTCCAGCAAATGCGAAATTTGGTCCCATGCGTCAATCATGGGAAGAGGTATTAGCCAAGCGGCAGACGCGCGACAACTCCGGTAAATCCAGGCTGACGCAACTTGGCCAAAGTCTTTATATACAGGATAACATCTCGATATTTATAAACTTCTTGATTATCAACGACAACAGGCGATCCGACACGAAGCTGTCATTGTCCCGCTTGGCCGACGCTCCCGGATTGTCAACACTTTATTTTCAACATATGGATTAAAGTTTTCCACAGGCTTTATTATTTGATCTTCATTTTTTGGCGATTTACTTCATATTTCAAAATTCGCCAAGCTCGATACCAACCTGTAACCATTTTCCTGCTGGGAGCCGTCCCTTAAAAATCAACATATGGATATTAAATAATAATTCCTCATACCCATATTCAGAAAGATTAAGCTACAGTTTTGTGGCCACTTCCTACTGTCCGAAAAAACGGAGAACAACGCTCCGAATAGCCCGCAACTCCAGGCTAAAAAACGAATTCTTTCGTTTGTGGTCCTGTTTGAAGGATAGCCGACATTCATGTCAGACAATTTCTCACATGCATAACGTAAAAAAGGGCATGTTTCTTGAACATGCCCCTGATCAATGCGAGTCGGGAAGGAAATCAGAACAGGCGGGCGGCAGAGCCATTATCGGCCATTTCCTGGATGTCTCCGGAAAAGCGTTCGGCCAAGTCGTCGTAAAGCAGGGGGATCCGTTCACTGAAGGCAGCCAGGAGCGGCAACATGACCTGCCGCATCTGCGGATGGGCCGCCTTGTCGCAGCGCAGTTTGAAAATATGGCGCCATTCACGAACATTGGCGGTGGTCACAATTTCAGTCTTGAGGCTGTTGGGCAAAACACTTCTGGCTTCCTGGGCCGTGGCTCCGGCATCCACAAGACGCAGGTAGGCATCCTCGCAGGCCTGCATGGCCATCAACCAAAGACGGTACCGCTCATCGTCCTCAGCCCAGAAGTACGGCCTGATCAGCGTGATCTCCCGCCCGAACTTGTCCTGGGCGTAATTCGCGTAGCGGGTGCTCTCCTGGGAAAAGGAGCACAAACGGTGACGGACCAGCTCGTGGGTCACGCCCCGGTCGCAAACGATGCGCACTGTGACGGAGATGTGCTCGAGCACACTGTCGTGGCCCAGTCGGACGATACGGGAAAGCAGTTTGCGAGCCGAATCCGGACTCGCCTTGTCTTCTGATTTGTAACAGGTCCTCGCGGCCAGTTCCAGATGGCGCAGGACAAACTCGCCCTCGGGAAGATGCATGAACGAAAAACAGGGATCGATGACTTTCATGGCTCCTCGCTGAACTGGTTGGGGGTACGGGTCCAGGGTAAGCGTCGGAAGCCTTCCCTGGACCTCATCACCGACTGCGGAGTCTGAACCCGCCGTCGATGTGCTGATACGCCTTGGGCGTGACCACCCGGCCGCGCGGCGTCCGCTTCAGGAAACCGCACTGGATCAGGTACGGCTCGTAAATGTCTTCGATGGTCCGGACCTCTTCGGAGCAGGCCGCGGCAATGGTCTTGACGCCCACTGGCCCTCCCCCGAAATGGTCGATGATGCACTCCAGGATCTTGCGATCCATCAAATCCAGCCCGCGGGAGTCCACGTCCATGATATCCAGGCCCTTGGCCGCCACCTCGCCGTCGATGGTCGGGCTGCCGGCCACCTGGGCATAGTCGGCAACGCGGCGCAGCAGGCGGTTGGCAATACGCGGGGTCCCGCGGGAACGCCTGCCGATTTCCAGAGCCCCCTCGGGGCTTATGGAGAGGCCGAGGATGCGGGCGGCGCGGGTCACGATCAGGGACAACTCCTCGGGATTGTAGAATTCGAGACGGCAAATCACCCCGAAGCGATCGCGCAGGGGCGAGGTCAGAAGACCGATGCGCGTCGTGGCACCCACCAGGGTGAAGGGCTCAAGCTCAATCTTGACCGTGCGCGCCCCGGGCCCCTGCCCGACGATAAGGTCAAGCTTGAAATCCTCCATGCCCGGGTAGAGGATCTCCTCGACCACGGGGGGCATGCGGTGGATCTCGTCGATGAAGAGCAGGTCGTGCCGGTTCAGGCTGGTCAGGATGGCGGCCAGGTCGCCGCTGCGCTCCAGGACCGGCCCGGAGGTCGAGACCAGGTTCACGCCCAGTTCGCTGGCCATGATCTGGGCCAGGGTCGTCTTGCCCAGGCCGGGGTTGCCGTAGAGCAGGCAGTGGTCCAGCTGCTGGCCGCGCTCCCTGGCCGCCTGCAGGTAGATCTTCAGATTGCCGCGGACATCCTCCTGGCCGATGAAATCGTCCAGGGTGCGGGGGCGGATGTGCTCTTCGTTGGGGTTCTGGGCCATACTATTTGGAGGAGAAAATCTTGAGTGCCCGCCGGATGGCGCTGCCCGCGTCCAGATCGGGCTCCT
>CAZQYA010000091.1:0-12933 GCA_964597325.1 uncultured Desulfovibrionaceae bacterium
CCTTGGCCGAGAGGACCTGGTCCTTGGAGATGGCCTTGCTGATCTGATCCGTGGACGTGTTCGGATCCTCCACAAGGATGGCCACCTCCTGAAGCACTCCGGGGAGGGTCGGCAGGTCCTTCACGGCCAGAATCTCGCCTTTCCGTTGCGTACGCAGGTCTTCTTCCATCACTTTTCCCCGCCCTGCGCCGCACGGGCCGCAGCCAGGGCGCACCGGCGCTTGTAGTATTCGGCCACCAGCCCCTTGATCTTCTGCATATGCGGATTGTCCCCATGATTGCGGAACAGGTGATCCAGCCGCTCCATCCTCTTCTCCAGAGCCTCGGCCCCGCACCCGTCGCCCATGGCCAGGCCGTCCTCCTGCACGGCTATCTCTTCCACGCCCATATTCCCGAGCTTCGAGATGAGCGAATCCGTGAGCGTCGTTCCCGCGGCCACGAGGACCATGCCGTTCTCGCGCGTCACGGGCTTGGCCAGAACCATGTCCGGCCGGGCCAGATCCAGGGGTATCTTCTGCATGTATTTCTCCAAAAAAAGACCCTGTTCGGGTCAGGTTGCCAAGGCATAGTACATGCCGGGAAGCTGCTTCACAAGGCCATGAAGCTCCATGAAAAGAAGGGTGGCGCTGACCTTTTCGGCGGCCCAGCCGGTCCGGCGGGCCAGGACGTCGACATGCACGGGCTCGCCGTCCCGTAGCAGGCGATGCAGGGTGCGGTGCTCGGGATCGGCCGGCTCGCCCGGCGGTTCGGGGCGGGGCGTCGCGGCCTCCTGAGCTGGCGCGTAGCCGGCAAGGCGGTGCCCGAGCTCCTCCAGGACATCCTCACCACTCTGCACCAGGGCCGCTCCCTGACGGATGAGCTGATGGCAACCTTTGTAGCTCTGGAGATTCGCGGGCCCCGGCAGGGCAAAGACCTCCCTGTTCTGGGCCAGGGCCAGGCCAGCCGTGATGAGACTGCCGCTGCCCGGCGCGCCCTCGGCCACGACAACTCCCAGGGAAATGCCGCTGACGATGCGGTTGCGGTGCGGAAAATTGGCGCCATCGGGCCTTGAGCCCGGCGCAAACTCGCTGACGATGAGCCCGCTGGAGGCGATCCTGCCCCACAAGTCCCGGTTGGCGGCCGGGTAGACCAGATCGAGGCCCGTACCCAGTACCGCGATGGTCCCGCCCACACCGCGCAGGGCGCCCGGGTGGGCTGCGCGGGCGATGCCGTGGGCGAAACCCGAAACCACACAGACCCCGGCGCGGCTCAGGGCCTCGGCCATGGCGCCCGCCATGGCCGTGCCGTAGCGCGACGCCTGCCTGGAGCCGAC
Source organism: uncultured Desulfovibrionaceae bacterium (assembly GCA_964597325.1). Lineage (GTDB taxonomy): Bacteria > Desulfobacterota > Desulfovibrionia > Desulfovibrionales > Desulfomicrobiaceae > Desulfomicrobium. The sequence goes on from CAZQYA010000091.1 coordinate 1,312, forward strand.
CACGGCCACACACGGCCGCGACAGAAGGCTCACGTCGCCGAGGCAGTATAGGAAGAGAGGCGGGTCCGGAATCTCGCGCAACAATTCCGGCCAGGCGTCCTCATGATAAAAAATCTGCTCCAGACCCAACTGACGCGCCCGGTCCTCTTCAACCCGGGCCTTTTCCCGCCAGGCGCCCCGATTGAACTCCTCCCGGACGCGCTCCGTGACCAGCCGCCGTTCGCCCCAGGAAGCGCTGCACGCCACGGCCGAAGCAGCACTGCCGTAGGCGTCGAGCAGGCGCTTCCAGGTCCGGGGGCCGAGCCCCCGCGTATGCCGCAGGGCCAGGCTGGCGGCGAAGTCATCCACGACTCACCACCACGGCCCCTCCTTCACTGCTGCCCTCCAGCCTGCTGCGGGCCTGCCTCCCCAGCCGCGAGGCTCCCGAATCGGGATACCGCGTCAGAAGCTGGTCGAGATAGGCCCGGGCAAGATCGGCCCGGCCCAGACGCAGGGCCGAGTAGGCCAGCTTGAGCAATGCGTCGGGGCTCTTGGCATGGCGGGGGTGCTCCGCCAGGACACGGGCGAAGAACTCCATGGCCCTGTCGTACCGGCCCATGTCGTACCAGGTCTCCCCGGTCCAGTAGAGGGCGTTGGGAGTGAGGGCATGGCCGGGAAACTCCTTGAGGAAAACGGCAAAGATGCGGCGGGACTCTTCGTTGCGTCCGGCCCGATAGGCTTCCAGGGCCTGAGCGTACCGGTAATCCGGGTCGACATCCGGATTCGTCGGGCCATGTCCGGTCTGGGCGGGTTCTGCGGGACCCACGAGGGTTTCGGAACGCCTCACGGCCGCCCCGGACACGTCTTTCACCTCCTCCGCCGCCGAAACGGCCCTTTGGGCCGAAACGTCGGGCCCGGTGCCCGGACGGGGGACCTCGTCGGTCAGGATGTGATGGGTGAGAACCACTCCGGTGCGCGCCATGCGCAGACGGCGTGTCACTTGGCGGCGGAAGGCCGGGGCGGGGGATGTGATCAGGAAATCGAGGCGTGCGGTGAAACCGTCGACGACATCCGCCATGAACTCCGTAACCGGGGCGAGGTGGCCGGACGCGGAGAGCGGGAAGCAAGGCGGCAGGAAACGGCCCGCCCCGAGCGTGACCAGGACGCCGACCAGCACTCCGGCCGCAAAGGCCTGCAATGATTTCATGGTTTCATCACCGCGTCTCCCATGGATACGAGCATCAGATAGGTGACTTCGGACCAATTTTCAAGGGACCGCCTGCCTTGCCACTTGCCGCCTTTTGGGGCAGATAAGCCCGCATCCGCCCCGCGGGGCCGGCCCCCGACTGAACACAACTTTGCGCGAGGTTTCCAATGGCGCTTTCAATTTCCCTCTGGGCGTACACAGTGCTGCCCATCCTGCTGCTCCTGGCGGCCCTTTTCTGGGGCGCGCCGGCCATCGCACTGGTCAGCGAACTCATCGGCATGGTCTCCGGCCGTCCCTTCCCGGCCCGGGTCGCCAGACAGATCTCACGGCTGGGCGTACGCGGCCATGCCCTCTTCTGGATCATCACCCTGACCGGCGGGGCCCTTCTCATGAACCACCCCTTCCGGCAATCCGAATTCGTCACGGTCAACGGGCTGCTTCTGGCCGTCACGGCGGCCCTGCCCTTCTTTGGCTCCCTGGGCCTGGTGGCTTACGATCTGGCCTGGAAAACCGCCAAGGAACGCAGAGTCATCCATTTCCTCCTGGGCTGCATAAGCAACGTGGCCGTCAAGTTCGGCTATTGGGGGCTGATCGCCCTGACCCTGGCCGCCTTCCGCGGCCTGCCCATCAACAGCCCGGCATTCCTGCCCCCATGGGGCTCGGCCCTGTGGCCCCTGGCCGCGCTGTGGCTGCCCATGGCCCTCTGCCTGACGGCCGCCGGGAGCCTCGTCTCCATGCTGCTCAGACGCAACATCGACGACTGGGGACGCGACTACTACCGTTTCGCCGCCCCCTTCCTGTGCAAGTGGCACCTGGTCCTGGGCCTGGTCACCCTGGGCGTGGCGGCCTGGCTGTATGTAAGCCTCCAGGGCGTGTTCAACCTCCACCTGCCCCAGATCCTCTACGCCGCAGCAGCCGGCGCCGGCTGCCTGGTCCTGGCCATGCTGCTCTCCCTGGCCGTCTGCGCCGCCGAGAACCCCATGCGCCTCAAGGGCTCCATGCTGCTCATCGCGATCCTGTCCATTCTGCACGGAATGCTGACGGTGGTCGCCATCCTCGAGACCTTGAACAGATACGTCGAGGGCTGGTCCGTCCCAACCTTCATGCCGCAGATTCTGCGCATGCTCCTCTAGCATCGCCCAAGACCGTCCACACGACCAAAATCCCCGCCCGAGCGGGGATTTTTCTTTCAGGACGGAGGCATGGACCACAGGTCCCGCTTTCTCTTCACGCTGCGCACAAGCCAGCGGAAAAGGGCCAGCTGCGAAGGAAGATAGATGAGATATTCGGGGTGCCACTGAACGCCGATAACCGGGGCCTCCCCGGCGCTCTCGATGGCCTGGATGATGTCGTCCCGGTCCCGGCCCACCACCGTGAGCCCGGCGCCCGTCCTCCTCACGGCCTGGTGATGCAGGCTGTTGACCCGCAGCTTCTCCGCGCCGCAGATCATGACCATGGTGGAACCGCGTTCCAGATGCACGCGTTTGGTGGGCAGCAGGCCCGGACGGTTGGAGGTGCGCACGCGCAGATGGCGGATATCCTGATGCAGCGAGCCACCCAGGACCACGTTGATAAGTTGGGCGCCCCGGCAGATGCCCAGGAGGGGGATGCCATGGGACAGTGCCCAGCGGATGCATTCGATTTCCAGAAGGTCGCGCTTGGGGTCGGCCTTGACCTTGGCGTCAAGGTCACCGCCGAAATGCTCAGGGCTGATATCGTTGCCACCACCGATGACCAAGGCGTCCATGGTCCGCACCACGGCCTTGTGCCGGACGCTGATGCGCACGGGATCAGCCCCGGCAAGCCAGAGGGCGAGCCGAGTGCACCACCATGCGGGCGCCCAGATCCGGCTGTTGCCGGTCACGCCAACGCGCGGTCTCTGAGCCATCGGTCCACGAATCTGATCCATTCCGAACGGCTGACGCCGAGCAGGGGCCTCTCGGCAGCCAGGAAAGCCGCGGCCAGTTCCCGCAGCTCGTCCGGTCTCCCGGCCAGACGCTCCACCACGCACCAGACGTTCCATGTCCCGGCCAAGGACCAGTCCGGATGGTCGATGAGGCAATTGGGAAGGCGGTAGTGAAAGGCGGGCCGGGCCTTGACCTTCATGTCATGGACCACATGACGCACACGGCGTTCATCGATGTTCGCCAGGAGGGGCAGCATGTCCAGGGCCCGGTTGCGGCTGGGATTGTGCTCGAGATAGTCCTCGAAAATGTCGTCCATGGTCGGGTCGGCCAGCAGGCAGAGACGACGCAGATAGGCTTCGGGATACAGATCCACGTAAGGGCTGACCCTCCGGGCCATGTCCACGTCGTGAGCCTCCACCAGCCACCACTGCAACAGGGAAAAGGCCCGCAGGTACGCAAACAGCGTGGCCGGATCACGTCGCGGAACCTCAACATTGATGTGCACGCCGTAGGCAGCGAAAAGGGACTCGTCGGTGCCCACGGCACCGGCATCCCGCAAGGCGGCCAGAAGGGGATTGAGAACGGCCAGGTTCTGGACGGGAATCGGCGGACAGACGATCTCCACGGGCACGAAAAGGGACGCGGCCTGGCTGAGCAGTTCGATCCATTCCGCGCCAACGCCGGGATCGATCTCCGAAGCCTTGCTCTTCAGAAACGTCCAGTCCAGCTCAACCTGAAAGACGCCCAGGGATTCGGACTCGAAAGAAACCTCCGCAGCGGTCCTGCGCACGGTCCGTCCTCCGACGGATGCCCGAAGGGCCTCCACTGCGTCTTCCAGGGAAATACCCGAAAATTCAAGTTCGAAACCAACCTTCCTGGGCCCACCGCCTTCGGCTTCGAGCAGTGGCGGGTTGAGAAACGATCCGTCTGTCGGACCCATGCCATCACCTCCGAGTGCAGGGCGTTTCGAGGCCCCCGCCGCGCCGGGCACGGCGGGACGCGTCACTCTTCCGAAATCACAACCTTGTTGCGGCCCGACTGCTTGGCCAGATACATGCTCCGATCGGCCCGTTCGACCAGGGAACCGGTGCTGTCCGAAGAGCGGACCAGCGCGCCGCCCACGGATATCGTCACCCGCAAGGCCCCGGACGACGTATCCAGCCAGGCCCGCTCGACCAGCATGCGCACGCGCTCTGCAATCTGCGCAATGTCTTCGCTGCCCACGCTTGGCATCAGGCACACGAATTCCTCTCCGCCGTAGCGGCAGACCCTGTCCGTGGGGCGCAGGCCGTTCTGGAGAGTGCGGGCCACCAGGGCGATGACCTTGTCGCCGATGGCGTGGCCGTAGGTATCGTTGATGTTCTTGAAACGGTCGATATCCGCAAAAAGAACCCCGAACATCTGCTCATGTTCCCGATAGGCGCCCATAAGCTCTGACAGACGGATGTCGGCGAACTTGCGGTTGCCGATGCCGGTCAGGGCGTCCTGGTAGAGACTGCGCTCCATGTCCTTGAGCTGGCGAAAGATCGCCTCATGCCGGGTGTTGTCCGCAAAAATCTCCACTGCTCCGACGATGTTGCCCGCATCGTCATGCAGGGGATTGGCACGAATGAGCACAGGCACACGGTGCCCATGCTTGTGGTGCAGATAGACCTCCGCGGATCTCGGCTCCCCGTCGTCCATGGTGGCCTTCAGTGGGCAGCCTGACAGGCAGAGCGCCTTTCCGTCCTGTGTCACGTGTCGCAAAAGATTGTCGGCGCAGCTCTTCCCGAGAACCTCTTCCCGGGAATAACCGGAAATAAGCTCGGCGCTGCGATTCCAGAAGACGATCCGCCTGTCCCTGTCCACGACATACACGCCGTCGAAGAAATGATCGAAAAAGGCCAGGCATCGTGTTCCCAATATCTCTTCAAGCATTGATGCTCCCCATATGAATGCCTGGGAGGCAAAGGCCTTCCCAGGACGTTTTCCTACGGAAATATTCCACGAAACATGTCCATTGGCCAGCCCTGAATACTGGAAAAAACGAGGAGTTACGCCGGAAGCAGGCGCCCCGCGCGTGTTGCGGGCGGATTATCAGCCCTTGCCGTCGCCGAGCTGATGCCCGTGGTTGCGCCACAGATTCCAAAGCGTCCCCTTGGACCACCGGCCGTCGCCGGACAGGGTGGGCACACCCTCGGAGTGGAAGATTTCGCAGATGCGGGAGAAGGAAACGTCCTGGCCGCGCAGCTCCCGGATGCGCTCCAGCACGGCGCGCTTGCGCCTGGAAAGGGGGCGGGGGGTGGAAGGGGGAAGCATGTCGCCGGGAGTTTTGACCGGCTGTGAAAGGGAGCCCACCATCTCGGTCAGGGCGGCGATACGCTCGCCCTGTTCATGCAGCATGGCCTTCATTTCGGCCAGATCGGACTGCAAGCGTTCAAAGGCGCGGCTGTCCCGGTCGGCCAGCCGGGCCAAAGCCTCGTCGCGAATGCTGCGCGCCCGCTGCCGCGCCTCTTCGGCAGGCCTGCTCACGGTCGGAATCGAGCCACAGGCGAAAGCCGGCAGGTGCTGAAAATTCGTAACCGCGAACGACCTGCCGTCGCGGCCGGGGAATCGATCATCCTGTACCTCCGTCAGGTACGCCAGGCGGCGTGCTCCGCCTCCCGACTCAGGGAAAAGCCGTCCAGGACTTCCCGGCCTGGGCGAAACGGATCAGGTTCTGACGCCCGAGGCGCTCCTTGAGAAACTCCTTGAGCACGATCTTGACCATCTCCTCGCGGCTCATGTTGCGCAGATACTCCCCCGAATCCAGAAGCTTGCGAAAAGATCGGGAGAGCTCCGCAGCCTTGCCGCTGCTGACGATGGCCTCCAGGTAGGGCGCCACCATGGCGCGCAGGCTGTCGGCGCTGTCGGCCAGCAGTTCACTGTACATGGACGCCAGCTCCTGCACGTCGGGCAGGCGGGGCGATTCGAGCACGGCCTTGAAATCCGAGGCAAAACGCTTGATGCCGTTGACGATGTGCACCTGCTTGACCATGTTCATGCTGGCCCAACCGGCGTTGAGCCACTTGAAGGACCCGACGCGCACGACGCCGGCTTTGGTGTCCGTGACAAACACGATGACCGAATGGGCGTTGTACATGTAGGAGTCCACCCAGCCCAGCCCGGTCTTGTTCAGGCCGGTCTCGCCCGAATAGAGGTAATTCCAGCCCGAATCCTCGCCGACCACGCAGCCCTTGCGGCCCACGTCGGAAGGTTCCGTCTGGCAGCCTACGGAAACGAGCACCGGACCGGTGGCACCCGGAAAAACGGCTACGGCGCGGTCCTGGGTGTAGGCGTAGTACCCGCCCGTGTTGGCGTCGGGCGTGATGATTTCGCGCTCGGTCCCCCGGACCAGAAAGCGGGTACCGTCCTTGACGGCCTGCGGGAGCTCCTTGAGCCCCTCGCGGACCCCCGGCACGAGCCATTCCTGTTCGCGCACCGACGACGGCATGGTCACGTAGACGGGAATGTCCGGGTTGTAGGCATATTCCAGAACCCTGGCCAGATCGCCTTTGATGGTAAAGGAATGAAAGGCCCCCGAGGCCTTGTCGCGATCCTGCATGGCCAGGCTGGCGTCGGCCGGGGTCGAGGTCACGAAATCAATGATATGACTCAGCCGTTCAGGGACGATGTCGTCGGTCCCCTTGGGGACGGTCAGAAGATATTCGAGGTCGGGGTAGACGGACTCGGGCACGGGCTGAAGGTTCCTGGCGTGAAGCGGTGTCGCGACTCCGAAAAGGAGGGCGGCCAAAAGACAGAAAAGACGAATATTCATGCATGATTTCCGGTTGCGGTTTGACATCGGTCCCGGACCGGGGTGCGGGACGCTGCGCCTGAAGACCCCTTTGGCACACACCGGCCAGGTATTCAAGATCGGGAAATGCTTCACAACGGCCGGCATGTGGTCCACCGGCAGTATGGACGGGCCGCGCGCCGTGGGCTATGGGAAGAGTATATCGCATACCCCGGCAAAATCATGACAAATACGGCCACACTCGACATCTCCACCGAAACGGACACCCTGCTCCTGAACCTGGGCGGCGTCCTCGACCTCCGAACAACCCCCGGACTCCTGGACAGGCTCGCCCGCATCCAGCCCCCCCCTTCCGGACTCATCCGGGCGAATCTCGGGGGCGTGACCCGCATGGACGACTGCGGCGCCCTGATCATCATGGAACTCTCCCGCATGGCCGATGCGGCGCAGGGACGCTTTCAGACCGAAAACGTCCCGTCCCACGTGCGCGACCTGCTGACGTTCCTGCGCCTGGACGCCCCGGCTCCGCCTCCCGCTACGCCCAGACCTGCGCCCGGCCTCCTGGAACGCTTCGGAGAGAAAACCGTGCAGGTCGCGGACCAGGCCGTGGGACACGTCTCCTTCGTGGGCGAAACCGCGATCACCCTGGCCTCCCTCCTGCGCCATCCGGGGCAACTCCGCCTGGGCGATACGATCTCCTACATGCAGAAAGTCGGGGTCGACGCACTGCCCATCGTCGGGCTCATCAGCTTCCTGCTGGGCCTGATCATGGCCTTCATGTCCGCCGTGCAGCTCCAGCAGTTCGGAGCCAACATCTATGTGGCCTCCCTGGTGGCCCTGTCCATGGTCCGGGAGCTGGGCCCCATCATGACGGCCATCATCGTTGCCGGCCGCTCCGGCTCGGCCTTCGCCGCCGAAATCGGGACCATGAAGGTCTCGGAAGAAGTGGACGCCCTCATCACCATGGGATTCAAGCCCTCCATGTTCCTGGTGGCGCCCAAAATCATCGCATCGGCGCTGGTGGTGCCGTTCCTGGCCCTCTTCTCCAACCTCTTCGCCATCGCCGGCGGCCTCCTGATCGGCGTGGGCACCCTGAACCTGACCGTGAGCTCCTACATGACCCAGACCATGAACACCCTGACGATTTTCGACATCAACTGGGGCATCTTCAAGAGCGTCATTTTCGCCGTACTCATCTCCACGGTGGGGTGCTTCAAGGGCTACCAGGTGCGCGGGGGCGCGGCCAGCGTGGGACAGGCCACCACATCCGCCGTGGTCACGAGCATCTTCCTGGTCATCCTGGTGGACTCCGTCCTGGCCGTCATCCTGAGGTACTGGCGGCCATGAGCGCACCCGTCATCACCGTGCGCGGGCTGACCATGGGCTTCGGAGACCACGTCATCATGAAAGACCTGGACTTCGACATCAACGCGGGAGAGGTCTTTGTCATCCTGGGCGGCAGCGGCTGCGGCAAGTCCACCCTTCTCAAGCACCTGGTGGGGCTGTACCGGCCCATGGCCGGCGCCATCACCATCGCCGGCATGACCATGGACCCCGACGACGGCGACACCTTCGGGCGTATCCTGGCCCGCATCGGCGTCATGTACCAGGGCGGTGCCCTGTTCTCGTCCATGACCCTGGGCGAGAACGTGGCCCTGCCCATCAGCGAGTACACGGACCTGGGCAAGCGGGCCGTGGACGACCTGGTCCGCCTCAAGCTGCGCCAGGTCGGGCTGGAGGGCTTCGAGCACCACCTGCCCGAGGAACTCTCGGGCGGCATGAAGAAACGCGCCGCCATCGCCAGGGCCCTGGCCCTTAATCCTGAAATCCTCTTCCTGGACGAACCCTCGGCCGGCCTGGACCCCATCAGCTCCGCAGAGCTGGACGCCCTGATTCTGCGCCTGAACAGGACCCTGCGCACGACCTTCGTGGTCGTGACCCACGAGCTGTCTTCCATCTTCACCATTGCAGGACGCGTCGTCATGCTGGACAAGGAGACGAAGTCCATCATCGCCCAGGGTGATCCCCACGAATTGAAGGATCACAGCCCGCACCCCTTCGTGCGGCAGTTCTTCAACAGACAGCCGGAAATGGAGATATAATGGCATCTGCGCGCGTCAACTTTTCCGTAGGCCTTTTCATGACTGCCGGGCTCGGCCTGGCCACCCTCGCCATCATCTGGCTCGGCATGACGTCCTTCCTGCGCAAGGGCGAACTCTACGTAACCTACTTCGACGAATCCGTTCAGGGGCTGAACGTGGACTCCCCGGTCAAATACCGAGGCGTCCCCGTGGGCAGGGTCCAGTCCATCGGAATCGCCCCGGACTACCACCTCATCGAGGTCGTCATCCTCGTGGACGACGAACATGCCGGGGACGAGGACCGCTTCGACAACAGCGTGGCCTCCATCGCCAACGTGGGCATCACCGGTGCCATGTTTGTGGAAATCGACAAACGCAAGCCCTATTCCGACGGACCGACGCCCGAGCTCAAATTCACTCCGGAGTATCCGGTCATCGCCTCCAAGCCCTCGGACATCAGGAAGCTCTTCCGGGAGATCGACGACATCGCCTCCAAAATCCGGTCCATCGATTTCAAGGGCATCTCCGACCAGGCCATGGCCGCCTTTACGACAATAAGCACCGTCATGAACGATGCCCACCTCGGCGAAATTTCGGCCGATGTGCGCACGCTCCTGGCCAGCATCAACGCCGCGGCCAGCCCCGAGCGTCTCCAGTCCCTGGCCCGGAACACGGACAAAACCATCGCGGCTTCCCACGTCCTCATGACCAGGGCCGCTGACGAACTGATGCGCATGGACGCGGTCCTCGCCCAGCTCCAGGGCATCCTGGCCGACAGCCGGCCGCACATCGACACCACCATGTCCGCCCTGGCTTCCGGCGCCGCCAAAACCGACGCCCTTGTAAGCCAGAGCCGGGCGACCATGGAGCAGATGCAGGAGACCATCCGCAATCTGGAGGATCGCCTGGCGGCCACGGCCGAGAATCTGGAGCGGACCTCCGGCAACCTCGACGCCCTCATATCGGGCATCAAGGCCCAGCCCGCGCAGCTCATCTTCGGACAACCCAAAGCCCCTCGCAAGGTCGAGGAATAGCTGAATGTTAAAAAATCAAAATTCGCAGGCCGTTCAAGAATGGTGAAATGCAAGGACGCGAAAAAGCCAGGGCGCGCAGCGTATAGCGCATACAGAAGCGGTCTGGCCTTTTTCGCTGACGCAGCAGTTCGCCGTTGTTCAGGCGGCCTGGCAGGAGACCCCATGCGCCAGCTCATCCTCGCCGTCCTCGTCCTGGCCCTGACCGGCTGCGGCGCGGCCCGCAACCAGACCCCGGACACACGCTACTACACGCTGGAATACGACTCGCCCGTGGTGGAAGGCGAGCGAAACGGGGCCGTTATCGGCCTGAGCCGTTTCGGCGCGGCCCCGGAGTTCGGCACGGCCGCCATGGTCTACCGCGATCTGTCCTTCGGCCGCCAGCAGTACACGTATCACCAGTGGCGCGCCGCCCCGCAGATCCTGGCGGCCGACTACCTGCGTCGGGACATGCAGGCCAGCGGCCTGTTCCTGGCCGTGGCCGGGCCGGGCTCCTCCCTGCCCCTCACGCACAGGTTGGAGGGAATGGTCGAAAAATGGATGGAAGTGGACGGCGAGGACGGCTGGCAGGCCACGGCCGAACTGACCGTCACCCTGCTCGACCTGCGGGCCGAAGCCGTGCCCGATCTCGTGCTGTTCCAGCGCACCTACGCGGCGTCGGAACCCAGCGCCAAAAAAAATCCCGGCTCAGTGGTCGAAGCCATGAGCCGGGTCATGCGTATCCTCTCGGAACGGATCATCGCCGACGTGCACGCGGCGACAGGCAAGTGAGCTAGCAGGCCGCCCCAAAACGGCCTGCATATTTTGATTTTTGCAGTCAGCTAATATTTTCCGTCGGTCGTGGGGCCGTTGCTGGCCTTGATGATGTCCCAGGCCTCCTCGGCCGTGCTGACGTAACGGAAAATGTTCAGATCCTGTTCGTTGATGGTCCCCTCCTCCACAAGCGCCTCGAAATTGATGACCTTCTGCCAGAAACGCCGCCCGAAGAGCAGCACCGGGATAGGCTTGACCTTGCGCGTCTGGATGAGGGTCAGGGTCTCGAAGAGCTCGTCCATGGTGCCGAAACCGCCGGGGAAGGCCACCATGGCCTTGGCCCGCATGAGCAGGTGCATCTTGCGGATGGCGAAGTAGTGGAACTGGAAGCTCAGCTCCGGTGTGATATAGGGGTTGGGCTCCTGCTCGAAGGGCAGGACGATGTTCATGCCGATGCTGATGGCGCCCAGGTCGTGGGCGCCCTGGTTGGCCGCGCCCATGATGCCCCCGCCGCCGCCCGTGATGACCACGTGCCTGTGGGAGTCCATGTGTTCGGAGATGAGCCGCCCCAGGCGCCGGGCCTCGGTGTAATAGCGGCTGTTGGTTACGTACATGCGGGCCCGGGCCAGGTCCTACTTCAGAACGAGGTCGTCTGGGTTCTTCTTCAGACCGTCGAGCACCTTCTCCAGACGCACGCTGGCCTCTTCCGGATCGAGGAGGCGCGCACTGCCGAAGACGACGATGGTCGACTCGATCTGGTGCTCCTGCAGGGTCAGCTCCGGCTTGAGCAGCTCCAGCTGCAGGCGTATGGGCCTGACTTCCTGGCGCAGCAGGAAATCCTGATCCTGGAAAGCCAGGCGGTAGGACGTCGACGTGCACTGGGGCGTGC
>CAZQYA010000092.1:0-12764 GCA_964597325.1 uncultured Desulfovibrionaceae bacterium
ATACATAAGCGGTCTGGATTTTTTCGCTGACGCGGCAGATCGCCGTTTTGGGGCGGCCTGCTAGAACGTGTAGTCCACCATGCGACGCTCGGCGGCCACGGCCTGGACAAAGGCGACGCATTTTTGATGCTCCGGGTGCACCTGGTAGGTCTGAAGGTCTTCGGCGTTGTCGAATTCCGTGTACAGGACCACCTGCGTCTCGGGAATCGAGGCGAAGACCTCGGTGCTGACCACCAGCTTGCGCAGCTGCGGGATGAGTCCGGGCAGGGCGCCGAGCATGTCTTTCATGATCTGCGCGTTTTCGGCCGCGGTCTTGCCCTCGGCCGTATCTTTCAGTTTCCACATGACGATATGTCCGACCATGATTCCTCCATCAGAGTTTCGGGTTCCAGCTGTCGCGGAAAAGGCGCGGGGCTTCCCGCATCCGCCGCCTTACGGGTTCGGGCACGAGTCCGCTCGTTTCCAGACCCGAACAAAATTTGTCGCGGACCATGGAGGCGCTGATGTCCATGCGCGGCATGGACACGAATGCCACGCGACACCCGCCGGCGATACGGCGCAGCGTCGGGCCTTCGGCCTCCCATTTCCAGTGTGTGTCCAGAAAGCGGTCCACCGTGTCCAGTCCCAGCCCCTGTCTGTCCACCACGGCCAGATCCGTCATCAGGGGCAGTTCCAGGCCGCGGCGCCATTCGGGCAGGGTCAGCAGGTCCGTGCTGCCAAGAACAAAAACGTGGTTCACCCCCGGATGCAGCTCCTTCAGGCGTTCCAGTGTGTCGCAGGAGTAGGACGGCTCGGGCAGCTCCCCTTCCAGAGCATTCACGCCGAGCCCTTCGACGCCGTCCACGGCCTCGCGCAGCATGGCCAGTCGCGACTGGAAATCCAGCAGGCCGGTCCGCCCCTTATGCGGCGGAACCTTGGCCGGCATGAAATCGACCCTGGAAAGTTGCAGAGCCTCCAGAGCCTCCAGGGCCATGCGCAGATGCCCGTTGTGCACGGGATTGAACGTGCCGCCGAGAATTCCCGGCGATCCTGACAGGGGATTATCCACGCACCTGTCCTTCGCCGAAGACAATGAACTTGAGGCTGGTCAGTTCCTTCACGCCCATGGGACCGTACGAATGGATCTTGGACGTACTGATGCCGATCTCCGCCCCAAGGCCGAGTTCGCCGCCGTCGTTGAAACGCGTGGACGCGTTGATGAGCACGCAGGAGGCGTCCACCGTGCGCAGGAAGCGCATGGCCCGGTCATGGGCGCGGGTCAGGATGGCCTCGGAGTGCCCGGAACCGTGGGCCGCGATGTGGTCCTCGGCTTCGGTCTGGGTGTCTACGACCTTCACGGCCAGAGTCAGGGACAGGAACTCCCGGCCGAAATCGTCCTCGGCCGCCGGCTGGGCCGCGGCGCCGAGCAGGGGCTGGGAGCGCGGACAAGCCTTGAAGGTCACGCCCTGGGGAGCCAGGCGGGACGCCAGGTCGGGCAGCAAGAACTGGGCCGCGTCCCGATGCACCAGCAGGCACTCCAGGGCATTGCAGACGCCGGGACGCTGGACCTTGGCGTTTTCGACAATCGCCAGGGCCTGTTCCAGGTCGGCGTCGGCATGGACATAGATGTGGCAGACGCCCTTGTAGTGCTTGAGCACGGGCATGGTCGCGTCCCTGACCACGGCGCGGATGAGCCCCTCGCCACCGCGCGGGATGACCACGTCAATATATTCGTCCAGGGCCAGGAGGTGTCCCACGGCCGCGCGGTCCGTGGTCGGGACCATCTGAACGCAGCCTTCGGGCAGCCCCGCGTTCTCCAGGGCCCGGCGCAGCAGACCGCCAAGGACCTGATTGGAATGATGGGCCTCGGAACCGCCGCGCAGGATCACGGCATTGCCCGCCTTGAGGCAGAGAATGGCCGCGTCGATGGTCACGTTGGGGCGCGATTCGTAGATGATGGCGATGACGCCCAGGGGGATGCGCATGCGGCCGACCAGAAGGCCGTTGGGGCGCTTGATCATGCCGTCGACCTCGCCGACGGGGTCGGACAGGCCGGCCACATGCCGACAGGCCCCGGCCATGGAGTCGACGCCCTGATCCGTGATGCGCAGGCGGTCGATACGCGCTTCGTCCAGGCCGTTGGCCCGGGCAGCCTCGATATCCAGGGCGTTGGCCGCGAAAATCTCGTGTCGCGATTCTTCAAGCAATCCGGCCAGATCCGTAAGCGCCTTGTCACGCTGCAGGCCTGTTGCCGTGGCCAGATTCCGGGATGCCTTCCGCGCGGCGGCGGCCAGTTCACGCATCTGCTGTTCCAGAGTCATCCATATCTCCTGTCTGCTGAAGTCCGGGGGCGAAAAAAACGGAATTTATACATGCTATACCAACGTCGCGTTTCAGGCAAGAAAGGTCCTCGCCCCGACACTGATTTTCGCCCAAAAAAACCTGTAATATCGGAATGTTTTTTCACACAGCATATCCTTTGACCTTTTCCGGGATTCCGCTTACACAGGCGAAGCTTTTACAATAATGGCAATTTGAAGTAAGGAGCTATACTATGGACGAAAACAGAACACAGGCCGATCTCTTGAAAACCATTGAGCAGGAGATGGATTCGGACCTTCATCCGCTCCTGAAGAAAATTCTGGACAACATCAAGGCCATCGGCCTGGGCGTGGGCGCCATCGTTGTCGCCGTGGCCGTCTACTCGGGCGTAACCACGTGGCAGGGGTCGCAGCACGACAAGGCCGTGAGCGAGCTTGGCGCCATCATGGTCATGGACGACGGCGCGGAACGCACCGGAAAGCTCAAAACCTTCGCCAAGTCCGGACCTGCCGAACTGCGCCCCGCAGCCCTGCTTGAGCTGGCCGCCGTGAACATGCAGGCCGGCGAGTTCGACGAGGCCGTGCAGGCCTGGAAGGCCCTCGCACAGAAGGACGGCATGCGCGCCGTGGCCGGTCTGGGCGAAGCCCGTGCCCTCATACTCAAGGGCGATTTCGCCGCTGCCGTCGACGTGCTTTCGGCCCTGAAGCAGGGCGCCGGCGAGGAATTCGTCGCGCCCATCTCCTCGGCGCTGGCCTTTGCCGCCGAGAAGGCCGGCCAGACCGACCTGGCCATCGCCGAATACGAGACCATGAAGTCCCTGACTGGCGGAAATTCGGCCTTCCTGGATTACAAGATCAGCAAACTCAAAGCCAAAAACCAGGGCTGATGCAGCCCGCAGCCGGCCTGTCGCGTCCAGGGCGCCGGGCCGGTCAGGTTTGCATCCCCAGGTAAGTGACCTCTCTCATGAACAGCGACGAACTCCTGCATTATCTCGACACCCTGCACATGACCGTGCAGCAGCTCGACCCTTTAAGCCCTCTGCAGTCGAGTCTGGACAGCCTCCTGTCCATGACCGCGGAGGCCATGAAGTACAAGCGCATGGCCCTGGCCATCTTCGACCCGAAGACCAACACCATCCGCTTCGACCTCACCCACGGACACAAGGGGCCCGTCAAGGCCACCTACACTCCGGGACAGGGAGTCACGGGACAGGTCCTGGACACCGGAAAGCCCATCATCATCGAGGATATGGAAAAGGACGAGCGTTTCCTCAACAAGGCCATGGGCCGGCCTTCCAAGGAACTTTCGGAACTGTCCTTCATCTGCGTCCCCATCTCCCGGGTCAATGCCGACGGCGTGCAGGAGGCCCTGGGCGTCCTGAGCGCAGACATCCCCTGCCAGCCCATGGAGACCCTGCGTCTGCACTGCGTCTTCCTGGAGGTGCTGGCCGCGGTCATTGCCCGGCAGACCGCCTATCTGCAGGAAAACATGGCCCGCAAGGAGCTGTGGGCCTCCATGAACCTCCTGGGCGAGGGCATGGACCGCGAAAAGGCCATGATGCAGGCCAAAATCGTGGCCACGTCCAAGGCCATGGCCTTTGTCATGGGGCAGATCATGCAAGTGGCGTCCAGCAAGGCGTCGGTCCTGCTGCGCGGCGAGTCGGGCACGGGCAAGGAGCTTCTGGCCGAGGCCATCCACAACGCCAGCTCCCGGCGTCCCAAACCCCTGGTGCGCCTCAACTGCGCAGCTCTGCCCTCAGAGCTTCTGGAGAGCGAACTTTTCGGCCACGAACGCGGAGCCTTCACCGGCGCCGTGGGGGCCAAAAAGGGCCGCTTCGAGCTGGCCCACACGGGCACCCTCTTCCTTGACGAAATCGGCGAACTGAGCGCCGAGGCCCAGGCCAAGCTGCTGCGTGCCCTGCAGGAGGGCGAGATCCAGCGCCTGGGCAGCGAAAAAAGCATCAAGGTCGACGTGCGCATCATCTGCGCCACGCACCAGCCTCTGGAAAACCTCATCCAGTCGGGCCGGTTCCGGGAGGACCTCTACTACCGCATCAACGTCTTCCCCATCTTCATCCCCCCCCTGCGCGAACGCCGGGAGGACATCCTGCCCCTGGCGGAATACTTCCTGGAGTACTTCGCCAAGGAGTACGCCAAAAACATCAAGCGCATCTCCATGCCGGCCATCGACCTGCTGACCCAGTACCAGTGGCCCGGCAACGTGCGCGAACTGCGCAACTGCATGGAGCGGGCCGCCCTCATCTGCAACGAGGAGGCCATCCGCACCTACCACCTGCCGCCAACGCTGCAGACCGCTGAAAGCTCGGCCACGGACAACCAGCTGTCCTTCGGCGAGGCCGTGGCCAAGTTCGAACAGGAAATCCTGGTGGAGGCCCTGCAGAAGTGCAGCGGCAACATGCTGCAGGTGGCCCGTGAACTGCGCGCCAGCTATCGAATCATCAACTACAAGATCAAAAAGTACAACATCGATCCGAAAAAATACGACGCGCGAGGCAAATCACGTAAAGCCTGATTGCGGGAGACACGGGCCTGGGGTATGGCAAGAATGTCTGTAACCCGGGACAAAGGAAGGTTCCATGCAGCCAACCGCGCCCAACCGCGCACGACTGCGCTCCAGGATTCTCGAAAGTTTCGCCCATCATGCCGATACGCCACACCAGCGCACCGCCGCTCTGCATGTCCTTTTCGAGTTGAGCTTCGAATACGATTCCCTGCGGAATTTCAGAACGTTGTGCGTTCTGATTCCGCACCTGTGCCTTGATACCCCCGCCTCTCTCTACCAAAGAAACGCCCAGGGCGACCTGCGTCTCCTGCGCACCTCAGGCACCAATGGGCAGGAGTACATCACCCTGCCCGACCCGCCGTGCGCGGACCCGGCGACTGTCCTCCGCGAACCGGGCAGCATCACTGTGGGCATCTGCTCGGCTGATTCCGCGTCCGAACTTCTGGGCGCCCTGCGCCTGCACGGGGATGTCCAGCCCGAAGAAGAAGCCTTTTGGATTGAATACGCCCACTGGACGGGACGGATCATGGCGGTCAAACTGACCGTCGTGACCAACCGCCAGCGCCTGACCTTCGTCAACAGCCTCATCCGCGACATCGGACACAACGTCATCGTGCCCAACATGCAATTCAAGCTCCTCTTCATGCAGATGGAACGGCAGCTCAGCGAATTGGGGCAAAGGTGCGCGAAACTCACGACACCGCGCCCCGATGACGCGGACCTGCAACTGCGTCTGAATCTGCCGGACATGGTCCGCGACCTCCTCCACCTGCAGCGCACGATTTCCCAGCGTTTCCAGCAGGCCAGCCTCTTCCTGGAAAGCCTGCTCAGGCCCAGCCATTTCGAAAAGGGCAACTACGACCTCCTGCTCAGGCCCTGCAAGTTCAAGAGCCAGATCTTCGAACCGCAGATCGAACGTTTTCGGAGCATGTTCCGCGCCCAGGACATCCGCATCGAAATCGACCCGGATGTGCGCATTGACGAGGATGTCCAACTGGAGGCGGACATCGGGCTCATGGCCCAGGTCTTCGCCAACCTTCTGGCCAACGCCGTAAAATACACCCGCCCGGCGCCCCTGGCCGCCGGCGCGCCGGTCAAGCTCCTGCGCTACGGCTGGGAGGGCGTGCCCGAAGCCTTTGGGCGCGGAAAGGCGGGCATCCGCCTGTATGTCGCCACTTCAGGGCCTGAAATCCCGCCCAAGGACAGGAGCAGTCTCTTCGAGGAAGGGTTCAGGACGGCCGACGCCGGAACCGTGGACGGGAGCGGACACGGCCTGTCATTCGTCAGACAGATCGTCGAACTGCATAAAGGCCGCGTCGAATACACCCGCGACGGCTCCATGAACGTATTTTCCATCATCCTGCCCAGAAGGGGGGACACAGGCGGAGGCGAGGCATGACCATGCCCGAAACCATTCTGCTCATCGAGGACGACGAGTCCTTTCGCTCGTCCCTGAAGCTTTTTCTCGCCGACCAGGGATTCACGGTCCTGGAAGCCGCGGATGCCGCTGGAGCAATGGACATCTTCGAACGGCAACGCCCCGACCTCGTCCTGCTGGACCTGGGCATTCCCGACGGGGACGGGCTCGGCATCCTGGTCGACCTGAAACAGGTCAGCCCGGCCACCCCCGTGGTCATCGTCTCGGGCCGAACCCACATCGGGGCGGCCATCGAGACCTTCAAGGCCGGGGCCTGGGATTACGTGACCAAGCCCATCGTCAGCATGGACCTCTTTCTCAACGTCGTACACAACGCCCTGACCCAATCGCAGCTGACCCGACGCGTTCAGGAGACCCAGGACCATCTCCTGCGCCTGATCCAGAACCTTCCGGTCATCATCTTCATCATCAACCGCGACATGGAGTTCGAGTTCCTGAACGACACCACCCAGGAGATTCTGGGATTCTCGCCCCTGGAAATCCAGGAAGCCCCCCGCCGTTTCGTCAAGCGCATTCTGCCTGAAGACAGGAAAGCATTCATGGATGCCCTGCGCAAAAGTTTCGAGCCAGGTGCCGAAAACTTCCGCCTGGAGTTCCGTTTCCGGCACAGGATGGGGCACGAGGTGTCCCTTCGCCTGCAGTCCATCGCGGGCAGCAGTCGCAACACGGACGCCCCTGAACGCATGGAGGGCATGATCCAGGATGTGACCCACAGCTCCTACATGAACAAGGTCCTCCTGCAAAACGAACGGCTGAACATGCTGCGCGGAATCACCGAGGAGGTCGCCCACGAAATCCGCAACCCCCTGGTCGCCCTGGGCGGTTTCGCGCGGCAGCTGCGCGCCAGGTTTCCCGAAGCCACCGAGACCGGGGTCATCCTGGAAGAATGCGGACGGCTGGAAAGCCTCGTCCAGCGTGTCAACGCCTATCTCGAGCCACTGGATGCGAAACTTGCCCGCTGCTCGCTGCCCTCCATTCTGGATTTCGTGCTGCGTCTCTTGTCCATCCGCCTGAAGCAAAATTCCGTCGACTGCCGATACGATTTCGCCGCCGACCTGCCCGCGGTGCTGGCCGACGAGGAATTCCTGCACCGCATCTTCATCCATCTCATCGGCCACGGGATCGACTTGGTTTCGGAATCCGCGACGATCCTCATCACCGCCGACCACACGGACAAGTTCGTCAGGATCTCCATCAATCTCGGTCCCGTCCGCACCGACCACATGGACTCCTACAGGATGTTCATGCCCTTTGACGAGGAGGAAATGAATCTGGCCATGTGCTCACGGCTTGTCGAACGCATGGGCGGGCACCTGATCCTGGACCGCTTCGGGGCCGAGGCTCTTCTTATTCTCTCCATCCCGGTCTATTCGGAAAGTCATGGTGGTCATGAGGGAGGACGCAGGTGACATACAGCATAACCCAGACCCAACTGGAATGAAATGTTCACAAATTTCCCCATCCATATGGACGAACACTGACTCTTCCTCTATTTTGAAGACGCATGTCCACGAGTGGCATGCCATGGCCATCTCCGGCAGATTCGCGTGGAACCCAAACTCATCCTCAAGGAAACGGCATGTCCAAAGAACTCAGCTGCGTCAGCGTCGATGATCCCAAACTATCCACACTGTTCCGCCCCTTCGCCCTGAAAATGGAGGAACAGGGGCTGCCGCCCATCGTCATCAATACCTTCAAATGCTATTTCAACCAATTCCTTTACGGCGCCCAGGGCAAACTGTCCGACCGCGACATCGTGCCCCTGGAGGACTCGGAACTGGCCGACTATGACAACATGGCGAAATACAAGAGCGTAGGCGAAAAGGCCTTGGACAAAACCGCGGTCATCAAGCTCAACGGCGGCCTGGGAACGAGCATGGGGCTGGAGTCAGCCAAATCGCTCATTCCGGTCAAGGACGGCCTGAGCTTTCTGGACCTGATTCTGCTTCAGGCCAAGACCGTGCGTTCGCACTACGGCGTCGAGTTTCCGCAAATCTTCATGAACAGCTTCAAGACCCACATGGATACCATGATCAAGGTCGGGGACTTCCACAACGGGACGTCGGGCATCGACCTGGCCTTCCTGCAGCACCGCTACCCCAAGATCATGGCCAAGGACCACACGCCGGCGAGGTGGCCTCAAAACCCGGAGCTGGAATGGAACCCTCCGGGGCATGGCGACATCTACACCGCACTGGTCACCTCGGGCATTCTCGACGCCCTGCTGGACAAAGGATATCATTACGCCTTCATCTCCAACTCCGACAATCTCGGGGCCATCATGAACCGTCGCCTCCTGGGGTACATGGTTCACAAGAACCTGCCCTTTCTCATGGAGGTGGCCAGGCGCACCGAACACGACAAGAAGGGCGGCCATCTCTGCCGTCTGAAGAGCAACAAACAGCTCGCCCTGCGCGAGGTTGCCCAGTGCCCGGATCAGGAAACGGCATCTTTCGGGGACATAGCCAAGTACCGTTTCTTCAACACCAACTCCATCTGGGTCGATCTGCGTGTGGTGCAATCCGTTTTCCTCGCCCACCGCATGATGCCCCTTGATCTCATTATCAATCCCAAGACCCTCGACCCGCGCGACCCGTCCTCGCCCAAGGTGTTTCAGCTGGAAACCGCCATGGGTTCGGCCATCACCAACTTCCTGAACGCCCAGGCCGTCATCGTGCCGCGCAAGCGTTTCGCGCCCGTCAAGACGACGGGCGACCTGCTCCTGGTCATGTCAGACTGCTTCATTCGCACGGATCGCGCCACCATCTCGCCCAACCCGGCGCGCACGACGCCCATGCCGGACATCTCCCTGGATGAAAAGTTCTTCAAAAAGATCGATTCCTTCCTGGAACGCTTTCCGAAAAACCCGCCATCCCTCACTCAGTGTGACAGCCTCGTCGTCGAGGGCGATGTGCGCTTCGAGGACAATGTGCGCTGCATCGGGGACGTGCGACTCGTCAATTCGGGTCCGCTCCAGGTCGTCATCCCGGCGGGCAGCGAACTCCGGGGGGAAATGATCCTTGACTGAAAAAAGGCTTCCGAAGTGCCCGGCTGGATTTCTTTTCCCGCTTTTCCTGGCCGCCCTGACGCTTCTCGCCCCGACCCTGTGGCCGCAGACCGCCTCGGCTGCCAGGCAGGTGCTCGTTCTCAACTCCTATCATCCGGGCTACAGATGGGCCGACGACATGCTGCATGCCCTGAAAACAACACTGTACCGCTTTGATCCGGAGACGGTCATCCGGGTCGAACACCTGGACACCAAGCTCAACGTCGATCCGCAGTACATCCGAAGCATCCCCGACTGCCTAAACCGCAAATACGCCTTTTTTCGTCCCGACCTCGTCGTGGCCTTCGACGACAGCGCCTTCAACCTGATGCTCCGTCACGGCGAGCGCATTTTCAAGGGTGTGCCCACGGTCTTCTGCGGTGTGAACCTCAGTCCCCTGCCGCCCCTGCCCTCCTGGATGACTGGCGTCAGGGAGTATGTGGACATGCAGTCCACCTTGAAGCTCATGCGTTCCCTGCAGCCGGACATGCGCGAACTTGTCGTGATTTCGGACCGCACGGCAACGGGCCAAACCATCCTGAACGACCTGCTGCCCATCGTCCCCCCGGATCTGAAGCTCCGGGTCCTCGACGACCTGCCCCTGAAGGAGCTCGAAAAGGAAGTCGCCGCCCTGGGCCCGGGGTCCGGCCTTCTCTTTCTCATCTATTTCCGCGACCGGGAAGGCAGGGTGTACGAGCACGGCGAGGCCGTGGCCGCCCTTTCGCGCGTCAGTCCCGTTCCGATCTTCGGGACCTGGAACTTCCTCCTGGGCCACGGACTCTTCGGGGGCTTCCTGACGAGCGGCTACGCCCAGGGCCGCATCGCCGGGGAGATGGGCATCCGCATTCTTTCAGGGGCCAAGCCTGCGGACATCCCCGTCACCATGGACAACGTCGTCAACCTGGAAATCGACGTACAGCAGATGGAGCGTTTCGGCATCGCTCCGGTCCAGCTGCCCGCGGAAACGAATTTCTTCAACTCCGGAAGCGGCTCAAGGCGCGACATCCTCATCCTGCACTCCTACAATCCGGGCTTCAAATGGACCGACGACATCATGCGCGGCATGACCGAAAGCCTCGGAGGTGCAGCCCGGGGCACGGAGATGCACGTGGAATGGATGGATACCAAGCGGCATCCGGAACCGGAGTTCAACTTTCTCAACTATCAGTTGTTTCAGGAGAAATACCGTTTCACCGATTTTTCCGTGATCCTGACATCCGACGACAACGCCTTCAACTTCGCGCGGCAGAATCGCAAGGGCCTGTTCAACGATGCGCCCATCGTCTTTTGTGGCGTAAATTTTCTCGACAATCCGGAAGCCATGTCCGCCGAAAACATTACCGGCGTCCTTGAATCCTATGACATCGCAGCCACGGTGCGGGCAGGCGCACGTCTTGTGCCTGGGGCAAAGCGCCTCTACGTCATCAACGACGCCACGCCCACGGGCCTTGGCAACCTCAGGCGCTTCACGCAGATACGCGAACGTCTCCCGAAAGGCCTCGAAGTGGAGATGCTGCAGAACATGTCCATGACGCGTCTGCTCCAGCGTCTTCCGGACCTGCCTCCCGACAGCATCGTCCTGCTCATGAGCATGAACCGCGACCGCGACGGCAACGCCTTCACCTACGCCGAGAGCTGCGCCATGATCGTCGAGGCCTGTCCGGTGCCGGTTTTCTCCTTCTGGGACTTCTATCTCGGCTCGGGAACCGTCGGAGGCATGGTCACCAGCGGCTACCATCAGGGCCTGGCCGCCGGCGCCATGGCCCGGGACATCCTTGCGGGCGGCAGTGCACGTGATCTCGAGGTCATCACCAAAAGCCCCAACGCCTTCATGTTCGACGCCAGAGTCCTTGATCGCTTCGGGCTGGACCGCAGCCGTCTTCCCCAGGGAGCGGTTCTCATCAACGATGAAGAGGACGCGGGCCGCTACGACCGCGCCATGCGCACCGTATTCGTCCTGACGGGCCTTATCGTCGTGATGCTGGCAGCCTTCGCCCTTTTCTACAGACTGCAGCGCCGCAAGGGGAAGCTGCTCGAACACAGGGCGCGCACGGACCCGCTGACCGGAGCCAGCACCCGTGACGCCTTCAAGCACGAGACGAAGAACCTGATCGAAAACACCACGAAGCGCGGCGAACGCTTCATGCTCTGCTATCTGGACGTGGACAAGCTCAAACATGTCAACGACACCTACGGACACCATCACGGGGACGCCTACCTCCAGGCCGTGGTTTCGGCCCTGCGCTCGTCCATGCGCACGAGCGACGAAATCTACCGTGTCGGCGGCGACGAGTTCGTCCTGATCTTCCCGGGATGCGGCCCCGAAGAGGTTGGAAGAATCTGGGACAAGGCCCAGGAACGCATCAACGCCCTGAACAGCGAAGGCACCCACCCCTTCCTCATGAGCTTTACCTTCGGCTGTGCGTCCTTTGACCCCGCATCCCCCCTCGATCTGGACAGCCTGCTGCGCGCGGCCGACGAATCCATGTACAGGCGCAAGGCTGACGCAACGCAGCGGGCCTGACCTCCCCCCTCTTCCTCCCTGGCGCGCCTATCCGGAAGCCATGCATATTGCCATGGCTTCCGGAAACTTTATGAAATGTCATACAGGTCTTGTCATGTTTCCCGGAAAAAGGGTAATGTAAGACATCCTTCCCCCCCTTCCCCGGAGGCCGCCATGAAAATACGCTTAGGTATCCAGAACAGGTTGTTTCTGCTCGTCGGCATCATGCTCGTTTTCATGGGAGGTGTTGTCGCCTTTTTCGTCTACCAGGCCGGGGACACACAGGAGAAAATGATCGAACGCGTGGGCCGGATCATGACCGAGGATGCCCAGGACAAGATCATGGTGCTGACGCAATCCGTGGCCAGCAGCGTCACGGCGGGAATCCAGGGCGTGTCCGACACGGACGAGCGCATCGCGATCATCAAGAAGCTCGTGTACGACATCCGTTTCGAGGCGGACCAGTCAGGCTACATGTTCGTCTATCAAGGGACGATCAACAGGGTCATGCCTCCCAAACCATCCCTGGAGGGCACGGATCTGAAGGACCTGAAGGACCCCAAAGGCCTTTTTTTCATCCAGGAGTTGCGCGACGTGGCGGCCAAGGGAGGCGGATTCGTCCGGTACGTCTTCGACAAGCCCGGTAAAGGCGAGCAGCCCAAGGTCAGCTACGCCATGATGATTCCCGGCACGGACATGTGGATCGGCACGGGCGTCTACATCGACAACATCGCCGAAGCGCAGAGCGCCGTAGCCGAGGATCTGGAGGCGGCCGCATCCCGCTCCCTGACCTTTGCCCTGTCCTTCATCGGCGGAGGATTCGCACTGCTGGTCCTGCCCCTGACCATCTTCCTGGTCCGCTCCATCATCACACCGCTTCGGCGCATGATCGGCATGCTCAGGGACATCGCCGAGGGCGAGGGAGACCTGCGTGCACGCCTGCAGGACTCCTC
>CAZQYA010000093.1:0-2527 GCA_964597325.1 uncultured Desulfovibrionaceae bacterium
GCGCCAATTGCCCCCTGTCCCCGCTGCACAACCCGGCCAACCTGGTCGGCATCGAAGTCGCCCGCGAGCTTTTCGCCGGTGTACCGCAGGTCGCCGTCTTTGATACGGAATTTCATCAGACCATGCCGTCCAAGGCCTTCATGTACCCCATCCCGTACGAACTGTACGAGGAACTCAAAATCCGCCGCTACGGCTTTCACGGCACCTCGCATCGCTACGTGGCCCAGCAGGCCGCGGCCATGCTCGGCAAGGCCGAGGGCGACGTCAACCTGGTCACCCTGCACCTGGGCAACGGCTGCAGCATGGCCGCCGTGCGTCAGGGCAAGTGCATCGACACCTCCATGGGCCTGACGCCGCTGGCCGGCGTCATGATGGGCACCCGCAGCGGCGACATCGATCCCGCCATCCTGCCTTTTCTCATGAAGGAAAAGGGCCTGACCATGGAAGAGGTCGACAATATCCTGAACAAGCAGA
Organism: uncultured Desulfovibrionaceae bacterium; assembly: GCA_964597325.1. Classification (GTDB taxonomy): domain Bacteria; phylum Desulfobacterota; class Desulfovibrionia; order Desulfovibrionales; family Desulfomicrobiaceae; genus Desulfomicrobium. The sequence continues at coordinate 475 of CAZQYA010000093.1, forward strand.
GCGGTCTCAAGGGCATTTGCGGCATGAACGACATGCGCGACATTCATTCGGCTGCCCATGGTGGTGACGCCAAGGCTGCCCTGGCCGTTGACATGTTCGTCTACCGCATCAAGAAATATATCGGTGCCTACTACGCCGTGACCGGCCCCCTGGACGCGCTGGTCTTCACCGCCGGCATCGGCGAGAACGATGACGAGGTCCGCGCCCGCGTCTGTGAAGAACTGGAGCATCTGGGCATCAGCATCGACACGGAACGCAACGCCGGCCGCAAGAAGGCCGCCACGGCCGTGCATGCCGACGGCAGCAAGGTCGCCATCCTGGTCATTCCCACCAACGAGGAACTGGCCATCGCCAAAGCGACCCTCTCCGTCCTGAACTAACTCCGAGCCTCCCCCTCCTTAAGCCCCCCCGGAAACCTCGTTTTCCGGGGGGGCGCTTTTTTGTGGTGCTGCCTGGATTCGCGGCATCGGTCACGGAAGGTTACCGCGACATCGTCCCTTATGTGAGTTGTTTTTGAGCGCGGCTTGTGCGACATTTTCATCTTACGCGCAAGCATTCGGGCTGAGCCGCGGAATACCGGAGGGCGGATGAAGAAGATTCTTGTTGCACTTGTTGTGGCGGTGGCCCTGTATGTCGGAGTTTCCTATGTTCTGGGCGGGCAGGTCCGGGACAGGTATTTTTCGGCCCTTGAGGAGAATGGCGGGGGCGTGGCGACCCTGTCGAACCAGTCCTACGAGCGTGGCCTGTTCACGTCCCGGGCCCTGACCATGGTGGAGCTGCGCGTTCCCGGGGGGGCGGATGACTCGGCGGAGCCGGTCGGTCCGTCACGCTTCGCCGTCAGACATGTTTTTCATCACGGTCCGTTTCCGGACCCTTTCGAGAGCCTCGACCCCATGATCGCCTTCGTGGACAGCAGCGTGGAGCCGGCTGAAGATGGTGGTGAACTGGGCGACCTGTTCCGGGAATTTCCCGAGCTGGCCAACACCACGTCCACGGTTCGCGTGGGCATGGATGGGGGCGTTCAGGGTGAACTGCTGATCCCGGCCTTCGAGCGAAACAGCGCCCAGGGGCGTTTCGTCTGGGGCGGGCTGACGGCCAGAGCCTCCCAGGATCAGACCACGGGGGGACTGCGCGGCGACTATGCCGCGGCCGGCATTACGGCCGAGACCCCGAAAGGAACGCTGGTCATGGAGGGTCTCGTCGGCAGGTTCGACGTAGTGGAAGCGCTGCCTTTGGTCTACGTGGGGTCTGTGGCGGGCTCTCTTGCCGCCCTGCGTGCCAAGGACGCTGACGACGAGGCCTTGCTTCTGAACGATATGCGTTTCACTTCTGACAGTGAGATGGCCGGCAACATGATTCATTACCGCCAGAGGATCGACATCGAGCGTGTCGAGGCCGGCGGCGTGATCTGCGGCCCCGTGGTCTGCGACATGGAGGCCCGGAATCTGGACGCTTCGGCCTTGAGCGAGCTCCAGGCCGGTATCCGCGAAATTTACAAGCCCGGCCTGGACGCGGACGCCGTCTCCAGCAGGGTTGAGGGACTCTATGTCCGGTTTTTCGAAAGACTTCTGGCCGGTTCCCCGCAGTTCGCGGTGCACGGACTGAAGGTGCCAACATCCATGGGGGGCATGGAGGCGACCATGGACGTCCGGCTCGACGCCCCCGGCGCCATTTCCGCCGCCAACATACTGCTTCTTCTGCGCAGTATCGACGCGGCCGCGGAGCTCAGTGTGGACGAGTCACTGCTGGTCGGTCTGGCGCGCCTGGACCTGGAGAACAAGGGCGTCGGCGATTCAGGCGAGTCCGCCGACCTGGACATCCTGGCGCGGGGCGTGGTGGATAAGCAACTCGCCGCCCTCCTTGCCCGCAACCTGGTCGTTCGTGAGGGTGATGTCCTGAAGACGAGCGCCGTTCTCAGGCAGGGGCGGCTGCAGATCAATGGCCAGGAGACCCCCTTGTTCTGAACTGAGGCGGTACGTGTTTCCTGAACTTCGATTACGGAATTGCCATGATACCCAATGACATGCAGGATCGAATCGTTCCTGTGGATGAC
>CAZQYA010000093.1:2537-11003 GCA_964597325.1 uncultured Desulfovibrionaceae bacterium
AATGGCCAGGAGACACCGCTGTTCTGAGCTGCCGCAGACAGTTCCCTCGAATTTCGACCACGGGATTGCCATGATACCCAATGACATGCAGGACCAGATAGCCTTTGGGGACGACCGCCGGCTGACTGACAGGCTGCGTGAGAAACAGCTCGAGTTTCTTATGGACAACTCCCGCGTGTCCATCGCCGCCAGTATCTTCAACGGCAGTATTTTCCTGGGCGTTCTCTATGGGCATCTGCCCACCATGAAGCTGGCGCTCTGGTTCGGGGCCCTTATCCTTTTCTCCGTGCCCAGGCTCGCCGTGGTCTACCTGTTTCCCAGATTCCGGCATCGCCTGAGCGTGCCGCAGTGGTCCTGGTTCATGGCGGCGGGCACGTTGTGCACGGGGATCATCTGGGGCCTTTCGGCTCCTCTGTTCCTGGCGGAACTGCCTCCGCTGGGCCAGGCTTTCCACATTCTGCTCGTGGGAGGAACGCTGACGGGTGCCGCGGTCTATCTTGCCCACCTCCTGCCCAACTTCGTCTTCTTCGCGATTCCCCAGGCGCTGCCCATGCAGATCGTTTTGATCAGCCTTGCCGCGGATCCCTTCTTCAAGGGCATGGCGCTGCTCTTCGGTATATTCACCGTAATGATGTTCATCATGGCCTTCAGGACCAACCGCCAGTTCGCCACCTACACCCTCCTGCAGCTGCGCAACGACGAGCTGATGGGCAAACTCAACGAGAGTGAGTATCTTTTCCGGACTCTGACGGAGCGTTCCTCCATGGGCGTGTTCCTGCTCGATGCCGGCCGGGTCCAGTATGCCAATCCCGCAGTGGGCGCCATAACCGGGTACGATCCCGAGGAATTGGCCGACGTCGAGTTTCGTGACCTCGTCCACCCCGAGGATCGCGATCTCGTCCTTGATGCGGACTCCGGCGGGGACGGCGAGCTGGCGCGATCGGAGTTCAGGATTCGCCACAGGGACGGAACCGAGCGCTGGATCGAGTATATCCCCGCCCAGGTGGATTTTCAGGGCCGCCATGTCATTCTGGGAGCCTGCGCGGACATCACCGACAGGGTGCTGGCCAGGCAGGCGCGCCAGGAGAACGAGGAGCGTTACCGCGTCCTCTTCGAGACCGCCAGCGACGCCATGTATGTGGTCGCTCTGGACGGAGAGGACAATCCAGGCCTTTTTCTTGACGCCAACGTCCAGGGCTGCGCCATGCTGGGCTATGACGCCGGCGACCTGCGGCGTCTGGGGCTCAGGGACATCACCCACCTCTACGAACTGCAGCATGCCGCCGATCTCAGACGGCGTCTGGCCGAGAATGGCCAGGCCGTGTACGAGACGCGGCACCTCGCCCGGGACGGCAGCCTCGTTCCCGTGGAGGTCAGCGCCAAGCGCATCAGTCACGAAGGGCAGCGGGCCGTGCTCTGCATCGCCCGCGACATCAGCGAGCGCAAGGACGCGGAACTGAAGCTCCAGGCGGCCAAGAAACAGGCCGAGGTCGCCAATCAGGCCAAGAGCGAGTTCCTGGCCAGCATGAGCCATGAGATTCGCACGCCGCTGAACGGCCTCCTGGGCATGCTTCAGCTCGTGCGCATGGGCGAACTGGACGACGAGCGCAGTCAGTATCTCGATGTGGCCGTGAATTCCGGCGAGGGGCTTTTGGCCATCATCAACGACATTCTCGATCTGTCCAAGATCGAGTCCGGAAAATTCGAGCTCGTTCCCGTACGCTTCAATATGCACGCCCTCGTGGCCGGCGTGGTCGAAACATTTCGGTTTCCGGCGCGCAGCAAGGGCGTTGAACTCGTGGCTGCCATCGACGAGGACATGCCTGTCATGATCGAGGCGGATCAGACGCGGCTGCGGCAGGTCCTTTACAATCTCGTGGGCAATGCCGTGAAGTTCACGCATGAGGGGGAAATCCGTATCGATTTGTCCATGCCCTTCCGCAGGAGCGAAAGGGGACGGATGGAAATCCGCGTAACCGATACGGGCGAGGGCATCCCCCGGGAGCAGCAGGGCAAGCTCTTCGAGCCTTTTGTGCAGGCCTCCTCCGCAACGAAGGAACCGGGTTCCGGCACCGGGCTGGGCCTGTCCATCGTCAAGCGCATCGTCTCGTTCATGGGCGGCGATGTCCGCCTCGAGAGCGAGCCCGGATGCGGCACCACGATCACGGTGCAGGCCCGTGTCCGGATTTGCATGGAACAGGATTTGCCGGAGACGCCGTGCGTGCGGGAGGAGACGTGCTGCCCCGTGGGCGCCTCGGGCCTGCATGTCCTTGTGGCCGAGGACAACGGGGTCAACCAGCTCATGATCCTCAAGTTTCTGGAAAAGCTCGGGCACACCGGCGTCTGCGCCCGGGACGGGCACGAAGCCCTGGAGTTTCTGGGCCGGGAGCGTTTCGACTGCGTCCTCATGGACATTCAGATGCCGGGTCTGGACGGGATCGAGGTGACCAGGGCGATCCGTCGTCAGGCCCTGCCCGGCATCGATCCGGATATTCCCATCATCGCCCTGACGGCCTACGCCCTGTCCGGCGACCGCGACTACTTTCTGAGCATGGGCATGGACGGCTACCTGGCCAAACCCGTTTCCCTGCGGGCTCTGTCCGCGACCTTGAGCGAGGTCGTTGCGCCCGGGAGCGCCGGGCTGGAGAGCGCATCCTGAAGCAGGGCCTGCGCGCGATATTGTCTGCGATTTTACCCATTGTTTGTTTTCATACGGAACATCCGGAGATTTCATGTTTCGATTCGTTCATGCGGCAGACATCCATCTCGACAGCCCCTTAAGAGGGCTTGAAGTCTATCCGGACGCACCCGTGGAGCAGATTCGCGGCGCAGCCAGGAGGGCCTTCGACAACCTGGTCAACCTGGCCGTGGAGGAAAAGGCCGCCTTTGTCCTGCTGGCGGGCGACCTCTTCGACGGCGACTGGAAGGATTACAACACGGGCCTTTATTTTGCCCATCGCATGGGCCGCCTGCGTGAGGCCGGAATCCGCGTCTTCCTGGTGGCCGGCAACCACGACGCCGCGAGTCCCCTGACCCGGAGCCTGCGACTGCCCGACAACGTGACCCTGTTTCCGCATCGCGCCCCTGATACGGTGGTTCTGGACGACCTCGGGGCGGCCATCCACGGCCAGAGTTTCGGAGGCCGCAGCGTCACCGAGGACCTGAGCCGCGATTTTCCCCGGGCCGTCCCGGGCCTGTGTAACATCGGTCTGCTGCACACGAGCCTCACGGGCCGGCCCGGGCACGAGAACTATGCTCCGTGCACCGTGGATGGACTGGCGGGCAAGGGATACGAGTACTGGGCCCTGGGGCACGTGCACCGGCGCGAGATCGTGGCCGAGTATCCCTGGGTTGTCTTTCCCGGCAATATCCAGGGGCGACACATCCGTGAGACCGGCCCCAAGGGTTGCGCCCTGGTTACCGTGGACGGCGGCCGGGTGACGGACGTGGAGTTCCGGGATGTCGATGTGCTGCGCTTTGCCGCGCTTCGGGTCGATCTGGCGGGCTGCGAACGCGTCGAGGGCGTCCCGGATCTGGTGCGCCACGCCCTGGAAGACGAGCGGCGCCGCGCCGGCGGCCGCCCCCTGGCCGTGCGCGTCGTCCTGGAGGGGCGCACGGGCCTGCACGCCGAGCTGCATCGCGACCGGGTGCGTCTGCGTGAGGAGCTGCGGGCCATGGCCGCCGACCTGGGCGACGTATGGTTTGAAAAGACGGATGTGGCCACCGAGGCCCCGTCCGGTGACGTTTCCGGGGAGGACACGCCCCTCGCCGGGCTGGTCCGTGGCATCGCCGCCATGGACCTCGCCGGGGACCTGGCGGATTTCGTCCCGGAATTCGAGACCCTGCGCAGCAGGCTGCCTGCCGAGCTGCTGGCCGCCGGCGATCCGTTCGCCCCCGACGAGGAGGGCATGGCGGCCCTGCGCGACGAGGTCCGGGAGTTGCTCCTGGCCAGGCTTGGGGAGGTGCGCCATGCGGATTAAGCGTCTGGAGCTTGCCGCCTTTGGTCCCTTTACGGGCCGGGTCCTGGACTTCGACACGCTCCTGCCCGGCCTGCATGTGGTCCACGGACCCAACGAGGCCGGCAAGTCGAGCGCCATGCGCGGCCTGCAGGCCCTTCTTTTCGGTTTTCATCCCCGCACGGACGACAATTTTCTGCATCCCTACGACCAGCTTCTGGTGGGCGGACTCCTGTGTCGCGAGGACGGCAGCGAACTGGCCTTTCGCCGGCGCAAGAAGATCAGAAACGATCTCTTCGACGCTGCCGATAACCCGCTGCCCGCCGACGCCCTTGCGCCGTTTCTCCAGGGCCTGGGCCAGGATGTCTTTACCCGGATGTACGGCATAGACCACGAAACGCTGGTGCTCGGCGGCCAGGGCATCCTGGACCAGCAGGGCGAGGCCGGGCAGGCCCTGTTCGCAGCCGGCGCCGGGTTCGCCTCCCTCAAATCCGTTCTCGACGGCCTGGACGGAGAGGCCGACGCACTGTTCCGCCCGCGGGCGACCTCCAGGGAGATTCCCCAGTCCCTGTCTCGCTACAAGGAGCTGCAATCCAGGCTGCGCGCGGTCAGTCTGTCCGGACAGGAGTGGCTCCGGCACAGCAGGGCCCTGTCCGAGGCCGAGGAGGAACTCGCCGGACTCATGCAGCGTCGCCGGGAGCTGGACCGTGAACTCAAACGCCTGGAGCGGCTGGGCAGGGCCCTGCCCGTCCTGGGTGAGCGCCGGTTGCTGCGGGAAAAGCTGGATGCCCTGGGCGAGGTCGTGGAGCTTCCCGGGGATTTCGCCTCCAGGCGCCGCGACCTCGAAGAAAGGAGAGGCACCCTGCGCGTGCGTCTTGACGCCGCCCAGTCGCGGCTCGCTGAATTGCGGGAAAGCCAGGCCGGTTCCGGTTTCAACCGTGGCGTGATCGAACACGCCGAAGACATCGAAAATCTGCACCAGCGCCTGGGCGCCTACCGCAAGGGTCAGGAAGACCGTCCGGGCCTTGAAGGCTTACGCCGGGGCAGCAAGACCGAGGCGGCGCACCTGTTGCGCCGCGTCCGGCCTGGCTTGGGCGTGGACCAGGCCGAGAGCCTGCGTCCGGGCCTGGGCAAGCGCAAGTCCGTGCAGTCCCTGGCCCAGCGGCACGAGGCCGTGACCCAGGCGGTCCGCCAGGCCGAACTGCGTCTGGCCGAGCTGCGCCGGGAGCTGGACGGCAGGACGGCCGAGCTGGAATCCATGGGTCACGGGGCGGACACAACCTCTCTGCTCCAGGCTCTCGATGCGGCGCGCCGGGCCGGGGACCTGGACGAGGAACTGCGCTCCCGCCGGGCAGAGGCGCAGCGCCTGCGCGAGGCCTGCCTGGCGGCCCTGGGTCGGCTTGGACTCTGGTCCGGCCCCCTGGAGGACGTGGAGAAACTGGCCCTGCCCCTGGCCGAGACGGTCAACGAATTCGAGGTGGCCCTGCAGCGCGTTGACGAGGAACTGCGGCGCCTGGGGCAGGAAGAGGCGCGGACCGTGCAGACTCTCGAAAGTCTGAAACGGGACCTGCGTGCCATCGAACATGCCGCCGAGGTGCCGTCCGAGGCTGACCTGGCGGCGTGTCGGCAGCGGCGTGAGGATGGCTGGCGGCTCCTGCGCCGGAGTTGGGTCGACGGAGAGGACGTGGGCGAGGAGAGCAGGGGGTATGCCGCCGGACAAGCCCTGCCCGACGTCTACGAGCACTGGGTGCAGCGGGCCGACCGCACGGCCGACCGCATGTATCGCGAGGCCGACCGGGTCCAGAAGCACGCCCAACTGCTGGCTGGCATCGAATCCGCCGAAGCGGCCCTGGAAACCCTGCGCACCGGGGCGCTGGCTGCGGGCGAGGAACGCGCCCACCTGCTGGCGGGCTGGCGTGAGCATTGGGCCTGCAGCGACATCGACCCCCTGGGGCCGCGTGAGATGCGCGCCTGGCTTTCGGATTTTCTTGTCCTGCGTCGGCAGGTCGCGGAGCTGGGCGGAATGCTCTCGGGTCTGTCCGTCAGGCAGGAGCGCCGGGACGAACTGCGGGAGATGCTGCGGCGGGAATTGATTGACGTGGGCAGAGGGCCGGTCCCCGACGGGGAGGATCTTGCGCCCGTACTGCGACGCGCTGCCAGCGCGGCCGAGGCCCTCGGCGCGGACCGGGTGCGGCGCGACACCCTGGCCGGGACCGTGGCCGACCTGAAAGCTTCGGCGGAAAAGGCTTCCCTTGTCCTGGAGGACGCCCGGAATCGCGAAGAGGAGTGGCGTGCGGCGTGGAATGAGTCCATGGAATTTCTGGGCCTGCCCGGTGGCGCCTCCCCGGTCGAGGCGGGCGATTATGTGGACACGGTCCAGGAATGTCTGGCCAGGCTCGATCAGGAGGAGGTGCTGCGCAAGCGCATCGCAGGCATCGACCGGGATGCAGCCGTTTTCGAGGATAACGTGCGCGAGTTGTGCCGCCTCGTGGCGCCGGACGCGGCCGGTCTCGATGCGCCCCTGGCCGTGGCGCGGCTCAAGGCGCTGCTGGCTCGGGCCGAGAAGGAGCGGACCGTCCTCGCCCGATTGGAGGAGGATTCCCGCAAGGCCGGGGAGGAGGTCAGGCTGCTGACCGGCGAACTGGCCGTGGCCGAGGAGGCCCTGGCGGTCCTGCGGTCCGAGGCCCGTGTGGATGACGATGAGGGCATGGCCGAGGCCGAACGGCGCTTTGCCGCCTGGACGGAACTCGTGCGCAGGCTGGATGAGGTGGAGTCGAACCTGGCCCGCGTGGCCGAGGGCGGCGGCATCGACGACCTCGAGGCCATGGCCGCCGGACAGGACGCCGACGGCCTGCCCGGACGCATGGACGAACTGCGGCGCGAGCTTCGGGAGACCGTCGAACCGAGGCTGCAGACTCTGTCCGAATGCATCGGCCAGGAAAAGAGCGAACTTTCGCGCATGGACGGTGGGGACGCCGCGGCCCGCGTGGCCGACGAGATGCAGGAAGTCCTGGCGGGTCTCGGGCGCATGACCGAGCGCTTCATCCAGCTCCGGGTCGCCTCGGGCGTGCTCCGCGCCGAGATCGAGCGCTACCGGGCGGCCAACCAGGACCCGCTTCTGGCCATCGCCTCGGACCTGTTCCGTGATCTGACCCTGGGGTCTTTCGCGGCCCTGCGCGCGGATATCGACGAGAACGACAAGCCCGTCCTGCTGGGCCTTCGGCCCGGCGGTGAACGGGTGCGGGTGGAGGGCATGAGTTCGGGAACCCGGGATCAGCTCTACCTCGCCCTGCGCCTGGCGAGCCTCACATGGCGTGCACGCAGCACGGAACCCATGCCTTTCATCGTGGACGATATTCTCATCAATTTCGACGAGAAGCGAAGCCAGGCCACACTTGAGGCCCTGGCCGGCATGGTCGATCGCACCCAGGTCATCCTTTTCACCCACCAGGCTCATATCGCCGAACTGGCACGGGGGTTGGGCAAGGGGGACCGGGTGTTTGTGCACGGGCTTTAAGGCCGGGCAATTGCCGGGCGCTTGAGGGCGTTGAGGAGTGTTTGAGGGGAGCGAGAGTCGCTGATGGTGAATGTTCCGTGCGGCCGCGTGCCGGGCGGTCTCCGGCGGGGGCCGTCGAAACTCCCTCGCCGGCCTCGTAATGCTTCCCGGCCTTGAGCTTTGATCACCGGATGACGCTTCGAACGGGGCACGGCCGGGAAGCAAACGATGCCAGGCTCGGTCAGACAGTCGACCGCCCCCGCCGGAGACCACCCGACCCGCTCGAACCGGGCGTTGGGCGGGACGTCGATAAGGCAAGGCGAATGTCGGCCACAACGTCATCTCCGCACGGCCATCACGTCATCTCCGGACAACTACCACATCATTTTCGCACAATTGTCACATCATCCCCGCTCAACCACCATGTCATCCCCGCGAAGGCGGGGATCCATGCCTTTCCCGCAGGCTCCTCCAGACGTTGACGTCCCGCCGGATTTCTACAGTCCCTGTTCCTCCACCTTTACCCCGTCCTCCAGGGTATCCGGCGGATGGAGAATCACCTTCTCCCCATTCTTCAGGCCTTCCAGGACTTCCGCTTCCAGCCCGTTCTCCCGGCCGATGGCCACCGTGCGCAGAACGGCCCGCCCGTTTTCCAGGACAAAGGCCTTCCATTCCCCGGAGTGCCTGAAGATGGCGCTCGTGGGAATTCGAGGCACGTCCTCGCCGCGCCAGGTGACGATGCGCGCCTGCACGCCATAGCGGTCGCCGAGCATGACGCCTTCGGGCAGGGGATCCGTCAGTTTCGCCCGCACCTTGACCCGCTGCTCCTCCACGCCGATGGCCGAGACCTTGGTGAAGCCGCCCGGCTCCACCACGGTGACCCGGGCCCGCAGGGTTCCTTCCCCGCCCCAGTGCTCGATGACGGCCTCGGCACCGGGGGAAACGCTCACCGCGTCCACGGACAAAAGCTCGATCTCGATTTCCAGATCCCTCGGGTCACCTACTTCCATGATG
>CAZQYA010000093.1:11013-12746 GCA_964597325.1 uncultured Desulfovibrionaceae bacterium
CTGCGCCTTTGCGTTGAAAAATGATTTTTAGGTCTTGCGCAGCGACGTTTTCCTCCATGACGGCCAGCACGTACCCGTCCACCGGCGCCAGAATGGGCACGGCCTCGCTCTGATCCGGCGCGGCGTCGCGGCTCAGGGCGGCCCGGGCCACCCCGGCCTCGTGTTCGGCCACCTGCAGGGCAAAGGACGCGGCCTGCAGTTCCCGCTCCAGCACGCGGGCCTCGTTGTCGGCCCTGTCCCAGTCCCGGCGGGCCACGGCGCCTCCGGCCAGCAGGGCATCGATGCGCGCCAGATCCTTTCGGGACAGTTCCAGGCTCGTGCGCACCCGCTCTCGCTCGGCGCCCCTGGCGCGCACGGCGGCCTCGGCCGCTTCCAGCCGGGCCAGAGCCTCGGCCCGCATCCGCGGAGTCAGGAAGGTCGATGGCTCTGGCGTCAGCACGGCCAGAACGGTCTCACCCGCCCTGATCTTCGCTCCGGCCCGTAGTTCCACGCGCTGCAGGAAGCCCGCTGTGGGCGGGAAGACCACGTAGCGGCTGCGGATGCGCGTCTTGCCTTCCTCGGTGACCGTGACGGCCATGGGGCCCCGGGTCACGGATGCCGTTTCCACGGGTACGGGTTTGGGCCAGAACCCCGCGACCACCAGACCGGCCAGGGCCAGGCAGAGCAGGGCAAGAAGGACGGTGCGCCAGGGGTGTCGTCTGCGTACGGTGTTCATTCGGGTGCCTTCAGTACGGACAGCAGTTGCAGTTTCTTGATGCGGCGTCCCACCACCAGAAAGGACGCCAGGGAAGAGGACAGGACGATGAAGGCGGCCGTGGCGTAGGCGCGGTCCGTCAGGACCAGGGGCATGCGCACGGTTTCGGTGTTCGCCGCCATGACCAGGATGCGGGCCAGTTCGCTGCCGATCCATAGGCCCGGCGGCAAGGCCACCAGGGTCAGGAAGATCAGTTCCGACAGGAGGATGATCGTGGTCTCGCCTTCGGAAAAGCCCAGCACACGCAATGTGGCCAGGTCGCGGGTGCGTTCCGACAGGGCGATGCGCGCCCCGTTGTAGACCACGCCGCAGGACACGATGACGGCGAAGGTGAAATACACGCTCTGGACCACGCCCATCATGTCGCCCATGGCCGCCTTGAAGCTCTCACGGGCCGCGGACGTGTATACGGCCGAGGCGATGGCCGGGGTGTCCGCCACCTCCTGCAGCAAATCCTTTCGGCGGTTCGCGTCCAGGGTCAGGTAGGCGCCGCTGACGACACGCTCCTCACCCATGAGCCTGCCCAAGGCGTGAAAATCCATATAGGCCCCGACGCCGGCAAAGTCCGTGATGGTCCCGGCCAGGAAGGATTCGAGCACCGGGCGGCCCCCCTCCTGTACCTCGATGCGCACCGGGTCGCCCGGCGACAGAGCCAGCACCTGGGCCAGCTTCTCCGAAAGGAGCAGGCCGGCCAGGGGCAGGTCCACGGGCCGGCCCTGGTCGTCGAGGAGCAGGTTCAGACGACCGTCCGGCAGGCGGCCCGTCAGCCCGATTCTGCGCTGGTGAAGGCCGTTGACGATGCGTCCGGGCACCGTCCGGAAGGGTTCGGCGTACATGACGCCGGGCATCGCGGCCAGGGCGTGGAGTGAGGCGGGGGAGCCCGGCTCGATGAGAGTCACGGTGGCATCCTGGCGCTGGGCCAGGCGCCACTGGAAGTCCATGAGGTAGTCGATGCCGTCGCCCATGGCCCCCGGGACCA
>CAZQYA010000094.1:0-12531 GCA_964597325.1 uncultured Desulfovibrionaceae bacterium
AGTGAAGCGATCCTGTGCCCCGGACAGTCCATCCGCCACCTGCCCACGGCCATCGAACGCGCCCTGAAGGTGCACGGCCTGTCCGTCAAGGATCTGGCGGGCATCGCCTGCGTACGCGGGCCGGGGTCGTTCACGGGCCTGCGCATCTCCCACGCGGCCATGTACGGCCTGTCCCGACCCTTCGGCACGCCCATGGCCGGCCTGCCCTATCTGGAAATTCTGGCCGACCAGGCCACGCCATTGGTCGACGGCGAAATCTGGATCCTGACATATGCCCGCAAGGCGCAGGTCTACGTCCAGGGCTTCGCAGGCGGCCGCCCCCTGACGCAGGTCCGGCCAATGCCCGTATCCGAGGCTCGCGACCTGCTCGTCACCAGGCCGGGCCCGCTCCGCCTGCTCGGCAGCGGCCTGCGCAAAAACCCCGACCTGGGCGGACTGCCCGGGACGATGCCCCTTCCCCCCGAATTCGACGTCCCGATGCCCGATGCCCTGCTGCGGGCCGCCCTGAACGCGACCTACCGCCCGGAACTCCCCGCCCCGCTCTACCTGCGCAAATCCGACGCCGAGGACAACCTGGAGTCCATCGCCAGCTCGCGCGGCATCGCGGCCGAGCAGGCGCGCCAGCACATCCCCGATTTCGAGTGATCGTGTCCGACAGTCTATGTCGGACAAAATTCCCCTAAAGAAATTCCGCCACCTGCCGATTCACTCATCAAGAGCAAGGAGCAACCCCCCGGTTGCCGAATCCCCAAGGCAAGGAAGCCGATACATTTTCAAGGAGGAATTTCCATGGCACTTATCATCAACCACAACCTCATGGCCATGACCGCGGCGCGCAACCTGTCCAACGCGTACGGCAGCCTGTCCACGTCCGTGAACCGCCTGTCCTCGGGCCTGCGCATCACCACCGCGGCCGACGACGCCGCCGGCCTGGCCATCCGTGAGCTCATGCGCTCCGACATCGCGACCCTGAATCAGGGTGTCAGAAACGCCAACGACGCCATCTCCATGATCCAGACCGCCGACGGCGCGCTCCAGGTCATCGACGAGAAGCTGATCCGCATGAAGGAGCTGGCCGAGCAGGCCGCCACCGGCACCTACACATCGGACCAGCGCCTGATCATCGACTCCGAGTACCAGGCCATGGCCTCGGAAATCACCCGAATCGCCAACGCCACGGACTTCAACGGCATCTACCTGCTGAACGGCAACCTGTCCGGCGGTGAATACGTGGCCGACTGGGCCGGCGTCCATGACGGATCCGGCCTGCAGGCTACCGGCCCGCTGAAGGTCCACTTCGGCACGGCCAACGACAGCGCCGAGGACTACTACTACATCGCCATCGGCAACTCCACGGCGTCCGCCCTGGGCGTGGGCAACTCCGCCGCCACCACCAGCGACGGCTACAGCATCTCCACCCAGGCCGCGGCCCAGAGAGCCCTCGACGCCCTGAACACGGCCATCACCTCCAAGGACAACATCCGCGCCAACCTCGGCGCCCTGCAGAACCGACTGGAGAACACCATCACCAACCTCCAGGTCCAGGCCGAGAACCTGCAGGCCGCGGAGTCCCGGATCTCCGACGTGGACGTGGCCACGGAAATGACCAACTTCGTCCGCAACCAGATCCTGACCCAGAGCGCCGTGGCCATGCTGTCCCAGGCCAACACCCTGCCGCAGATGGCGCTGCAGCTCATGCAGGGATAACGACCCGACTCGTGAACCCTTTGCCCGGCCGGGTCGCGGAAGCGGCCCGGCCTTTTTGATCCGAAGACGTTGAATATGGCACCGGCTTTGCTCGGATGATGGTCATGAAGCATTCCGTACCGCACACCCGAGGGTTCCCATGGCAGACGACCTGAGCACCTCCCTCATTTCGGGGGCAATCCGTTTCACGGGCCTGGGCTCGGGGACCGACTTCGAGTCCATGATCTCCAAGCTGATCGAGGTCGAGAAAACCCGGACCAACCGGCTTGAAAGCTGGCGCGCGCAGTGGGAAGCCAAGAGTGAGAGCTTCGACGCCCTGTCCTCGTCCATGCTATCCTTGAAGACAACCCTCGACGCCATGAACACACCGGACGAGTTCCTGGTCAAGCAGGTCTCCTCGTCCAACTCGGCTGTCCTGACGGCCAAGGCCGGCAGTTCGGCGGAAGAAAGTTCCCATCAGGTGGACGTGGTTGCCCTGGCTGCCAACGACATGCACATGGGCTCGGTAATTTTTTCCTCACCCGACGACATCATCAGCGGCGGCGCGGATGGCACCTTCGCCTTCGCCATCGGCTCCCGCCAGGTCTCCGTGAACGTGACCGCGACCACGACCCTGGCGCAGTTCGCAAGCCTCATCAATTCCGACCCGGACAACCGCAACTACGTCCGGGCCAGCGTCGTCAACGACGGCAGCGGGTACAGGCTGCAGATCCGGGGCATGGAGCTCGGCGCGGGCAACGACTTCATCGTCGACGAGGCCTCGACCTCCGCCAGCCTGCTTCCGAATTTCGGGAAAACCCAGTTCATCCAGACTCAGAATGCCTCCAACGCCAAGCTGCGGGTGGATGGTTTCCCCCTTGTCCCGCCCGTGCAGACGACGGACATCCTCAAGGCCACGCTGTCGGGCACCGCGAGCACGGACGTGGTCGCAGCCACCGGCGGAACCTTCAAACTCGCCTACGCCGGCAACCTCTACGCCGTGAACGTCGCGGCCACGGACACCTACGCCGATCTGGCCGCAAACATCAACGCCGCCGTGGGTTTCGCCATGGCCTCGGTCGCGGACGTGGACGGCAACGCCGAACTGACCCTGACCGGGCAGGCCGGGTCGGACAGGCAGATCACGATCATCAATTCCCCGGGGACCAGCATCGGCGCGCTGCAGCCTGGCAGCTTCGCGCAGCTCCAGGGCGCAACCGACGGCTACATCGAGCGGACCACGAATTCCGTGTCCGACATCATTTCCGGCGTGACCATGAACCTGACCAGCACGGGCGGAACGACCCTGACCACCAGCCTGGACCCCGACTCGGTCACGGAAAACGTGCTCACCTTTGTCGAATCGGTCAACGCGGTGCTCCTGCAGATCAAGGAGCAGACCCAGGTCACCACCGTGGGGTCCAAGGTCTCCGGGTCGCTGCTGACCGGCAACTACGGCCTGCAGATGATCCAGCAGAAGCTCAAGAACATCCTGGCCCAGAAAGGCGTCGGCTTCGACTACGACATGGACGCCATCATCTCCCTGGGCAGCGTCGGCATCACCACGGACACCAACCAGGGCTCCCCGACCTTCGGACTGATGGTCATGGATCAAAGCGCCTTCTCCGCGGCTCTGACCTCCAACCCCGACGCCGTGGCAAGACTGTTCAGCGCGGATTCCTATCCCTCGACCAAGGAGATCGTCGGGGGAGTCGCGGCGGAATCCTCCAATTTCCGGTTCGAGTCCTCCATCAAGGGCATCACGGGCGCAGGCGATTTCGCGGTGTCCTATACCGTGGACGTCAGCGGAAACATCGCCTCGGCGAGCATCAACGGTTACCCGGCCACCATCGACGGCAACAGGATCGTGGCCGCGGGGGACGGCAACACCGCACGCGGCCTGGCCCTGGAGATCATGAACCTGACGGCGGGATCCTATTCGGGCCAGGTCCAGATCAAGATCGGCAAGACCGAGGAGCTCTCGCAGGAAATCAAGAAATTGACGGACCCCCTGACCGGCACCCTGGAGATCCTCAAGGACAACTACCAGGACATCATGGACTCCATCGACGACAAGATCGCCTACGAGGAGCGCCGGCTCACGCTCATGGAGCGGACGCTGCGGCTGCGGTTCGCCAACCTCGAGGCCGTTCTCGGCAACTACGACAACATCTCGACCCAGCTCAGTTCGCAGATCAAGAGCCTGTCCAGCAGTTCATCATAAGGAGATTTCACTGTGCACAGAGCCGCCAACGCCTATATGCAGACCCAGGTCACGACCACGACCCCCGGCCATCTCGTGGTCATGCTCTACGACGGCGCCATCACTTTCCTGGAACAGGCCAAGCAGGAGATCGCTGCGAAGAACTACGCCAAGAAGGGAATCCTCATCTCCCAGGCCCTCGACATCATCGCCGAACTCGACGGCTCCCTGAACACGGACAAGGGCGGGGAGATCGCCCAGAACCTGCACCGGCTCTACATGTACTGCAACACGCGCCTCCTGCAGGCCAACCTCAAGATGGACACATCCCTCATCGACGAGGTGGTCGGCATCCTGTCGTCCTTCCGCTCGGCCTTCGCCGAAATATCCAAGACCCAGGCACACCCCGCCCCGCCCAGCGCCGCCCGGTATTATGCCCGGTAGCCCCGACCTGACCTTGACGAGCCCCAAGACGCGCTTGCGGCATGCATCCTGCTTGACGCTTTGACACCATCACGAAAGGGGCATCATGCATGTGCGGCATCGCCGGATTCTTCAACGCGGACGGGATAGGCCCGGACAGCCAGGTTCTTGGCGCCATGGCCTCGGCCCTGGCCCACCGCGGCCCGGACCATCAGGGGCTGTACCGTGACAGATTTTGCGCACTGGCCTCCAGGCGGCTGTCCGTCATCGACCTGCCGGGCGGCAACCAGCCCCTGATCCATGAACCCACGGGCACCATCCTCGTCTTCAACGGGGAGATCTACAACTACCAACCCCTGCGGGCGGAACTGGCCAGCCTCGGCCACACCTTCAAAACCCGCTCGGACTCCGAGGTCCTCCTCGCCGCCTATGTGCAGTGGGGGCCGAAATGCCTGCGCCGCCTGGTCGGCATGTTCGCCTTCGCCGCCTGGGAGCCGTTGTCCCGACGCCTTTTCCTGGCCCGCGACCGCATGGGCAAGAAGCCGCTCTTCTACACGCGACTTCCGGACGGGACCCTGGTCTTCGCTTCCGAAATCAAATCGATCCTGTGCTACCCGGACATCCCCCGGAACCTGAACGTCCTGGCCATGGACCGGCTGCTGGACTACGGATTCAACCTGGCCCCCGATACGTTTCTTCTCGGCATGCGCCAGGTCATGCCGGCCAGTTTCCTGCTCGCCGCCGAAGGCTCCCCCCGGGAAGAGACCTATTGGGAGATCCCCCTGGAGGAGCCGGACAACTCCCTGTCCGAGGACGACGCCGCCGAGGGCCTGCGCCACCATCTGGTCGAGGCGGTGCGCGACCGTCTGGTCGCCGACGTACCCGTGGCCTCGTACCTGAGCGGGGGCATCGACTCCAGCAGCGTGACGGGCCTCTACGCCCACCTGTCGAACGCCCCCGTGCACACCCTGTCCATCACCTTCGAGGACGCGGGCTACGACGAGCGCCATTTCGCGCGTCTGGTCTCCGGCACCTTCGGCACCGCGCACCACGAGTTCCTCTGCTCCATCGCCGAAGAGGAGATCGAGAAACTGGTCTGGCACCTGGAAACCCCGCTGGTGACACTGTTGAACCTGCCTCTCTACCTGCTGTCCCGGCAGATCCGGGACATGGGCTTCAAGGTGGTCCTGTCCGGGGACGGCGCCGACGAAATCCTCGGCGGCTACGACTATTTCAAGCTGTTGAAGCTCATGGCCTTCATCGGGCGCAACGAAACCCCGGCCCGCGCCAACCTGTTGCGCAGGGTCTTCCCCGGGCTGGCCTCCCCGCAGCAGGCCTGGATGCAGTACGCCATGCTCAAGGGC
The DNA here is from genome assembly GCA_964597325.1 of uncultured Desulfovibrionaceae bacterium. GTDB lineage: Bacteria > Desulfobacterota > Desulfovibrionia > Desulfovibrionales > Desulfomicrobiaceae > Desulfomicrobium. Next base: position 5,677 of record CAZQYA010000094.1, read on the forward strand.
TATCCCGCGCCGCACCCGGCGCTGCCCTATCGCTTCCAGGCGTTCCAGTTCAAGGGGCAGCTCCTGTCCGATTCCTTCGCGGATCGCCTCCTGCCCAGACTCGGCGAACGCGAGGGTGAACTGCCGTGCGTGCCGGGTTCGCGCTCCCTCCTGGATCAGGCTTTGTACCTGGAGAGCAGGATGCGCCTGCCCAACCTGACCCTGCCCCTGGCCGACACCATGAGCATGGCCAATTCCGTGGAGCACCGCCTGGTCGAGTACGTCTTCTCCCTGCCCGGCCGCTTCAAGATGCGCGGCCTCAATGAAAAGCACCTGCTCAAGAAGAGCTTCCGCACCTTCCTGCCGCCCGCCATCTGCCAGCGCCGCAAACAGCCCCTGGCACCGCCGAGCAAATGGTTCGTGCGAAAGTTCAGATCCTACATCGGCGACGTCCTGTCGGCCGGAAGCGTCCGCGACAAAGGCTATTTCCGGCCCGAATTCACGGAGCACATGCTGCGCGAATTCGATGCCGACAGCCCCATGGACTTCAGCGGCGTGCTCGTCGTCGCTCTCTTCGTCCACCTCTTCGACGACCTCTTCCTGCACACCAAAACCCCTCGCGGTTGCTAATCGGGCCGAGAGCGGGTATCAGCCTTCTCGCAAGAGGAGTACGCATTTACCATGAATATCATCTGTCCCAGCTGCGGGTTCGGACGCACTGTCAACGAGGCGACCCTGCCGCCCAAAGCGGTCATGGCCACCTGCCCCAAATGCCAGCATCGGTTCAAATTCCGGGAACCCACCATTCCGGTCGACACGGTCGACCCGCAGACGCAGGCCGCCCAGCCCGAACCGCCGGCGGGTCAGGCGCACCCGGAAGTTACAGCCACCCCGCGACAGACCCAGCAACCCGAGCCGCAGGCCCCGCCGCAGCCAGAACCGGCCGCCGCGCCCCGCGAAGAGGATCTGTGGAAAGAACTCGAAGCCTTGAACGACGATGAAGACTCTGCCTCCGGGGGCTTTGCGCACGAGCCGCCGAAGACGTCCCTGCCTGCCTGGGAGCGAGCGACTTCCGGCTACCCGTCCGCCTTCGCCCGGACCTTCCTGGACGTGCTGACCAACCCCAAGGGCTTCTTTACGGCCATGCCCGTCGGCCACGGGCTGCTCAAGCCGCTGCTTTTCTTTCTGATCATCGTCCAGGCCGTGGCCCTGTCCCAGTCCATCTGGCAGCTCCTGGGCATCCTCCCGCCGAGCCTGCTGACGGAGAACCTGAGCAGCTCGCTCCAGGCGGGACTCGTCCTCATCCTCTACCCCCTCGAGGTCTGCGCCTTCCTCTTTCTCGACACGGCCATCAACCACTTCTTCCTGCACCTCTTCAAGGCCAACACCAAGGGCTTCGAGGGCACGTTCCGGGCCGAGGCCTACAGCGCCGCGCCCATGCTGCTCATGGTCGTCCCCTACATCGGCATGCCCCTGGCCATGATCGGCACGACGGTCTACAAGTTCCTCGGGCTGCGCCACGTGCACGGAGCGTCGAACAAGCAGGTCCTGGCCGTCCTGATCCTGCCCATGCTCCTGGCCCTGGCCGTGGCCGTCATCCTGACCCTCATCTCCGGATGGTTCTGATGCGCAGCTTCAAATCCCTCTGGCGCCTGGCCCTGGGCAAACGCCAGGGCCGACCGGCGGACACGGGCCGGCGCGCTAAACCCGACGACCAACCCGAATCGTCGACCAAGGACCGCCAGGATCCCGTGATGCAGCTCCTGAACGCAGACCCTCCGACCAGCACCCTGCAATAGCCATCCGACCCTTGACTTGACAGCGGCAACCATTAGGACAAGCCTTCGGCACTCCAGTTTTCAACGGGCCTCCAGCGGCATATCCCCCCTGGGCCGGCCCGCATCATCCAGACGAACCCACGAGTTCACATGAGGCAACCATGATCGGTATTTCCAAACTCTACTGCGGCACGGTGGAACCCTCCGACGCCCTGCGCTACGGACGCAGTTCCGCCCAACTCCCCTCCCACCTGCTGCAGTTCGCCAAGGACAAGAAGCCCGTTGTGGTCTGGAACATGACCCAGCGCTGCAACCTCAAATGCGTGCACTGCTACGCCCACGCCGTGGAGCCGAGCAAGCACAAGGACCCCATCTCCACCGAGCAGGCCAAGGTGATGATCGACGACCTGGCCCAGTTCGGAGCTCCGGTCATGCTCTTCTCGGGCGGCGAGCCCCTGGTCCGCGAAGACCTGGTCGACCTGGCCAAGTACGCCACATCCAAGGGCATGCGCGCCGTCATCTCCACCAACGGCACCCTCATCACCAAGGCCAAGGCCAGGGAACTGAAGGAAGTGGGGCTGTCCTACGTGGGCATCTCCCTTGACGGCGCCGAGGCTGTGCACGACAAATTCCGCGGTGTGACCGGCGCATACAAACAGGCCCTCAAAGGCGTCGAGAACTGCCAGGCCGAAGGCCTCAAGGTAGGGCTCAGGTTCACCATCAACAAGCGTAACGCTTCGGAAATCCCGCACCTTTTCGGGCTCATCGAATCCCTCGAAGTACCGCGCATCTGCTTTTACCACCTGGTCTATTCGGGCCGCGGCTCCGAACTCATCAAGGAAGACCTGGACCATGCCGAGACCCGCGCCGTCGTGGACCTGATCATGGACCGCACCCGGGAACTGCACGACCGCGGCAAGCCCAAGGAAGTTCTCACCGTGGACAACCACGCCGATGGCCCCTACGTCTACTACCGGCTGCTGAAGGAAGACCCCAAGCGCGCGGCTGAGGTGATGGAGCTTCTGAAGATGAACGAAGGCAACTCCTCGGGCCGGGGCATCGGCTGCATTTCCTGGGACGGCTCGGTGCACGCCGACCAGTTCATGCGCCACCATACCTTCGGCAACATCCTGGAACGCCCTTTCTCGGAAATCTGGCTCGACGAAAACATCGAGCTGCTGCACAAGCTCAAGGACAAGCGCCCCCACGTAAAGGGCCGCTGCGCCACCTGCCGTTTCCTGAACATCTGCGGCGGCAATTTCCGCGCCCGGGCCGAGGCCTACTACGAAGACTTCTGGGCCCATGACCCGGCCTGTTACCTGACGGACGAGGAAATCAGCGGCGAACCCATCTAGGAGGACCGGCATGATGACATTCCACCGCGGCCGCAGGCTGCGTTCTTCGACGGCCATGCGGGACATGGTCCGTGAGAGCAGGCTCGGCCGGGACGATCTGATCCAGCCCTATTTCGTGGTCGAATCCGACCTGGATTTGCGAAAACCCATCGCGTCCATGCCGGGCCAGTTCCAGCTCGGCCTGAACCAACTCATGGACGAAGTGGCCGGGGCCGTGGATGCAGGCCTGAAGAGCCTGATCCTTTTCGGCATACCGGTCACCAAGGATTCCGCCGGCTCGCAGGCCTACGACGAGAACGGCATCGTCCAAAAGGCCCTCCGCCGTATCAAGGACCGCTGGCCCGATCTCGTGGCCGTCGCTGACACCTGCCTGTGCGAGTACACTTCGCACGGGCACTGCGGCCTGGTTTCCCCGGAAGGTGTGGTCCAGAACGACCCGACCCTGGCCCTGCTGGCCCGCACCGCCGTGGCCCAGGTCAAGGCCGGGGCGGACATCATCGCCCCCTCGGACATGATGGACGGCCGAGTGGCCGCCATCAGGGAGGCCCTCGACGAAAACGGCTTTCCGAACACGCCCATCATGTCCTATGCGGTCAAGTATTCCTCGGCCTTTTACGGCCCCTTCCGCGACGCCGCGGAAAGCGCGCCCCAGTTCGGGGACCGCAAGACCTATCAGATGGACCCTGCCAACTGGCGCGAGGGGCTTCGTGAGGCCGCCGCGGACATCGAGGAAGGTGCGGACATTCTCATGGTCAAACCGGGTTTGCCTTATCTGGACATCATCCGCCTGGTCCGGGACAATTTCGATGTCCCGGTAGCTGCCTACCAGGTCAGCGGCGAATACAGCCAGATCAAGGCCGCCGGCCAGCTAGGCTGGATCGACGAGACAGCCGTGGCCCTGGAAAGCCTCATCGCCTTCAAACGCGCCGGGGCCGACCTGATCCTTTCCTACTTCACCCAAGATCTGCTCAAAGCGGGACTCGTCTCATGAACAAGCATCCCCATCACGGCCAGGGCCTCCAGGCGGAAGCCGGACATCCCGGTGGACATCCCGGTGGACACCCCGGCGGCATGGTCCGAACCCTCCCCGATGGCACTCCGGCCTGCAAACTCATCGCCTGGGAAGTGACCCGCTCCTGCAATCTGGCCTGCAAGCACTGCCGGGCCGAGGCGCATCTGGAGCCCTACGAGGGCGAACTGGACACGGCTGAAGCCAAGGCCCTCATCGATACCTTCCCCGACGTGGGCAGCCCCATCATCATCTTCACCGGTGGCGACCCCATGATGAGGGCGGACGTGTATGAACTTATCCGCTACGCCACGGACAAGGGCCTGCGCTGCGTCATGTCACCCAATGGCACCCTGATCACCCCAGAAACCGCGCAACAGATGGTTGAAGCAGGTGTCCAGCGCTGTTCCATCTCCATCGACGGCCCGGACTCGGCCAGTCACGACGACTTCCGCGGCGTGCCCGGGGCATTTGACGCATCCATGCGCGGCATCGAGTACCTCAAGGAAGCGGGGATCGAATTCCAGATCAACACCACCGTGACCCGCGCGAACCTGGGCAGCTTCAAGCAGATCTTCGACCTGTGCGAACGCGTCGGCGCCGCGGCCTGGCACATCTTCCTGCTGGTGCCCACCGGACGCGCCGCCCAACTCGGGGCCGAGGTCATTACCGGCGAGGAATACGAGGAAGTGCTCAACTGGTTTTACGATTTTCGCAAGACCACGAAGATGCATCTCAAGGCCACCTGCGCCCCGCATTACTACCGGATCATGCGACAGCGGGCCAAGGAAGAGGGTGTTCCGGTGACCCCCGAAAACTTCGGCCTGGACGCCATGACCCGCGGCTGTCTTGGCGGCACAGGCTTCTGTTTCATCTCCCACGTCGGCCAGGTCCAGCCCTGCGGCTACCTGGAACTCGATTGCGGCAACATCCGCACGACCCCCTTTCCGGAGATCTGGCGTTCCTCCAGCCAATTCCTGCAGTTCCGGAACCAGAAAGAATACGAAGGCAAATGCGGCATCTGCGAATACCACAAAGTCTGCGGCGGCTGCCGCGCCCGGGCCTATTCCATGAACGGCAACTACATGGGCGAGGAGCCGTTGTGCACGTACAAGCCCAAACTGCAGGAGCGGATGAAACCGTAAGGGATGCGGGGCTCCGCCCCGCGCCCCGCCAGGGGCTCGCCCCTGGACCCGATAAGGGTATCGCAACAACGACTCCACAGGACATGAGGAGCGCATGGACGATTTCGACAAGAAGATCCTGGACATCATCCAGACGGGGTTCCCTCTGGAATCCCGCCCCTACGAGGAGATCGGCCGCCAGATAGGCCTGACCGAGGCCGAGACACTGGCCCGGGTGCGGACCCTGACCGACAAGGGCGTCATCCGTCGCATCGGAGCCAATTTCCAGTCCAGAAAACTTGGCTGGCACTCCACCCTGTGCTCGGCCGCTGTGCCCGAGGACAAACTCGACGAATTCATCGCCGAGGTGAACAAACTGCCTGGTGTGACGCACAACTACCTGCGCCAGCACCGCCAGAACATCTGGTTCACCTTCATCGGCCCGTCCTGGGAAGACGTTCAGAAAACTCTGGCCGGCATCACACGCAAAACCGGCATCTCCATCCTGAACCTGCCCGCCACCAAGATGTACAAGATCCAGGTCGACTTCAAAATGGGCGACCGGGAGGAATAATGCGCGATTTCATCCTTTCACCGTCGCTGCTGTCGTCGGACTTCGGCAACCTTCAGACGGAACTCGCCGCCCTGGAGGACGCCGGACTCAAATGGGTTCACTGGGATGTCATGGACGGCGCCTTTGTCCCGAACATCACCTTTGGCCCCCCGATCATCAAACGCCTGCGCAAGACTTCGAAGCTCTTTTTCGACGTGCACCTCATGATTGAACGCCCTGAGCGCTACATTACGGAATTTGCTGACGCCGGCGCCAACCTGCTCTGCATCCACGCCGAAAGCACCGTTCACCTGGAACGCACCCTGAGCGCCATCCGCGAGGCCGGGATGCAGGCCGGCCTGTCCCTCAATCCGGCCACACCGCTGAATGTCGTCGAGTACCTTCTCCCGCAACTGGACATGGTCCTGATCATGAGCGTCAACCCCGGCTTCGGAGGGCAGTCCTTTATCCCCTTCTGCAAGGACAAGATCGCCGCTCTCTCGGACATGATCCGCTCAAGGGGCCTCAAAACTCTCATCCAGGTCGACGGCGGCGTGACCCTCGACAATGCCAAGGAACTCTTCGATCTCGGCGCAGACGTCCTCGTCTCTGGATCAGCGTTCTTCAAATTCCCGCCCTACGCCGAACGGCATCGCTCATTCCAGGCCGCCGTACAGGCAAAATAGACGTACAAATACCCCTGCATCTAAAGGCCACCGGGAAAACCCGGTGGCCTTTTTCTGTTTCACGGACGCTCCGGTCCAACGGGAAGCATTATGCATCATGAGGCCTATGTATCTCGAAAGATGTCATTTTTGACATATTTCGGGGCGCGCGGAATTCGAGACATGAGTGCGCCCTTTGCATTCCCGTCATCGGCCACGAATCCATTCCGGACCCGAGGGTGGCCTCCCAGCCGCCTCCCGGCCCTCGCCGGAAGCACGGTGCAAATCCATGATCCCTTTCCGGGAGCCCAGAGCTCCCGGAAAGGGGGTTGAAAGTCTAGACTTTTGCGGCCTGCATTTCTTCAGCGGTGAAGTCCCAACCCACATTGTGC
>CAZQYA010000095.1:0-10788 GCA_964597325.1 uncultured Desulfovibrionaceae bacterium
GCATCGCCATGGCCATTGGGTGGACATACTGGCCAGAGCGTCGGCGCTGTATGATGCCGAAGGCAGAGCCGTCAGGGTAGTGGGCACCCACGTGGACATATCCGAAAGGAAGAGAGCCGAAGCCGCCTTGGCCGAAGCCCACAAGCGCCTTTCCTTCCACATGGTCAACTCCCCTCTGGGCGTTGTCGAATGGGAGGGAGGAAGCCATATCAAGACATGGTCGAAGCAGGCCGAAGCGATCTTCGGCTGGAAGGCCGGAGAGGTTCTGGGCAAGAACTGGTCGGATTTCGAATTCATCCATCCCGACGACGCGGCCCGTGTGGCGAAAGAGCTCACGCCGCTGTTCGAGGGCACCTGCTCGTTCAACACCGTCAAAAACCGCAACCTGACCAGGGACGGTTCCGTGATCCACTGCCAGTGGTACAACTCGCCGCTCATGGACGAACAGGGCGAAATCGTCTCCATCCTTTCCCAGGTGGCCGACGTGACGGAACTCAAGGATTACGAGGAGCAGCTCGTCATCGCCAAGGAACAGGCCGAGGTCGCCAGCGAAGCCAAATCCCAGTTCCTGGCCAACATGAGCCATGAAATCCGCACCCCCCTCAACGGGCTGCTGGGCATGCTGCAACTCGCCGGGACAACGGACCTCGACAGCGAACAGCAGGAATACGTCGACCACGCCCTGCAGTCGGGCAGGCGCCTGTCGCGGCTGCTCTCGGACATTCTCGACCTGTCACGGGTCGAGGCGGGCAGAATGAACATCATGACCGAACCCTTCGATGTCAGGGACGCCGTGGAAACCATCGCCCACCTCTTCGAACCCGCTGCCCGCGAGAAGGGACTGCGGATACACCTGGACATGGCCCCGGACATCCCCGTGCCACTTCTCGGCGACGCCACGCGTCTCCAGCAGGTACTCGGCAACCTCGTGGGCAATGCCATCAAGTTCACGGAGCAGGGGAGCATTGAAATAGGGGTTCACCCCGTTTCCCGGAAAAAGGACGAACAGTGCCGGATTCTCTTCAGCGTGAAGGACACGGGCCTGGGCATCGAGGATGAGGTCGTCGACAAGCTGTTCATCCCGTTCTTCCAGGTGGAAAGCACCTTCACCCGAAGCTTCCAGGGCGCCGGGCTCGGCCTGGCCATCTGCAAACGCATTCTGGACCTTCTGGACGGGAACATGGCCGTGGAAAGTGAAGAGAACGCCGGTTCGACCTTTGTCTTCAGTCTCCCGTTCAGCCTCCCCGGGACGGACGAATGCCCAAGCGTCCAGCAAGAAAAGGATCTTCCCGTCGAAAAGCTCCATATCCTGCTGGCTGAAGACGATCCCGTCTCCAAATTCTCTGCGGTCAGGCTCATGGAAAAACTCGGGCACCGCATCGAAGCCGTGTCCGATGGCGAGCAGGCTCTGGCCCGACTCGGAAAGACGGCCTTTGACCTTGTGCTCATGGATGTCCAGATGCCCGTTCTCGACGGCGTGGAAGCCACCAGAGCCATCAGACGCGGCGAAGCCGGAGACGGGGCCAGGAACGTGCCCATCATCGCTCTGACCGCCTACGCCATGGACGGCGACAAGGAGACCTTCCTTGCGGCCGGAATGAACGGCTATCTGGCGAAACCACTCGAAATCGAGGACTTCATCCGGGAGGCCGGACGTGTGGTCAGGGAGTCGGAGAGCGTATGAACCGTCACCGTCACCGCCACCCGATGCGCCGCGGAGCGATCCTTGCCCTCGTCGTCCTGTTGCTGGGTACCGCTTTGGCAGCCGGATGCGGCAATGGATATTACCACGGGCCCGTCTCCGGACATTTCGACGGCAAAAAATTCAACAACCCATGGGCGCCCATGCCCGGCCGGTTCGGGGATTTCCTCAAATGGCGGCTGACCGCCGATCGCGGCCCCTGGCCCGAGGCCGTGCCCATGACGTCCGTCGTACCTCCCAAACGCGTCCCCGGGGCCGAACTGCGCGTGACCTATGTGGGGCATGCCACGGTGCTGCTCCAGACCCGCGGCCTGAACATCCTGACCGACCCGATCTGGTCGGACCGCGCCAGCCCCTTCAGCTTTGCCGGGCCCCGGCGCGTGGCCGCGCCGGGCGTGCGCTTCGAGGATCTGCCGCCCATCGACGTGGTCCTGGTCAGCCACAACCATTACGACCATCTGGACCTGCCGACCCTCAAACGTCTTCAGCAGGCCTTCGATCCGCTGGTGCTGACACCGCTTGGCAACGACGCCATCATGCTCGCCGCCGTGCCGGACATGCGCGTACGGGCCATGGACTGGGGCGAGGACGTCTCCATCGCTGGGGGAGGGCGTGTTGCTCTCGAACCCATGCAGCATTGGTCGGCTCGGGGACTTTTCGACCGCATGGAAGCCCTGTGGGGGGCCTTTGTCGTGGAAACACGGGATGGGTATGTCTATTTTCTGGGGGACGGCGGCTATGCCCGCAATCTGTCCGAGGAGCTGAAAAGGAAATACGGCTCGCCGAGGTTCGCCATTCTGCCCGTGGGCGCTTACGAACCCCGCTGGTTCATGGCCTACGCCCACATGACACCGGGGGAGGCTGTGGACACTTTTGTCGATCTGGACGCAAAAGCGGCCATGGGCACCCAGCACGAGGTGTTCGCCATGGCCGACGAGGGATACGCCGACCCCCGGCGGGACCTGATGCGGGCCTTGCGCGACAGGGGCGTCGAGCCTTCGCGCGTTCGACTGCCACAGGTCGGGGAGTGGTTCACGACTCCCGCAGAGGGTGATCGTGATTTCTGACGGACGAATGTTCAGGTTTTACATGAACTTTCATTCGTCCTTTTTGCGAACTTCCTGAAAACCTTTGACAAATTCTTCCTTGGCCTTGACAAAACTGCGCGCCCAGGTGCGCAGAGAATCCTGCACATCTTCCTTGAGATCCTGCCAGTTCTCATCCTGCTCGCCGGTCTCCCGGGGGCCGTCGGAGCGTGTTGGGTCGTCGTGCTTCTTGCGGTCGTCCATGATGTTACCTCCGGACAAAGTGTAGCCGCCTCCCTTCGGGAAAGACAAGGGGCGGACACGAAAAAAAACTTGTGACCGAGGCACTCCCGAAGGATACTGACGCCTGGAGAAACGCCATGAACCGATCCATCACCTTTTTTCTGGCCTGTATGCAGCCCTTCCTGCTCGCGATGGCCCTGGTTGCCTGCGCCGGCACCACAGCCACAACTACTGACAGGCTTGCAACTCTCGACATCGACATCGATGGGCACCCGGCGCGCGTTCTTGTGGCCGTCACCCACAAGGAACACATCACGGGTCTCATGTTCAAAGAGAGTCTGCCCGAAAATGAGGGCATGCTCTTTGTCTATGAAAACGCCAAGGTCCGCTGCATGTGGATGAAGAACACCCTCATCCCTTTGAACGCCGCCTTCCTGGACGATACCGGACGCATCCTCGCCATCGCGGACATGGCACCAGGGACTCTCGTTCCCCATTGCTCCCCCGGCCCGGTCCGCTATGTCCTGGAAATGAACTCGGGCTGGTTCGAGCGCAACGGGCTGGGCAAAGGAAGCCGCGTCCATCTTCCGAAAATTCCCGAATAATCCTGCGGGCACCGTTACCTGATTGTAGAAAAAATCAAAATACACAGGCCGTTCTACAATGGTGAGATGCAAGGAAGCGAAAAAATCCAGGGCGCGCAGTGTATTGCGGATACATAAGCGGTCTGGATTTTTTCGCTGACGCAGCAGCTTGCCGTTTTGGGGCGGCCTGTTACGCCCCTGGTCGAAAAACCGGAAAGGGACTGCGGCCCGAGGCTGCAATCCCTTTCGTGCGCGGCCCTCTGGGCCGTGAATGGCGGTGGTTCAGTCCGCAGTGTTACCAGCTGCGCACCGGCCCCGTGTCCACGTGAACAAATCTGTCGTGCGGATAGTAGCCGACACCGCCGGACTTGGCGCGCAATGCGGCGTCCCGGAGATCCTTGAGCTTCACGCCCGGGACACGCAGGTCAATGGCCTTGCCCTGCACGTGCATGCTCTTTTTGGCCACGCCGCCATTGCCCTTTTTGCGCAGCATGTTGTTGGTGGCCGGACTGCGATAGGCCGAGATGACCTGGATGGGTTGCCCGAAGCCGATGGTCGTCCGCAAACGATGGAGCAGGTCAAAAAGCCTGGGGTCCATCTTTCCGATGCGTCCGTTGTAGTGGTCGAGCAGAAAGGCGTTCAGGGCGGTCATCGCCTCGGGCAGGTAGCGTCCGTCCAGGGAATAGACGATGTCCAGACGCTTGCCCGTGTGCAGATTTTCGAAGGAAAGGCTGCGTGCCTTGGGCAGGGCGGCCAGAACCGGTGTCGCGATGGAGAGGGCTGCGCCGGCAACGGCCATCTTGGCGATGCAGCCCAGGAAGTCTCGTCGGGAATGCATTGAATGTTTCACGGAGGGTCTTTTGACCCAAAAATCCGATCAGGTCAAATCCCGTCAGTTGACCACGCCGGACCCGCCGCGCAGGGCCTGGTCCAGGAGTGTATCCTGACCGTAGACATCCGCGAAGAAATGCACTTTTCCGTCGTTGCCGACCTTCACGGTCTTGTAAGCGATGACCACGCGCACGGTCTCGTCGAGATTGTGAAAGGACGCTTCGCCGGCGTTCATGAGTTCCTCGATGCGCGCCTCGTCCCACTCGGGAGCGTACTTCAGCACGAAACGGGCAAGTTCCACGGGCTTCTGAACGCGCACGCACCCGTGGCTCAGGTCCCGGCGATAGCGCTCGAAGAGGCGCGGGGCCGACGTGTAGTGCAGGAAGATGTGGTCCTTGTTGGGCATGATGAACTTGATGAGGCCCATGGCGTTCTTGGGGCCGGGACGCTGCCGGATGCGCATTTCGCCGCGCAGCACCGCGTCCAGCGCGTCAAAGGAAAACTCGGTGATGACCGTGCCGCCCGCCACGAACTCCAGGTTCTGCTTGTGGAAATGGGCCGGGTACTTGCGCAGTTCCGGCACGAGCTCCTTGCTGGCGATGGAGTAGGGCACGTTCCAGTAGGGGCTGAACTCGATGGAGCGCATCTCCAGGTCGAATATGGGAGTGCGGTTCTTGGGGGCCTTGCCGGTAATGACCCTCATGCGCGTCTTGAGCTCCACCTTGCCGTCACGCATCTCGTAGGCTTCCAGGTAGTTGTCGGGCACGTTGACCACGATGGTGCGCGGCGCATGCATGATGGGAGTCCAGCGCAACCGCTCCATGGTCAGCTCGATCTGGCGCACCCGCGCCGCCGGGGGCACGTCCAGGGCGGCCGCGGTCAGGCGGCCGACCACGCCGTCAGGCTCCAGGCCGTGCCGCTCCTGAAAGGCCATGACGCCTTTGACCACATCCTCGGAATAGGTGGTTGAAATGAAAAAATCTTCGGGGAGGTCCCCGAGGGCCACCAGACGCCGGATGACCATGGGCAGGCCCGTCCAGGTCTGCCCGAGCTCCAGCTTGTTTCCGGGCAGGGGAGGCAGGGACGACTCCCACAGCGGAGTCCTGTCGGCATCACGCACCAGCCTGCGGTACTGGCCCAGGGCCGAGCGCAGTTCCCGGTAAAGCGGAAAGGGCGGCACGGCCTCGGCAACGGCCTGCAAAAGGCTGTTGGAGCGCACGGCCTCCCGGAGCACGGCCGCGGGATCGTAGGTGTCGGGCGACGGGGAATAGTTCTCGCGGATCGCGCGGGGGTCCACCTGCCCGTAGTGCAGGTCGGAGATGTAGCGTTCCATGGCCGCGGTCAGGGCCGCGTCCAGGCGGAGGGCTTCCTCTTCGGCCAGAGGGGCCTGGCGGCCCGCCGCAGCCAGGGCCGTGCCGAGGTCCGTGGCGTTGTAGGCGGCCGGATCGAGGCCTTCGCTTTCAGCGCCGGCCAGAATGCCCGCCGCCTGCAGGGCCAGGCCCCGGGGGCGACCCTCTTCGAACCACAGAAGTTCCTGGGCGGCCTGAACGCTGCCGCACAGCAGCGTGAGCAAGAGGACTATGCACGTGAGCCTTCCCCAAACGGGGGCTGTCAGGAAAAGGCGATGGGTATGGTTCAAGGGATCATGCTCCGTTTCGGCCCGCGCGCAGGCGCTTCCCGGCCGGAAAAAGTTCGCTTCGTATATCCCCATGTAGGTATTTTCGGCAGTGAACGCAATCCGCCGGGTTCTCCCCAAAAAAAACCGCGCCTGAAGCGCGGTCCGAAAAGGCAGGGATCAGGCCATGGCCTCTCCCCAGAGGGCTGCGCCCAGGGCGCCGGTCATGTCCGGCTCCTGCGGCACGAGCAGGGTCTCGCCCTCCACGGTGCCCGTCTGCCCGGCCAGGAGACGCCGCATGCAGGGGTTGTGCGCCACGCCGCCCACAAAGGCCAGCGGCAGGACCAGGCCGACACGCTGCAGCATGTTCACGGTGCGCCGGGCAATGGACATATGCAGCCCCAGGGCGATGTTCTCGGGGCTCACGCCCTGGGCCATGAGGGAGGTCGCCTCGGTCTCGGCGAAGACCGTGCACATGGAGTTGATGACCGGGGGCGCGTCGCCCCCCATGGCATACAGGCCGAATTCCCGCACGGGGATCTGGAAGATCTGGGCCGTATATTCGAGGAACTTGCCGGTGCCTGCGGCACAGCGGTCGTTCATCTCGAACTTGCCCACGCGTCCGCCGGGCAGGATCGACAGGGCCTTGGTGTCCTGGCCCCCGATGTCGAGCACGGTCCGCGCCTGGGGGAAGTGATGCACCGCCCCCAGGCCGTGGGCCTTGATCTCGGTGATGGTCTCCACCGGAAAACCCGGCTCCATGTCCTGCACGAGTTTCCGGCCGTAGCCCGTGGCCACGGCCCGGTCCGTCCGAAGCCCCTCCAGCAGCGCACGCAGTTGCTCCACGGGGTTGAAGGTGGTGGGAGCCTGTCGCTTGACCACCACCTCGCCCCCCTCGAGACCCACGATTTCGATGGACCGGGAGCCGATGTCGATGCCCAGGATCATCGCACGGTTTCCAGAAAGGCTTCCACGCGGGTCTTGAGCTGTTCGATGTCTTCCATGGAATAGTCCGTTTCCAGGGACATATTCGGCACGCCCGCGGAGGTCAGCCGTTTGTCCACCTTGATCCCCTCGTTGGCGTAGGGCTGGCAGAACATGAGGGCGTACTGGATGACGCCGTCCACGTTCAGGTCGTGGGCCATGCCCTCGATGTTGTCCAGACGTTCGGCGTTGGGCGTAAAGCAGGCGCAGTCGATCTTCATGTACCGGTCGCACAGGGCGTCGATCATACCCTCCAGGGTATCGGCCGACTCGTCCACCAGGTCGCGGGTGTTGCGGGTGCCGATGCACGATTCCTCGCCCACGATGACCGCGCCGGAGCTTTCCACGACATAGGGCAGTTTCCAGTTGGGGACCGCCATGGGGCAGCCCGAGAGCATGACCCGGGGGGCGTCCTTGGGGGCCACGCCCTCGCCGGCCTCGATGCGCTCCTCCAGCTGGTCGCACAGGGTGTTGACGGCGGCGGTGAAGCGTACCGGGTCGTCATAGAAGCTGACCTGGTTGATGAGCAGCGCGTCGCGTCCGGAGATGGGCGCGGGCACGGCCGAGCGCAGGGCGTTCAGACGCTGCAGGGCGCGGCGACGGGCGTTGACGATCGTGATGGCCCCGGCCAGCTTTTCGGCGGTGACCTTGTTGCCGGTCAGTTCCTCAAGCGTGGCCATGAAGCGCAGCACCTCGGCCTTCCACAAGGCTTTGGCAGATTCCGTCTTGGTCTGGGGGACTTCCATGACGTACATGGGCGCGTGTTCGGCAAAGGCTTCATAGGCTTTCTTTTTACCGTCGCAGGTGGTCTCGCCCACGATGAGGTCGCAGGCCTCGGTGTAGGGGCACAGCCGCGCCAGCTTAAAGCCGATGAAGGACTTGATGAGCGCACAGGTGTTGCGCGGCACCAGGGCTTCGGCCTGCTCGCGGCCCGCGTCGGCGCCCGAACACAGGCCGACCTGGACCGCGTCCACGGCCAGGCTCAGCTCCTCGGGTACGAAAACGCAGAAGGTGCCAATGATCTTGCGCCCCTGGGCCTTGGCGTCCAGCAGCTCCTTGATGCGCAGGCCGTGCACCTCGGACAGGACGAAGTCCAGGTACTCCATGCCCTGGAGCCGTCCCTGCTGGCTCATGTAGATATCGCCGTAGAACTTGCCCAGCACGGACAGCAGGCCGTCATGGGCCGGCAGGTCCAGATTCAGATTCTCCCACATTTCCCGGTACGCTTCGGTTGTCATCAGTTTCCTCCTCGGAATTTTTTCATTCTTTGCGGGAAACTGACCGGAAAATCAAATCAACATATTGAATTTATTATTTGTCGACAGATCGAATTTTCCAATGCGAAAGAGTGGCGGCGTGGTGGATTGCTTTCGCTCCATCGCCCAGAGGCAACCGGCTCAAAATTGTTGTCGGGGGGGCGGAATCGGTATCGATTCCTGAATTTCTCGATTCCGATACCGATAGCGATTCCGACCCCGATGCGGAATCACAGAAAAAATTCCGGTTCCCTGCGTTCGGAGAATTTCGTGAAAAGCATCTGACTGAATTCACGGAGCTTCTCGGGCATGACCCGCGCCTGGGTCGGGCAGACTCGGATGCAGGCGCAGCAGCGCAGGCACAGGGCCGCATCCGTCTCCACGGCGTCGTCTTTCAGCGTAATGGCGCCGCTGGGACAGGAACCGGCGCATTCACCACACAACACGCACAGGGCCGCGTCCGTCTCCGGAACAATGTCGGAGCGCTGCGCGCCGTCACGGTGGGGGACATTGCCCGGCACGGAAGTCAGGGGCAGATCCGACACGTCCGACGCACCGGACAGAAGCTCCCTGGCCTGCCTTCCGAAAGATCGGGCCGTTTCGCGGTCCCGGTCGTCGGGTCGTCCCGGCGCCACGGGAGTCTCGGGCGTGGAAAAGGAGTGCTCGCCCACGAATGCCGCCCCGGCCACGGGAACGAAGCCGAGCTCCAGGGCCAGCTCCTTGAGTTCCAGCAGGGCGTCCTCGAAGGCCCGGTTGCCGTAAACCACCACCAGGAGCGCAGGGCGGCCGTCCCCACGCACGCTTTCCCGCAGCCGCGCCGCCGCCAGTTCGGGCACACGCCCGGCGTATACCGGCACTCCCAAAACGGCGAGCTGCGGAGCTGCGCTTTCAGATGCACGCGCAGGGGAGACAGGAAGGGTCAGGTCCGTAACCGAAACGGCCGTGTCCAGGCCCTCGGCGATGCCTTCGAGGACGGCACGCGTGCTGCCGGTGGGGGAAAAAAAGATCAACTCGGTGTTCTCGATGCGCATGGAAAACCTCCGTATCGTCGTCGCCATGTCCGCAGAGCCCGATCAAGGGTACGCCGAAGCAAAGCCCAGCCCGCCGGGGCATTCCCGGTTACCGAACCAGCCGCCGCGGCGGACATATTGTTGACATTGATGTTAAAAACCGAGTAACTATCAGTATTGAATCATCAGCTCAACCGTTTTGAGCAGAGTGCGTCGCGTTTCTTTTCGGCGCATCACCGCAAGTCCCTTTGAAGAAATCGAAACGTCATCGCTACAGGCAAAATTCAAGGATCGGATTTGAATCAGGCCCGTAGCCACTGCATGAAGGACATGCAATAATAAATTGTAATATTTTACTACAAAACGGACGAGATACCATGTCGCAACATCGGGAAGAAAACGAAACGGACACCCTTTTTCCGGACACGATCGCAGACAAGCCCGTCCTGCTCTTTGGAGAAATCCTGGCGGACATGTTTCCCGAACGCAGCGTCCTGGGCGGCGCGCCCTTCAACGTGGCCCGGCATCTGGCCGCCTTCGGCCTGTCTCCGCTGCTGGTTTCGCGGCTGGGCGAGGACGCCCTGGCCGGACAGATCCGGAGCCTGATGGCCACCGAGGGCATGGATACGGCCGGTATCCAGGCGGACCCCGGCCGCCCCACGGGCCGGGTGCGCGTACACATGGAGGAGGGCGGGCACCGCTTCGAGATCCTGCCGGAACAGGCCTACGACCACATCGACCCGGCGCAGGCCCGCGCCGCGGCCGCTTCCGCAAACCCCTCCCTGGTGTATTTCGGCAGCCTCTGCCAGCGCGGCGACGTCTCGCGTGCGGCCCTTCGCGAAATCCTGGCCGCAACCTCGTGTCCAAGATTCGTCGACCTGAACCTGCGCGAGCCCTGGTACTCCGAAGATGTCATCCGCTTTACCCTGCACGGCGCGGACATTCTGAAGATCAACAACGACGAACTGGCCACCCTGGCCGTCATGCTCGGCCTCTCCGCCGAAACGCCCGAAGAGCGCGCCCGCGCCCTGCTCCGTGACTTTTCCATCAGCCGCGTCATCGTGACCTGCGCCGGAAAAGGGGCCTGGCAGATGGCGACGGGCGACGAAACATCCATCGGGGTCCCGGGCCGGCAGGCCTGCGTGGTGGACACGGTGGGCGCCGGGGACGGCTTCGCCTCCGTGTGCATCCTGGGAATGCTGGCCGACTGGGAGCCGGCTCTCACCCTGGACCGGGCCGACGCCTTTGCCGCCGCGGTCTGCGGCATACGCGGCGCCGTACCCGACGACGACGCCTTCTACCTTCCCTTCTTCAAGGAGTGGACATCATGAGCCCCCGCAAGCGCAGAAAAAAACCTCTCGTCATCGTACTCCTGAGCGTACACGGCCTGGTCCGCGGCAATGACCCGGAGCTCGGCCGCGACGCGGATACGGGCGGCCAGGTCAAGTACGTGGTGGAGCTGGGCCGGCAACTGAGCCTGCGGGAGGATGTCGAGCGGGTCGATCTTTTCACGCGCCTTGTCTCCGACAAACGGGTCT
>CAZQYA010000095.1:10798-12383 GCA_964597325.1 uncultured Desulfovibrionaceae bacterium
CTGGCCCGGGCCCTGGGCGAAAGCCCGGAGGTGGAAAAGGCGATCCTGATGACGCGCCGGGTCGTGGATCCCGACGTCAGCGCGGATTACGCCCGCATCGAGGAACCTCTCTCGGACAAGGCCTCCATCGTGCGCATCGAATGCGGGGAGGAAGGGTACATCCGCAAGGAGCTTCTCTGGGACCATCTGGACAGTTTTTCCGACAACGTCGTGGACTACCTCCGGCAGCAGGACCGGCTGCCGGACATCATCCACAGCCACTATGCCGACGCCGGATACATCGGAGCGCGCCTGTCGAACCAGCTGGGGGTCCCCCTGGTCCACACGGGGCATTCCCTGGGACGCACCAAGCGCCTGCGCCTGCTGGCCACGGGCGTCACGCGCCTGGAGCTCGAGGGCACCTACAACATCTCACGCCGCATCGAGGCCGAGGAGACGACCCTGAGCGTAGCCGAACGCGTCATCACCAGCACGCAACAGGAAGTGGAGGAGCAGTACGGGGTCTACGACTTCTACCAGCCCGAGAGGATGCGTGTCGTCCCCCCCGGCACCGACCTGTCCCGCTTCCACCCATCGAAGGAAAACGAATGGGACACGGAAATCGGCAAGCAGCTCAAGCGCTTTTTGAAACGCCGGTCCAAGCCCATGATCCTCGCCCTCTCGCGCCCCGACGCCAAGAAGAACATCGTCACTCTTATCGACGCCTACGGGGAAAATCCCGAACTGCGCGAGGCCGCGAACCTCGTGATCGTGGCCGGCAACCGCGACGACGTCCAGGACATGGACGACGGGCCCAGGGAGGTTCTCACGGACATCCTGCTGGCCGTGGACCGGCACGATCTCTACGGATACGTGGCCTACCCGAAACATCACTCGTCCGATGACGTGGCCGTCCTCTATCGCCTGGCCGCGGCCACACGCGGCGTTTTCGTCAATCCGGCCCTGACCGAGCCCTTCGGGCTGACCCTCCTGGAAGCCGCGGCCTGCGGCCTGCCCCTGGTGGCCACGGAGGAGGGCGGGCCCAGGGACATTATCGGAAACTGTCGCAACGGGCACCTCATCAACCCCCTGGACAAGGAGGCCATGGCCGAGACGATCTTCCGGACCATCGACGACAGGAAAGCCTGGCACCGCTTTGCCAGAAACGGCGTTCAGGGCGTCACGAAGCACTACTCCTGGAAAGCCCACGTGGAAAAATATCTCGAGGTGATCCGTCCCCTCGTGGAACAGAAGGAACCCCTGCCGCGGCCGTGTCCCAACATCCTCCAGGGCCTGGCGCGCAAGCAGGCCCTCTTCGTGGAACTGGATCTGAGCCTGCTGGGGGACGAGGAATCCCTGAAACGCCTGACGCGCACGGTGTACCGCCTGCGCAAGTCCGTGCTCTTCGGCATCACCACGGGCCGCCGCCTGGACGACGCCCTGGCCACCCTGCGCAAGCACCGCATCCCGCAGCCCGACGTGCTCATCTCCGGTCAGGGCACGGAAATCCACTACTCGCCCAACCTGACCCACGACTCCGACTGGGAACGGCACATCAACCATCTCTGGACACCGGGGCAGGTACGCAAGACCCTGCGGGACATCC
>CAZQYA010000096.1:0-12361 GCA_964597325.1 uncultured Desulfovibrionaceae bacterium
CCCTGAACTACATCCTGCCGACCTTCCTGGACAAGCGCATCAAGAACCCCGACGCCATTCTGGAACGGCTCAAGGACCTCTACGGTGAGTACGTCTGCACGCCCATCCGCTACAACGTCCGCCTCTCGGAGGCCCCGGCCTACGGCAAGACCATCTTCGAATACGCCCCGGGTTCCCATGGTTCCCAGGACTACCGCGACCTGGTCCGCAAAATCACCGACCGCCCGGACCTCTTCTCCTGAAGCCACGCCGCATGTCGTTCCGAACGTCCCCGCGCATTTGCCTGCGCGGGGATTTTTTCGTACCTAGCCACCCCGTGACTGCAGTATCCGAAACACCAGACGTCCCGACCGGGACAACGAGACGCATGTGCCCAAAACGTTGATCATCGCCGAAAAACCGTCCGTGGCCCGGGAGCTCGCGGGTGTCCTTGGCGTAAAGGGCCGGGGCGACGGCTTCCTGCAGGGCCCCGGCCACGTGGTGACCTGGGCCGTGGGGCACCTGGTCAACATCGCCGAGCCCGGCGAGCAGAATCCCGCCTGGTCCGGACGCTGGGCCATGGGACAGCTGCCCATGCTTCCCGGCCGCTTCACCCTGGGCATCCTGCCCTCCACGGCCAGGCAGTTCGAGACCATCCGCCGCTTCCTCCTGGACGAAGACATCACCGAGGTCATCAACGCCACGGACGCCGGCCGCGAGGGCGAACTCATCTTCCGCCGCATCTACCTGCTGGCCGGCAGCACCAAGCCCATCCGCCGCCTGTGGGCCAGCGACATGACCGAGAAGGGCCTCAAGAAAGCCTTCGACGGCCTCGTGGACGGCGAACAGAAGCGCAACCTCGGCCACGCCGCCTTTGCCCGGGCCGAGGCCGACTGGCTGGTAGGCATGAATTTTTCCCGGCTCTTCACCCTGCGCGCCGGCAGCCTCATCACGGTGGGGCGCGTGCAGACGCCCGTTCTCAAGCTCCTGGTGGACCGAAGGCGCGAAATCGAGAACTTTGTCCCGCGCGACTACTGGACCGTGGAAGGGGAGTTCACCCGCGAGGATCTGAACTTCAAGGCGACATGGTTCGCCCCGCCGGAATTCAAGGACTCCAAAGTCTGGTCCGAAGCCGAGGGGCGCGAGGTGGTGGAGGCGTGCACGGGCAAGGACGGCGAGGTTCTGGCCCTGGAAAAGAAGAAGGGGAGGCAGAAGGCGCCCTTGCCCTTCGACCTGACCACCCTGCAAAAGGAAGCCAACTCGCGGCTAAACCTCTCGGCGCAGCAGACCCTGTCCATCGCCCAGAGCCTCTACGAGAAACGCAAGCTCATCACCTACCCGCGCACCGACTCCAGGTACCTGACCAGGGAGCTTTTCGCCGAATGCCTGGAGAACCTGCGGGCCATCTATCCGCTCTTTCCGGAGATCGCGAGCAAAGCCGCGGCCAACATCAAGGACGGCAAGAAGAAGTTCGCCTGCGTGAACGACGCCAAGGTCTCGGACCACCACGCCATCATCCCCACGACCGTGAAGGCCGTGCAGGGCAGGCTTGGCGCCGACGAATGGGCCGTGTACGAGATGATCTGCCGCCGTTTCGCCGCGACCTTCATGGACGACGCGGTGTTCGACTCCTCGACCCTGTGGATCGGCGTGGACGATCACCGCTTTCGGGCCACGGGCAAGATCTTCCGGGACCGCGGCTGGCTCGAAGCCGAGCCGTGGAGGGCGTCCGAGGACAACCCGCTGCCCGCCCTGCGCAAAGGCAACGCCGTGACCGTCTCGGACCTGTCCCTGGCGGCGCACAAGACCAAGCCCCCGGCACACTACACCGACGCGACCCTGCTGGCGGCCATGGAGACGGCCGGCAAGTTCGTGGAGGACGACGATCTGCGCGACGCCATGAAGGAGAGGGGGCTCGGCACCCCGGCGACCCGCGCCCAGATCATTGAAACTTTGCTGGCACGGGAATACATTGCCAAGGACGGCAAGCGCCTCGTTGCCACGGACCTCGGCTGCTGGGCCGTGGACGTGGTCTGCGCCATGATCCCCCAGGTGGCTTCGCCGGAACTCACGGGCGAATGGGAAATGCACCTGAAGGAGATGGAGCAGGGCAAGTACGCCTACGGCATTTTCATGCACCGGGTGCGGGAAATGGTCAGCAGCGGAGTGAATCTGGTCAAGGGAAGCTCCGCGCGGCCGCCCCGGTGTCCCGTGCCCCCGAAACAACGCAGCAAAAAGGAGAACACGTGAACTCCATCCTGATCGTGGATTCCGACGGCAAGGCCCTGACGGCCATGCAGCGCAGGCTGCGCAAGACCTTCGACACCCACATCGCCCTGGGCGCACGCTCGGGCCTGCAGCGACTCACGGAGGAGGGGCCCTACGCCGCGGTCATCGCCGAATTTTCCATGACCGATATGGACGGCGTGGAATTCCTCTCGCGCGTCCGCGCCCTGCGCCCCAACGTCAACCGCATTCTGATCAGCCGCACGTCCGTGGGCGTGGCCGACATGGTGCGGGCCGTGAACGACGCCAAAATATTCCATATCCTGCACGCGTCCTGCGAGGACAGCACGCTCCTGAACGTGGTGGGAGAGGGTGTTCAGCTCCACGAGGAGCACTGCGCCACGATCCGCGACCTGCACGAAACCAGTGCGGTCTTTGCCAAGGCCGTGCACGAGACTGTCTGCTGGGTGCGCTCGGACCTGCGCGACCTGCTCAGTCCGGTCCTGCCGGTGCTGCGCGGCATGTGCGAACGCCTGGGCGACCCGGCTCCGCTGATGACCGAGACCGCCTTCATGGTCTCCATACTCGGCCTCATCGCACTTCCCGCCGATCTTCTGGAAAAAGTCGTGGCCGGAAAGGAATTGACCCAGGAGGAACGCCTGACCTTCGCCGGACACCCGGAACACGCCGTGGAACTCATCCGGCATCTGCCCAAGCTGCGGGAAGTGGCGGAAATCCTGAGGGGATACTCCAATTTCCTGCATCTGAGCCTCATGCCCTCTCAGGAGGACATGGCCGAGATGCCCTCCATGCCTGAAGGTTCGCCCATCCTGGCCCTGACCATGGAGTACAGGATGGCCCTGTACGAGAACCTGAGCCTGAACGAATTCCTGGCGCGAATGCGCACCCGCGGCCTGCACTCGACAGAACGCCTCGAAGTTCTGAAGACGGAAGTGCTCGGCATGGACCGGGGAGAGACCCCCGTGCCCCTGGACGACCTGACGCCCGGCATGGTCCTGGCCCGCGACGTACAGGGCGAACGCGACGGCAGCCAGGTCGTCCTCGTCCCGGAAGGCTACGAGCTCTCCCGCACGACCATCGTGTTCCTGCGCCAGACGGCCCGGCACGGCCAAGTCCGGGAACCGGTCATGATCCGGAACTCGAGCCTGGAAAGCGCGGCGGGCAGCGCCTGACCCACGCCGGCCTCCACAGTCTGAAGATAACTCCATCAAGCCATGAAAAAGCCCCCGTAAGGGGGCTTTTTGTCTGCTAAATCGTCATTGAATGAGAAATATGGTACTTCATTATTATTTTGAGTTGCTGTAAAGCATGTAAAAGACATGGATTTCCGCATCGAAACTCCTCGCAATGACGGATTATTTAGCTCGTCATTGCGAGTAAAGCGTGGCAATTCATCTTCAAGATGCATTACTGCAGCGTACTGAATATAAAACATGGATTCCCGCCTTCGCGGGAATGACAATCAGATTCTTCCGTAACTGTTTGCAGGGAACATCACTCCGAGACAGTCATGCACTGACGTCACTGCAAAAAGTCGTCATCCCCTTGAAGAAGGGGATCCATGCCTTTCTAAGCATCTGAAAAGAATGGATTTCGCGCGGTGCCTGACATGGCCCACCTTCGCGGGAATGACACTCATGTTCTTCCGCGATTTTTTGCAGGGACGTCACGCTGAGGCAAGCTTGCACTGAAGCCTGAGAAAGACGTGCCGTCCGTGCAAAGCACGCCTCACTCATCCAGCAGATAATGAAACCGTTTCATGTTCGAATAGGTCCACTCCAGAATCCTGCGCATCTCGGCCTGGACGCCCTCGGGGTGCACCTGCCCTTGGTAATGGCTCAAAAAATAGGTCAATGATCCGGCATCTTCCTGAAATACAAGTACAATTGAATAAATAGAGGCAATGCCTGGCCGATCCGGAAACTCCGGTTGGCTGACGACATGCAGGACGAACTTCTTTTTCTCCGATGCCGTAAGTTCGAAGAGGCGACTGGCGATGACTTCCTCCTTGAGCTTATAGGAAAGGAGCGTGCCGCTCTGATCGGAGCCCTTGGACTGGATGTCCAGGGGGAACTTGCCGATGATGCCCTCGGAAGGCTTGGCGTCGGACGCCTGTACGGGCGCGGGCTGTTCCTGGACAGGCCTGGAGACGCTCAAGGTGGAATTGTCCTCGGCGGCGCCGAAAACGGGCTGGACAAGGCCGACGAGGCACAGGGCGATCACTAGGGTCAGGGCGCGGCGTTTCATGAGCATAACCTCGTGTTGCGGATTCAAACAGGACGGCCGGACGGAAAGCTGATTCTGACAGCAGATACGCATGCACGGAGCGCCTGACGGCGGAAACGGGAGTGCTGCGGCATGTCGACACGTACCAAAAGAGGAGTGGCCAAGGCAATGGCCCGGGATTGCTGAACCTTCCCATTTGTTAAAGTTAACATAATTTTCATTATGGGACATATAAAAATGGCTGGAACGGGGTGAGAAAAGACAGCGATGGGCACTGCCCCGTAATGGACGACATGGACCGGATGGACGGTTATGGCCCCTGTGGAGAACACGGATCCTCGGGTCAGTGCCCCCGGCGTCGTCACCGCGTGCGGCTTGCATGAAGGTTCCAGGCTTTCTTGCGCAGACGGCGCAGCGCTTGAGGTGCGCACAGGTTTTCAAAGACCATTCAAAGACCATTCGAAGTCCATTCCGTCCATCGGGTCCATTCCGTCCATAATTGCGCGTTCGAAATCTGCGCCCGCCTCATAAACCCGGCGCAAAAAAACCCGGGCCGCACTCTCATGCTGACCCGGGCTTCGTACCTTCGCACAGGACCTTTCGACCTTCTCAGTCCATTCGGTCCACTTTATCCATTCCTTGAATAATCATCACCGCAACCGACTCCGTCTCATTTCCCTTCCTTCTTCTCCCAGTCCTTGAGAAACGCCTCGATGCCCTTGTCCGTCAGGGGGTGCGTCAGAAGCTGTTTCAGAATCTTGAAAGGAACGGTTGAGACATGCGCACCAGCCATTGCCGCGTCCAGGACGTGCATGGGATGCCGGATGCTGGCCGCGATGATCTGGGTCGAAAAACCGTAATTGGCGTAGATGGTCAGAATCTGCTGCACCAGTTCCATGCCATCCTGGCCCACGTCGTCGAGGCGGCCCAGGAAGGGGCTGACGTAGCTCGCTCCGGCCTTGGCGGCCAGCAGGGCCTGGGCCGCGGAAAAGACCAGGGTTACGTTGGTCTCGATATCCATGGACTTGAGGATGCGCACGGCCTTCATGCCCTCGGCCGTCATGGGCACCTTGACCACGACATTGGGGCCGAACTGCATGAGGTCCCGGGCCTCTCTGACCATGCCTTCGGCGTCCAGGGCGATGACCTCCAGACTGACCGGCCCCGGGACCATGCGGCAGATCTCCGAAGCGATCTCCTTCCAGTCCGAGGACTCCCTGGCCATGAGGGACGGGTTCGTGGTCACGCCGTCCACCAGCCCCATGTCCATGGCGGTTCGTATTTCCTGCACATTGGCCGTATCGATGAAGAACTGCATGGTTCCCCCCTTTCAGGTTTTACTCGACCATCTTGAGATACTTGTCCCGGCATTCATAGCTGCAGAAACACTTGACCTCGCCGCCTTCCTTGATCCGGATGTCCGAATCCTTGGAGACGTATGTCCCGCAGACCGGATCCTTGACCAGCACCCCCTCCTCGGCCAGCTTCTCGTCCTTCTGCTTCTTGTCATGGACCTTCTTTTTCTTGTCGTTGGTCAGCATCTTGTAAAGGATGAAGGCGACGGCGGCCAAAATGACAAACTTGAGCATCATGCACCTCGGGAAATGTTGAAAGACTGGCGGATCAAGTCGCCCTCCACGGAATACGACAGCCTCGCCAGCCACTGTGAAAGTCGAAGGCCCCGGACAAACATGTCCGAAGCGACATGCATGAGCGGGACGAGCACGAAGGCCCGCTCGCACATGCGCGGATGCGGAATCTGCAACCGGTCCGAGCACCACTGGACATCCTCCAGCAGGAGAATGTCGATGTCGATGATCCGGGGTCCCCAGACGACGGTGCGCACGCGGCCCATGCCGGCCTCGATGCATGCCGTGGCGTCGAGAAGTTCCTCGGGGGAGCGCGGTGCGTCCAGACGGATCCGGGCCACGCAGTTGGAGAACCAGTCCTGGTCCGCAAGGCCCTGTGGTTCGGTCCGGAAAAACGGCGAAACCGCCTCCACCGCAAGCCCTTCCAGGGCGTCGAGCCGTTCCAGGGCGAGGCGAAGGTTTTTGGGCCCGTCGCCCATGTTGGAGCCCAGACCGAGATAGCCGCGGGTGACCGTGTGATGTGGCATTGCCTGAAAAAGCTACCTTTTTCATCTTGTGCAGGCAAGGGGCCAGATGTACCCTGATAGGAAATGCATGATCAAATCGACGCCTACCTCCAGCATCTGACCGTCATCCGCGGCCTGTCCGAAAAGACCGTCGAGGCCTACGGGTCGGACCTGCTCTTCTTCCACGACTTCCTGACGGAACTGGGCGGAAGCCTCGAATCCGTGGACGAGCACACCCTCTTTCTCTACCTCGTGCACCTGCGGCGCAAGGGCCTCAAGAATACATCCCTGGCCCGTAACCTCTCCAGCCTGCGCGGCTTTTTCGAGCACCTGGTTCAGGAACGCGTCCTGCCCGCAAGCCCGGCCGCCCTCCTGGACAGCCCCAAACTCGCCCGCAAGCTGCCAGACGTCCTGTCCAGGGATGAGGTCACCGCCCTCCTCTCCCGCCCCGACACCTCGGACCGCCTGGGTTTTCGCGACAGGACCATGCTCGAACTCCTGTACGCCTGCGGCCTGCGCGTTACGGAACTGATCTCCATGGCCGCCGCAGACTTCGACCCGCAAAGCGGCCTGCTGCGCGTCATGGGCAAGGGCAGCAAGGAGCGCTACGTCCCGCTGCACGACGGGGCAACGGCGTTTCTCATGGATTACCTCAAGCATTGGCGCCCCCTCTTCGGCCCCAAGTGCGACACGGTCTTCCTGAACCGCTCCGGCCTTGGCCTTTCGCGCCAGGGCGTCTGGAAGATGATCCGCCGGCACGCCCAGGAGGCGGGCATACCACGCAAGGTCTCGCCACATACCCTCCGCCATTCCTTTGCCACGCATTTGCTCGAAGGCGGCGCGGACCTGCGCACCGTGCAGATCCTCCTTGGACACAGCGACATCATGGCCACCGAAATCTACACCCACGTGCAGTCTGCGCGCATGATCGCCCTGCACCGCAAATTCCACCCCAGATCCTGACCATGACACACCCCACAACGGTCATCACCTGCCACGCCAACGCGGACTTCGACGCCCTGGCGGCCATGATCGCCGCGAGCAAGCTCTATCCCGGCGCCGCCCTGATTTTCCCGGGCACCCAGGAGAGTTCCCTCAAGGACTACTTCATCCAGAGCGCCATGTACCTGTTCAATTTCAAATCCCTGAAGGACATCGACCCCGCGCTCGTCACCACCCTTGTCGTGGTGGACACCCGCCAGCGCTCGCGACTGGCCCATGTGGCCACCCTTCTGGACCGGCCCGACCTGGAAATCCACCTGTACGACCACCACCCGGACACCGACGACTCCCTGTCCGGCGTGAAGGAAATCTCCCTGCCCTGGGGCGCCACCACGTCCATCATCGTCGCGGAGCTGCGCGAAAAGGGGTTGAGCGTCACTGACGACGAAGCCACCATCATGGGCCTGGGCATCTTCGAGGACACAGGCGGTTTCACCTTCAAGTCCACCACGGAGCACGACTTCGAGGCAGCGGCCTGGTTGCGGACCATGGGCATGGACCTCGACGTCATCCGGGACATCATGAGCCGGGAACTGTCCACAGAACAGGTCGCCATCCTCTCGGAACTCATCGAATCGGCCACCACCCACAGCATCAACGGCATGGACATCGTCCTGTCCGAGGTGTCTCTGGAGTCCTACGTGGGCGACTTTGCCCTGTTGACCCACAAGCTCATGGATATGGAGAACATCCGGGTCCTCTTCGCCATCGGCCGCATGGGCGATCGCATCCAACTCGTGGCCCGCAGCAAGACGCCCGAGGTCGACGTGGGCGTGGTCTGCTCCTCCTTCGGCGGAGGCGGGCACGCTTACGCTGCGTCGGCGTCCATCAAGGATCGCACCATTTCTCAAGTAAAGGATGAGCTTTTTGCCCTGCTCTACTCCCACATCAATCCCCAGCTCGTAGTCAAGGGCTTCATGTCCGCGCCCGTGGTGCGCATCGAGGCCTCCAGCAAGGTATCCGAAGCCGCCGAAATCATGATGCGCTACGGACTCAAGGCCCTGCCCGTGGTCGAATTCGGGGACCAGGTCTGCGGGATCATCGAGGGCAGCCTGGCGGAAAAGGCTGTAGGGCACGGCCTGGGCGGGGAGTCCGTCGCCGAATACATGCAGGAGGACATCCTTTTCGTAACCGAGGAGCAGGACCTCTACGAGGTCATGGAAATCATCCTCGGCCGGAGGCAGCGCCTGGTGCCCGTGCTGCGGAACCAGGAAATGGTCGGTGTCATCACCCGAACGGACCTCATCAACCTCATGGTCCAGGAGCCCGCCCGGATTCCCGAATCCCTGCTCACGGAGAAGCGGCAGGAGAAAAACATCCGCCACCTCATCACGGAGCGCCTGCCCGGCAACATACTCTCGCTCCTGCAACTGGCCGGCCGGGTGGGCCAGGAGGCGGGCGTGGAAGTCTATGCCGTGGGCGGCTTCGTGCGCGACATGCTCCTGGGCATCCCCAACGACGACATCGACCTGGTGGTTGAGGGCGACGGCGTGGCCTTTGCCCACGCTCTGGGCGAACGCCTGGACGCACGCGTGCGCCCCCACCTCAAGTTCCGCACAGCCGTGCTCATTCTGCCTTCGGGACAAAAAATCGACGTGGCCACGGCCCGGCTCGAATATTATGAATACCCGGCCGCCCTGCCCATCGTGGAACTCTCTTCCCTGAAGATGGACCTCTACCGGCGGGACTTCTCCATCAACACCCTGGCCATCCACCTCGCCCCCGCCTCTTTCGGCCGGCTGGTGGATTTCTTCGGCGGCCAGCAGGACATCAAGGACGGCATCATCCGCGTGCTGCACTCCCTGTCCTTCGTCGAGGACCCGACGCGCATCATTCGCGCCATCCGCTTCGAGCAGCGCTTCCAGTTCAGAATCGGGGGGCAGACCGAGCGCCTCATCAAGAATGCCGTGCGCCTGAACATCTTCCAGCGTCTCTCGGGCGCGCGCATCCGCCACGAACTGCGTCTGCTGGCCGAGGACAGTGCACCGACGGAGGCCCTGGTGCGCATGCGAGACCTGGGGCTCCTGCAGGAAATCAGCCCCCTGCTCCACTTTCCCCAGACCAAGGAAACCCTGCTGGAGGAAATCGCCAAGGTCGTCACCTGGTACAGGCTTCTCTATCGCCGGGAGAAAGCCGACATCTGGATCGTCTATTTCCTCGGCCTCGTGTCCGGCTTCGACCCTCACGAGGTCCAGGCCCTGACCAACCGCCTGCAGTTCCCCCCGCGACGCATGGAGCTGGTCCAGGCCACGCGCAGACAGCTGCGCTTCACGGCCATGCAGCTCGCCCAGTGGGTCAAGAACAATGGCCGGCCCGCGGAACTGCACGAAATTCTGTCCACACTTTCCCTGGAGGGCATTCTCTACACCATGGCCAGGCAGCGCAAAGAGGGCATCCGCAAGGCCATCTCCCTGTACCTCACCCGCCTGCAGGATATGGAAATCTCCATTTCGGGCCGGGACATCGCGGCCCTGGGTCTTCCCCCCGGCCCGCAGTACTCATCCATCCTGCGCGCCGTAAAACGCGCCATGCTCAACGGCGAAGCGGACACGCGGGACGAACAGCTCCGGCTGACGCAGCGACTGGTCAACTCCCTCTCCGGAGAAGCTCGCGACAGCGCAGCGCTTTCTTGACCGGAGCATGGCAATTCTTTAACAATTTTTTGTCGTTTTGGTCCGCGGGACCATTTGTAACGGAAATCATCAACCTGGTTTGGAGGACGTATGCGCACTCGGATCGCTCTTGTTCTGCTGGCTTTCTGCCTGATTGCCGGCAACGCCCTGGCCAAGGACATCATCTTTGCGGTGGACGCCACCTATCCGCCCATGGAAATGGTCGACGCCAACAAGAACATCGTCGGTTTCGGCCCCGATGTCGTCATGGCCATCGGCAAGGCCGCCGGTTTCAACCCCATCCTCAAGAACACCGCCTGGGACGGCATCTTTGCAGGCCTGGCCGGCGGCAAGTACGACGCCATCGCCTCCTCCGTGTCCATCACCGAAGAACGCAAGAACACCATGGATTTCACGGATCCCTACTTTGAGGTGAAGCAGGGCGTCATCACCGCCAAGGGCGCGGACATCAAGTCCATGGCAGATCTCGACGGCAAGATCATCGCCTCCCAGATCGGCACCACCGGATACTTCGTGTGCAAGAAGATCGAAGGCGCCACCGCCAAGTCCTATGACGAGATCGGCCTGGCCGTGGAAGACCTCTACAACGGCCGCCTCGACGCCGTCATCGCCGACGACACCGTGGCCTCCAACTACGCCCTGCAGCATGAGCAGTACTCCAAGAAGCTGGCCCTGGCCTTCCTCATCGAGTCCGACACCCCCGAATATCTCGGCATTGCCGTGCAAAAGGGCAACACCGAAGTCGTGGAACTGGTCAACAAGGGCCTGGCCGCCATCAAGGCCAACGGCGAGTACGACAAGATCTACGCCAAATGGTTCGGTTCCAACTAGCATGAAACCGGGGCTCACGCCCCGGTTTTCCTTTTTTCCCACCAGCCCCTGCAAGGCCTGTCATGAATCAGCAATCTTCCCGCAAGACCGTGAAAATCGACGTCGGCGACGGCGCTGCCATCCCCGTCCGCAAGGACTTCGGATTGTTCAACGCCTGGTGGCTGACCTTTTTCGGCGCCATCATAGCCATTGTATACCTGTGCGTGACCCAGCCCGACCCGTACTGGCGCGTACTCAAATTTTTGCCTGACGGCGTACTTGTGACCTTCCAGGTCACCGTACTGTCCATCCTGCTGTCCCTGGTCCTGGGCCTCATCACGGGCCTCGGGCGACTCTCCCGCAACAGGTTCATCAACCTCATCGCCTCCACCTACGTGGAAATCATCCGCGGGATTCCGCTGCTCGTGCAGCTCTTCTACATCTATTACGCCCTGGGCCGGCTGGAATTTTTCCAGCGCCTGCCGCCCATGGCCGCGGCCGTGGTCGCCATGGGCGTCTGCTACGGCGCCTACATGGGCGAGGTCTTCCGCGCCGGCATCGACTCCATTGACAAGGGCCAGACCGAGGCGGCCAGATCCCTGGGTTTCAACCCCACCCAGACCATGATCTACGTCATCCTGCCGCAGGCTTGGCGGACCATTCTGCCGCCCGTGGGCAACGAGTTCATCGCCCTGCTCAAGGACAGCTCCCTGGTCTCTGTCCTGGCCGTCGCCGACCTCATGCGCCGCGGCCGCGAGTTCGCCAGCGAGTCCTTCCTGTATTTCGAGGCCTACACCATGGTGGCGCTCGTTTACCTGGTCATCACGCTCTTCCTGTCCAAGGGCGTCAGTAAAATGGAACAGAGGTTGAATTATTATGAACGCGACTAGGCCCATCATCGAAATCAAGAACGTCTACAAGTTCTTCGGCCAGCTGCAAGCGCTGAACGACGTCAGCCTGACCATCAACTCGGGA
This sequence comes from uncultured Desulfovibrionaceae bacterium, assembly GCA_964597325.1. Lineage (GTDB taxonomy): Bacteria > Desulfobacterota > Desulfovibrionia > Desulfovibrionales > Desulfomicrobiaceae > Desulfomicrobium. The sequence continues at coordinate 11,968 of CAZQYA010000096.1, forward strand.
GAGAAAGTCGTCATCATCGGCCCCAGCGGCTCGGGCAAATCGACCCTGCTGCGGTCCATCAACCGTCTGGAGACCATCGACAGCGGCAGCATCGTCGTGGACGGCAAGGACGTGAACGGCTCGGGAAGCGACATCAACCGCATCCGACAGGAACTGGGCATGGTCTTCCAGAGCTTCAACCTCTTCCCCCACAAGACGGTCATGGGCAATCTGGCCATGGCCCCCATGAAGCTCAAGAAGGTTCCGGCCCTTGAAGCCAAGAAACGCGCCCTGGCGCTCCTGGACAAAGTCGGCATCAAGGAAAAGGCCGAGGTCTACCCGTCCATGCTCTCGGGCGGCCAGCAGCAGCGCGTGGCCATCGCCCGCGCCCTGGCCATGAACCCCAAGATCATGC
>CAZQYA010000097.1:0-414 GCA_964597325.1 uncultured Desulfovibrionaceae bacterium
ACGGCCGCGAGAAGCACGAGAAAAATGCGAAAACCCTTGTTCATGACACCCACCCTGTTTGCATGTCGTCCCCGCGCCGCCGGGGCGGCCCGTATTGAGTACATTGGGTCGGACGCCGCACGCCTTGATTCACATCGGGCCGCGCTTCATCCACCACCTATAGGTTCCGCCTCCGGCCTGATCGAAAGTCCCGCGCACCTCACCGTCGGACAGGACTCCGGTGTAGCGCTGGTCCAGGCTCGGGATTGGACGGGTGAACGACAGCTTGAAGCCGTCGAAGGAGACGTCCCGAAGCCCCTCCCAAACGGAATGGGCATCGAGCCACAGCCGTCCCGTGAGCCCCCCGCCGGCCTGCCGGAACTCGATCTTCCCGGCGTACCCGTTGGCGTTGATGTTCCATGTGCCGACCAGCGC
>CAZQYA010000097.1:424-12248 GCA_964597325.1 uncultured Desulfovibrionaceae bacterium
TCTTCGGAAGTCATGTATTTCATAAATTCGAGTGCGGCTTCTTTTTTCTGAGACTGCTGGAACATGACGATATCTTCACCGCCGACGACGGAAACAGATCCGCCTTCACCGGCCGGGAGCAGCGCCATGGGCCGGACCGTCCAATAGGCGTTGGGGACGCCCCCCTGCCCCGGGCTGCCCTCGGCCTTCCAGGGACCGTACACTTTTCCCTGGGAGTCGCGCAGGGCGATGGTGCCCGGCGCAGCCCCCCTGGCATTGTTCCAGTGATAGTTCGTGATCAGGGCCAGAGTGCGCGGGGAGTTCAGGGTGACGACCGTAGGCTGGGTCGGTCCGTTCTGCACGCCGGAGATGTTGCCGACTTCCAGGCTGACTTGCGGGGAGGCGGACCGCTGCACATCCGCACCGCCCTGTCCGCCGACCCTGATGGTTGCCAGCACCGCGTCGATGGTCGCCTGGTCGCCGTCGGGGCCGCGAAATACCACCAGCGCCACGGCCCGGTTGTCGGACATGGGCGGAAAGAGCAGGTTCATGGCCGGACCGTCGTCGGCCTGCAAAACCTCAACCCCTCCCAGACGCACAGCGCGTGAACCGGAAAGGTCGGTTCGGGCCCGGGTGAAATCGGCCGTGACGCCGCCGGAGACACCATGCCGGGGCGCGTCAAAACTACCGTCCCAGTAAAGATGGAGTTTCTCCACGCCGGGCTCGTCCCTGGTCTCGTACTGCCACGACGCCGGAACCGCGAAGCTGACGTTTCCCATGGTCACGCCTTGCCATCCCTGCGGAGTTTTCGCCGTTACTTCGGGCGCCTCCCCCTTGCCCGCCGAGGAGACCGCACCGGTAACTTCTTGCCCGGAGGTGGCCGAAGTGGCCTGCTCGCCGGTCCGGCGCTTTCCGACCCAGGTTCCGGTCATGTCCTGGTCCCCGTAGCCCCATGTGCCGGTGAAGGAATTTGCGTCGCTTGCGAGCACGAACTCGATGCGCCCGGCGTCACGCGGAGGCTTGTATGACGGCGCCTCGGACCATGTTCCCGTGAGGACAGACCCGTCCGGAGAGAGCTGCCCGGAAATCTGGCCCGAATCATGGGGATATCTTCCCGTGACCTGCCCAGAACCGGGCGCGATATCAAGAACAAGCACGCCCCATTCCGTTTCCCACTGGCCCTCGAAAGCCCGGCCCTGCGCCTTGGGGGCCGCCGCAACCCGGACCTGCCCGGCTTTCGGCGTCGACGCGGGAACCACCGGCTGAACAGCCTTCGGTGTCTGAGGTTTCGGCTGGGCAGGAACCGGTGCGGGCGCCGGCGTCACGGCGGACGGCTTCGTCGCAGCCTCGTTCGACCCGCTCGCGCCGCTCCGGGCCAGGTCGGCCTTGGCCGCGTCCTGTTTCTTGCGGTCGGCCAGAAATTTCTCTAGACCGGCAACCCGTTCCCGGATGTCCGGGTCCGTCCAGACGGCCAGTCCTTCCCTGTATTTCCTGATGGCCTCCTCATAGCGCTGCCCGCTTTGCAGCCGTTGCGCCTCGGCCCATAATTCCCTGGCCCTGGCCTGGTTCTGGACGTCTGTCCTCAGCCGCGCCAGGTCGCGTTCCAATGCCCCGTCCTTCTGGATGCGCAGGCTCTCCTCGTATTCCCGGACCGCATGACCGAGATCGCCGTTCTTTTCGTAATGCTGACCGAGCTTTTTCTTGGCTTCGGCCCGGCCGACCTCGGCCTGATGATAGCCGAGCTGCCGCTGCAAGCCGTCTCTGGCATGGAGTGGATGCTCCCATTCCTGCAACGCCTTTTCCAGGATGGGGATGGCCTGGCGATGCTCACGGCCCGGCCCCAGTGGTTTGATCCGGGCCCACATGTCGCCCATCGCCTTCTCGTACCTCTTGCCGAGTTCCGCGACTCTCTCCTTGAGGGCCAGGTACTGCGGATCCTTGACGGCCGGCGGCAGGGACCGGCTCGGGTCCTTGAGCATTTTGTACTCCAGGACTTCTATTTCGCCCCTGGCCTTCTGCGTCTGCCTGTTCCGGACCAGTTCATCGATTTCCCGGAATTTCTTGTCCTTGGTTTCCCGCCATTTCTCGGCCCATTTCTCGTACTTGATTCTGCGCTGGGCCATATCCGACTTCTGCTGGGCACTGCGCGCACCGATCTTGTTCTGCGCCCGGTCAAGATTGTCCAGGGCCCGGTCGACATCGCCCGTCTCCAGATTCCGCATCGCGTGATTTTGCAGATACGGCCCGACCATGGCCCGCACATAGTCGGCGTCCTGCGGCAGAAGCAGGTCACTGATGTCCGCGAAGCGATCGGAAATATCCCGGGCCGTCTGTTCCTCCTCGAGGGCCTTGCGATTGACGATGTCCTGCCTGATGGCATCCAGTTCGGGCTGAACGCTCTTGGCGTTCTCCTTGACCATCTGCTGCCGCCACGAGTCGAAAATGGCCCGCGCCTCGTTGTAGCGCATCTTGGCCACCTTGTTGAAACAGTCGTACTGTGCCTCTTTGTTCCCGGCGGGCAGAGGGGTTTTCCAGATGGTCAAGGGGCCGTTGCACTGGCACGGTCCGTGGCCGATGTCCGAGGTGCAGGCGGGGTTGAAAAAACCGCCCAGGGAGCCCCCGCACCCGGCGCGGAGGCAGTCCATGTAAGGCTTGGCGTCGGCATTCTGCAGCCCCATCTTCTTCATGTTGGCCATGACCTGCTCGAAGCCCTTCCTGTCCTGGACCATCTGCCGCATGACCCTGGCCAGTTCGTTCTGCATGGCCGCGTAGCCTTCCAGCTCCTTTTCCTGGGTGAAATACTCCCAGACGGTGTCGGGGAGGTAGAGAACGCCGATAATGGCGTCGCGCCCCATGTAGACGCCGGTCTTGAGCATGGTGAAGGTCACGTGCTTGACCATGGACGGGGACTGGCCTTGCTCGAACTCCTTCATGTAGCGCTCGATTTCCTCGCGCTGGGCCTGCTCGAAGGCCGGGCCGATGCCCGTGCCCTCCCAGGCCGCGTGGTAGTAGCAGTTCCGGAAATAATCCCAGAGGGTGTCCGTGGCCTTGACGTTGTCCAGGGTGATGGAAATGCCCTGATGGGCCATGAGCACCGCCCCGCCGGCGGTCATGACGACCGAGAATTTCGTCATGCGGTTGAAGCCGCTGACGTTCTTCATCCGTTGCTTGAAAGATGCCCATTTCGAGGCAGCCGTGCAGGCCTGTTTCATCAGCCTGGCCTCGGCCACGGCGCCCTTGACCAGCGAGCCGTCGAGACCCTTGACACCCTTGGTCGCGTTCTCGATGCGCTCGATGGCCTGACCGGCCCTGTTGGCCGGCAGCCTGCTGATTTCCTTGCCCAGGGCCTTCTGGATCTGGGCGGCCTTGGACGGGTTCTGCCTGGCGATTTCGACCAGGGTGTCGATCATGTCGTCCGTGGAACTCTGCAGGGCGCTCTGGTGCAGGTTGTGGATGGTCGAGGCGTCCTTGCCGGTGAACGGGTTGCGGCCGCTGATTTCGATGATGTCCGCGGACTGGTCGAAGCCGGTGATGTTCCGGGGCTTCTCCGGGAGGCCGTTCTGCTTGCGGACATGGTTGTTGGCCGCGGCGATGCGGTTGTGGTATTTGGCGGCCTGGTAATCAAACTGCCTGGCCTGGGCCTCGAGATATTCGGCCCGGCCGGGGTTCGAACCGCGAACGGACCGGGCTTCGGCGCGCAGGGAGTTGGCCTTGGCGATCTTCGTGTCGGCCATGTCCTTCATGGTCGAACTGAATGACGACACCTCGTCAATGGACATGGGGCTGGTGGTGCCGAGTTTGGACTGGGCCGCCGCGGCGCGGGGGTCGGTGTAGGCTGTCCCGCCGTTCTGGTTGATGTGCCTGACGATCCTCTGGAATTCGTCGGGATCGGTGTGCTGCGGGTGCGGCATGAAATCCGTCTCGGTATTGACGGCGTTCGCCGGGGGCTTCAATCCCTTCCGCTGAAAATGCTCCTTGACGATCCTCTGGTAGTTGCCGTCGATCTTCTTGACGTCATCCAGAGTGACCTTCCTGCCCCCCTTGCCCAGCACATTGACGTCGGTATCCGTACCGGGGTTGTACTTGCGGTTGCTGATGCTCGGGTCGAAGCCCGCGTCGCGCACGGCCTTGGAGGCGAAGTCCTCGTTCAGCCGGAAGAACTCCTCCTGGCAGTCCCTGTAGGGGGACATGGAGATCTTGCCCTCCTGGGCCAGCAGGTTGACCTCCTTGTTGTGAACGAAAACCATCATCTCCTGGGCCGGGGTGGCCTTGCCGAGGGCGAAGGCGTCGGCCGCATCCTTTAATCCGGCCGTCCAGGCGAAAGCCTGGCCCGAAAGAAGCAGAAGCAGGAGGACATGACCCGTCAGACGGATGCAGGCACTTCTCAGCATGTTCACCTCCCAGGAATGGTTTCAGAGATCGCTTCATCTGCATGCAGGATCGCATGCCGCCGGGCTCGCGGGCGTCACCGAACCGGGGCCCGGCGCATCTAGCGGGAAAACGACATCGCCCGCTCCACCAGCCGGGACAGCATGTCCATTTCCTCGTCACTGACCGCCAGGTCCGGGGTGAGTCCTTTTCCCGTGCAGGTGTCCCCGTCCGGGAAAAGGACTTCCCTGTTCGTGTAGCGCAGCACCGAACCGTCCGAGAGCCTGGCGTCCGTCTGGGACGCGCATTTTCCGTACGTGGTCTGGCCCACGAGCAGTGCCCGCTCGTGCCGACGCAGGATGCCGGCGAAGATTTCCGCGGCGCTGGCCGTGTCCGGCCCGACCAGCAGCGTCAGGGGCATGGAATACGTTTTCCCCTGCGGGGCCCGGATCTCCATGGCGTACCCGTCCCTGCCGCGGATGGTGCCCAGGATCGTCCCGGCCGGGAGGAAAAGCCCGGCCAGGTCAAAGGCTTCGTACAGGTCGCCGCCCGGGGCGTCGCGCAGATCGATGATGAGCCTGGCATTCTCACCCCCGGCCGACTTCCGGGAAAGGAAATCCAGCGTGGCGCGCATGGCCGGCCGGGTCATGCCGCCGGTGAAGTCGCGGATGCGCACCACGTGCCGCGTGCCGGGCGGCACCAGTTCCACGTCCAGGGGCGAAAAAGCCTCGCGGCGGACCGTGAAGCGCTTCTCTCCTCCGCCGGGCGCGACCACGCCAATCCTGACCGCCGAGCCTTCGGCCCCGCGCAGTCGCGCGGCAACGGCCTGAGCGTCCAGCCCGGCCACCGGCTCGCCGTCGATGTCGATCAGGCGGGAGCGGTCCGGAACCCCGGCGCGTTCGGCCCCTCCGCCCTTGTACACATGGAGAACCGGCACCCCTTCCCGAAGGCTCAGGCTCGCGCCGATGCCGATCCACGCATCGCTCCCGGCCAGGGGAGCGCGATACTCCCCGGCCGGAAAGATCCGCGCGTACGGGTCGATGTCCCGCAGCGCGGCCGGCAGGTCCTGGTCGGACAGGGCGGCCAGGGCCGCCTCGTCGGGCGGGTTCAGCAGATGGCGGCGCAGGATATCTCGGATGGCCTCCAGGGGGGCCGCATACAGGCACTGCGCCGCCAGCATCGCGGCCAGAAACGCGGCCGCGACCGGAACCAACCTCACTGGGCAAGCTCCATCTGCATCTTCATGAGCAGGTCGTATTCCTTGCGCAGGGCGTTGCGCTGGGCTTCGAGCTGCTTGCGGCGCAGGTCCACATCGGCGTCGCCCTGGCCGCTGCCTTCGAGATCATCCAGGGACGATTCCAGGCGGTCGGCGCCGGACTGCAGCGAAGCAAGGCGTTTCTTGAGCTCGGCGACGCGTTTCTGATCCGCGCCCTGCTGGGCCGAGAGGGCTTTGGTCTTCTTTTCCAGGGAGGCGATGTCGGACTGCATGGCATCGACCCTGGCCTGTTCCCGGCTGACCCGTTCATAGGCCGCGGACTTCTCCGTTTCCAACTGCCCCTTCTCGGAGTCGAGGTCCCGTTGGGTGGCCCGGAGCTGCTCCAGCCTGGCCTCGCGCTCCTTCACCCTGTTCTCGTACCCACCACCCCCGAGGCCGGCGATGCCGCCGAAGAAACCGCCCGAGCGCGGGTCGTGCGTCCCCGCGCATCCGCTGAAGACACACACGGTAAGCAGCGAAATGAAGACGAGACGCGCGCTCATACGGACAGCCTCTGATCGATCTGGGCCAGCTGCGTGCTGCCCTGGCGCAGTTTGTCGAGGTTCTTCTGCAGGGTCTTCACTTCCTTTTCCAGACGCACGATGTACTGGTCGCCCTTGGGACGGTTCTTGCGCTCCTGCTCGAGGATGGCCGTCTGGACCTCGAGTTCCTCGGACAGGGTCTTTTCGAGCTTCTCGTTGTCATCGATCTTTTTCTGCAACGCGTCGCTCTTGGCCACCAGGGTCTTCTTGTCCACCTTGCCCTTGTCGTATCTGGCGCGCAGGGCCTTGGACTCCTTGTCCAGGGCGGCCACATCCTTGGAGAGCTTCGCGTTGTAGGCGATGGCCGTCTTATTGTACTCCTTGGTGTTGGCGATCTCCGCATCGAGGAAATCCTCGGTGCTGGCGTAGGCCTGCTTGCGCTTGGCGATCTCGTTGCCCACCAGGAAGCCTGCGCCCGCACCCACGGCCGCCCCGATGGCCGCGCCGCGCCCGCCGCCAACGGCGTAGCCGAGCAGTCCGCCAAGCACGGCGCCGACGCCCGTGCCCTCGGCCTTGGTCCGGTTCTGGTCGGACATGGTCGCGCAGCCCGGCAGCAGCATCAGCACGATCAGCACAACGGCTATTCCCTTCATAAGTCTCATAGCTCAATCCTCCTGAAAAAACGGTTATTCACGAATCGGAAAATCCTGCGAAACGCGTGCGATATTCCTCGAACCAGGCGTCCGTGTCGGCCCTGCGCTGTTCCGCAAAGGCCTTGACGTGCTCCTGCAGCAGTTCCATGACCAGCCGCTCGCGACCGGTCATCTCCCTGGCGCCGAGTTCGGTAAAAGCGAAATCGATATGCCCCTGCCCATACTCGCCCAGGCTTGCGATCTTGTCCCGGTAGCCGCCGAGCTGGTCGCGGGCGGCCGTCTCCAGCTCCTTCATGGACTTTTCCACGGCCGCGACCTGCTCCTGATACCTGGCCGAGACCTCGGCCAGCTCGCGGGCGGTTTTGAGGGTCTCTCCCAGCCGCTCCAGGCGCGACAGGTACACGGACAGGTTGACGCCGTTGCGCCCGGCGTCCTGGGCCAGGCTGCGCGCGCTCTCGCGCTGGGCCAGTTCGAGGCGCTCCCTGGCCTTGTCCAGGCTGGCCTGGACGTTGCCCAGAGGCTCCTTGAGGGCCGGGTTGTCCTTGATGAGGCGCTCGATGATGGGGTCGGCCGCGCCGATCTGGACCGAGGCCTGACTGACCAGGTTGTCCAGGGTGCGGCCCACGGGCATGGTCCGCCTGAGCCCCTCCTTGTACGCCTCGTACTCCTCCTCGATCCTGCCGCGCTGGGCCGTGTCCACCACGACGTTGGCCCCGACGGCCAGGCGCACGCCCGTGTTGAAGGAGCGGCGCTCCTCCACCTTCTTGCCGTCGGGGTCCCAGCCGTAGACGTCGAGTTCCGTGCGCAGGGAGCTGCGCAGGTCCGCGGGCGGCGTGGAAACGCTGCCGCCGCGCACGGCCACGCCGCCGGGCTTGCCCTGCCAGATCTCGGGACGGAAGAGCCCCGAGGTCATCTCCTGGGCGTTGCCGAAGAGATCGTGCAGGCCGTTGACGTCGGGCTGCCTGAGGCCCACGGGCCGAAGCTTGTGCTTGGCGTTGCCCAGATGCCAGGCATGGTCGTTGGCCTTGGCCGCCGGGAAGGGCAGCCTGTCGTCGAAGGTCCCGGCCCGGATGGCCTCCACCCCGCCCCTGGCGCAAAACTCCCATTCGTCCTCGGCCGGCAGGCGCAGGAACCCGGGCACCCCGTCCAGCCGGGGCATGGCCTCGATGCGCTCGGGGTGTTCGGGGTCGAAGAGCCACTGGTTGTAACGCCGGACGAACTCCAGGACATCCCCGTGGGCCACGTAGGTCAGGGGACGCATGAGGGCCTCGCGCAGGCTGCGCCCCTCAAGGGTCGGCAGCTTCTGGTCCTCGGGGTCGCCGCTGACGGCCAGGAGCGCGTCCATGCCCATGACCGCCACGAACTGGCCGCGGGTCAGTTCGTACTTGGCCATGACGATCTCCCACTCCCCGTCCTGACCCGCCGGAAAGGAGCCGCTGATCTGGGTGCGCTGCAGGCCTTCGAAAATGCCGCCCGCCGCGTCGCCGATCTGGATGATGCGGTCCTCGTCGCCCCAGAACCCCCTGCCGGGCACGCGCACGCGCCGGAAGACCATGTGGGCCTCACCCGGCATGGGCAGGATCAGATCCCCTTCCGCGGGCTTGGGATTGTACGGTGTCGGCGCGCCCGCCTCGGCCGCCGCGAAGCCCGCCGCGAAAACGGCCGCCAGAAAGATGCACGCGGCGAAAAACCGCTTCCGGAAAACGTCACTGTTCACGAATGACCTCCGCAGGATCGATGCACGTCGCCCGCCAGGCCGCCGCCAGGGAGGCCACGGACGCCAGGGCGAGGGTGGAAAGGAAAAAAACCGGCACATAGCCGCCCGGCAGCACGCAAAAAGCCTCGCCGGGCGCGAGGTCCATGGCGAAGCTGCGGTTGATGACCCGGGCCAGGACGCCGTACCCGCCAAGGCCCGCCAGAAAACCCAGGGCCGCGATGACGAGGCCCTGCACCATGGGGAAAAAGAACACGTGCCGCCGGGAAAACCCCAGCAGCCTGAGCACGCCCAGGTCCCGGCGGCGGCGCTCCACGGCCGCGTACAGGCTGGCCACCAGGACCCCGGTGCCGCCGAACAGGCCCAGCAGGGCGATGAGCCGGAACAGGCGGGTCAGGCCGCTGTCCAGAACCCGGATGCGCTCGATGGCCTCCACCTCCGCCACGACCTCCACGCCCTGCTCCTGCAGGTGCCGGAACAATCCGGGCACGTCGTCGATGCTTGAAGCGTAGAGACGGAAGCCGCGGTATCCGCCCCGGGCCATGCGGAACCCGCCCGTGCCGGGATCGAAGGTCACGGCGCGGGCCTGGGCTGTACGCAGCACCCCCGGAAGCTCGACCGGGACCACGGGGCGGTCCAGGGAGGTGACACCGACCGGGCGCAGCGGGAACTCGACCTCACGCATGCCGGCGGCGCGAACGTTCAGAGCCTCTGTGGAATTTTCCGCGCCGGGGCACAGGCAGTCCGTGGCCGAATCCCTGGCAGGACTCCCGTCGAAGCCGCCCCAGGGCGTGGGCTCCACGCCGAGCAACTCGGCCTGGTTTTCGTCCAGTGACAAACCCACGGGGCGCAGGACCCGGTCGCCGGCAGTGAGGACGATATCATCGGCAAAGGGCATGAGCACCCGGGAATGCCCGCGCAGCTTCCGGTCCACGGCGCGCAGGCTGGAGGCGGTCACGGGCGGGCCCGGCGTGAAGAGTTCGTAGCAGGCGAAACCCTCGGGCGGGTCAAGACCCAGCACCTCCCTCACCCGCTGGGGCGACGCGTCGGCCATGCGGGCGAAGCCGGTGTTGATGACCAGGCCGGACCGGGTGATGGGCGGCAGCGGGGACGGCAGGAGCAGGAGCGCCCCGTCGAAGCTCGGGTACGGGACAGGCGTGTCCCCTTTCCAGCCGCGGTCCGGGGCGGCGTACCCCTCCTTGTAGGCCTCCACATCCAGCACGAACGGCAGGGGCGCGTAGACCCGGGCCAGGGTACCGGCCCGGCTGTCCAGCACGGCCGCGACCCGGAGGCCGGTCTCCACGACTTCGCTGCGGCCGCCGCGCGACCGCGTGACCCGGACCGTGATCTCGCCCCCGGCCTCCACCCCGGCCTGGCGTGCCGCCTCGGCCGTCAGAACGACCTCCCCCTCGCCGGGCACGACGCCGCCGTTCTCCAGGATCAGCGGGTCGCCCGGGGCCGTGGGCACCAGGTCGAAAAGTCCGCTCCCGGAAGAACCGGGCAGGACCACGGAGACCACCGAGGACAGGGGCAGGATGGTCGGGGTCAGAAAGCCCACGCCGTCCCGGGCCGCCAGGGCCTCGAACCATTCGGGGGAGAACTCGCGGGTGCGCGTGGGCCGGATCTCCCGGAAGACCGGGTCCTCGACCAGACGCTCGCGAAGGGTGTGGATGGTGCCGTGCTTGAGGCCGAAAAGAACCAGCAGAGGGGCGAGGACCGCGGCCAGGGCGAGGACCAGGCACAGGGTCAGGACCCACTCGTGCAGCAGGTGGGCCGAAGCCAAAAAGGGGATGCGTCGCAGGGGCCCGGGACTCATGGACCGCCTCCGTCCATACGCCTGCACACGGACCGGGTCACCGTGTCCGAGACCTGCTCGATGTCGAAGGTGTGCACCGCGTCGGCCCGCCCCGCCACCAGATCCGTGTCGTGGGTGACGACCACCACGGCCACGGCTTCGTCCCTGGCCAGCCTGTGCATGTCGTCCATGATGGCCCGGGCGCGGCCCTTGTCCACGGCCGCGGTGGGCTCATCGGCCAGGACCAGCTGCGGGCGGTGGGCCAGGGCCCGGAGAATGGCCGCCCGCTGGCGCTGGCCGATGGACAGGGAGGCCGGCATGCGGTCCAGGCAGCCGGCCACGCCCATGCGCTCCGCCAGGGCCTCGATGCGCTCCCGGGAGACGCCCTTGCCTCCCGGGTCCGCGATGCTGCCCGGCAAGGCGATGTTGCGGCGCACGCTCAGAAAGGGCAGCAGGCCGCCGGTCTGCAGGACATAGCCGAAATGGTCCCGGCGCAGGGCGGCCAGGGCCTCCTCGTGGCCGCCGGCCCACAGGGCGGCCGCGTCCACGGGCGGGGCCGAAGGCATGGCGGCGATCTCGAAACGCTCAACCCTGGTGGGCTCCATGACCAGCGCCAGGACGTCCAGGAGCGTGCTCTTGCCGCAGCCGCTCTCGCCCACCACGGCGACCAGGCTGCCCGGGCGGACCTCAAAAAGGGGCACATGCAGCTCGAAAACGCTCTCGCTCTGCTCCCGGATCTTGACCAGTCCCTCGACGCGGATCATGGCGGTGGCCTCTGCGGTCACGGCGCCGACTAGGGCAGATAGTCCAGATGCAGGGGATACACCATGTCCTGGTCCGGGTCCGTCTCGTTGATGCGGAACCAGGCGTCCACCTGCTCGTTGATGGTCCGGTACTGGTCGAGCTTGGCCAGCACGCTCCACTCCAGCTGGGAGCGCTGGTCCGCGGTCATGCTGGCGAACATGTCCTCGGTCAGGGACAGGATGTCGCTCTTGTAGGGCAGGCTCTCGATGAAGGCCGGCAGCAGCCCGGTCTCGGCCAGGCTGACGCTTCCCCCGAGATCCTCGGGCCGCTTCATGGCCTGCCCCGCCACGCCCTGCAGGGCGTCGAAGAACTGCCCCTGGGTCACCTGGGCGCGCATGAGGGCCTGCACCACCTGGTCCAGGGTCTGGGCCAGGGAGGACAGCTGCTCGCGCGTGATCAGGACGCGCACGTCCAGGGCCTTGTCGGCCGGGTTGACCAGGTCGCGGTCCATGGCCCAGGCCACGATGTCCTTGGGCGGGTTGGCCTCGGTGCCCACGTATTCGATGAGGGCGGCCTCCCAGAGCTTGTCCATCTCGGCCAGGGGCGCGGCCGCCTCGGCGGTCTGGGAGCCCATGGTCCGGTTCAGCAGGGTGTCGATGCGGCCAGTCAGGTGCTCGACCAGGGCGCGGTACTCGTTCTCGTCGAAGGCGTTGACCTCCTTGATGGCGGAGGTCTCCTCGCTGCCGCGCACCCTGGCCAGGTGGGAGAACTGCGGTACGGCCCGGGGATAGTCCTCGGCGGCGCGGGGATCCTGCAGATGGATGGCGAAGAGGT
>CAZQYA010000098.1:0-12226 GCA_964597325.1 uncultured Desulfovibrionaceae bacterium
TTCATTGCCCGACCAATTTTCAAAATTGCCCGCATCCGGGCACACAAAGAACAACAAGCCAAACTCCTCCAGACCAAACATCCTTTAATTTGGGCACATAAGAGAGCATACAGCGAATTTGCCGCAATGGAACGCTCTTTGCTCAATATCGGTCTATCGTGACGAGAGTTGGATACTTTTTTTTGTATTCCCACATAACGCAATACTCAACTCAACGGAGGCAGATATGCAGATCGGATTCATCGGAGTTGGACTCATGGGCGGGCCTCTTGCCCGAAACCTGCTACGTGCGGGGAAAGACGTCCTTGTTTTCGACCTCAGCCAGGAAGCGATTGCCCGGACACTCGAAGCAGGTTCAACCGGAAAGGCCGCGGCCACAACTGAAGAACTGGCGTCCTGTGATATCATCTTCACAAGTCTGCCTCTGCCGCAACACGTCAAGGGCGTCGTTCTCGGGGAAGCAGGCCTTTACACCAAGATGAAAGCCGGCGCACTGCATGTCGAGCTCTCGACCATCGATCCCGGTTCCGCCAACGAAATGCGTACTGCGGCCGAAGAACGGAAAATCGCCTACCTGCAGTGCACCCTGGGCAAAACCCCCGCCCATGCCGAGAAAGCCGAAGAGCCCATGTTCATCGGGGGCGACAAGGCGCTTTACGAAGCCAACGAAGAGATCTTCAAAGTCATCGGCATCCCGAATTTCGTCGGTACCGTCGACGCGTCCTGTGCCGTCAAGCTCATCTCCAACATGATCGGCATGACCAACCTGGCCGTCCTCGCCGAAGGCATCAAGGTCGGCGACAAGGCGGGCATGGACCGCAACCAGCTCCTTGAACTCCTGAGCGACACCGGTGCCCGCAGCTTCCAGATGGATGTCCGCGGTCCCTGGATCGCGGCAGACGACTATGCCCCTCGTTTCGGCGTGGACCTGGCATTGAAGGACGTTCGCCTCGGTCTGGAAATGGCACGCGCATGGGATCTCAACCTGACATCCATGGAAGCGGCCCTGGCTTCTTTCAAGAAAGCCAGTGAAGCGGGATTCGGCAAGGAGGACTGCAACGCTGTCTTCAAGGCTGTCGGTAACTGATACGCAGCGCCCTTCTGCGGGCACCACGCAACCCAGCTGAAATTCGAAACAACTCGTTAAGAAAAGCTTTTTTGTACGTCCAGGAGAAGCGGGTTTCCCGCTTCCCCTAGATCTAAAGATACAGGAAAAGCACTGCACGGATGTTCCGAGCAGGCATGGTATTCTACAAACCTGGAATCAGAGGAGAGACTGCATGAGACGATTTCTGTATGCCTTCACGGCCCTTTTTTTTCTTGTGAGCGTGACGGCGGCCTCTGCGGCAGAGTACAAAAAGATGACCATCAGAGCAGCGACGGCCAACCCAGAAGGCAGCCTGCACACCACCGCCATCAACAAATTCAAGGAGATTGTCGAAAAAGAGTCCGGCGGTAAAATCACGGTCCAGACCTTTTTCGGCGGGTCCATGGGCGACGAACAGGCCAACGTCCGCCAGCTGCGCAACCAGGAAATCCACCTCGCCGTTCTGGCCGTGGGCAACCTGACCCCCTTTGCGGCCCAGGCCAACATTTTCTACCTGCCCTACATGTTCCCCAAAATCGACTCCGCCTACCGGCTCCTTGGCAACGAAGACTTCGTGACCAAGGTCGGCGACAAGGTCGTCGAGCAGAGCGGCACGCGTCCCCTTTCCTGGCTGATCGGCGGCTATCGCCACCTGACCAACTCCGAAAAGCCCATCACCAAGATCGACGACCTGCAGGGCCTCAAAATCCGTGTTCCCCCTGTTGCCGTCCAGCTGGAAGCCTTCAAGTCCTGGGGCATCGAACCCCATCCCCTGGCATGGTCCGAGACCTTCAACGCCCTGCAGCAGGGAGTCATCGACGGCCAGGAAAACCCGCATACCGTCAACCGCGACCAGAAATTCTGGGAAGTCCAGAAGCACATCACCGAACTGCACTACATGCTCTGGGTCGGACCGATGCTCTTCAGCGAAGGCTGGTACGCCAAGCTTGACCCCGACACCAAGGCCCTCGTGAAGAAGGCTGCCAAGGAAGCTGCCCAGTACGAATGGAAGTGGGCGGCAGAACAGGATGACATTGCCAAAAAGCAGTGCATCGACAAGGGCATGGTGCTGAGCGAACTGACCGACGAGCCCGTTTGGCAGGAAAAGGCCCGCTCCATCTGGCCTCAGTTCGAGGAACAGGTCGGCGGCAAGGCCATGATCGAGGAAGCCCTTTCCCTGATGAAATAAACCGGAACCTCAAGGAGGCAGGCAGCCATGTCGACTCAAGCGACGACTGTCATTCGCAAGTTTTACGATAACTTTGAAGAAATATTGAGCGTGACGTGTGTCGGCGTCATGGTTGCCTGCCTCATGCTGCAAGTCGGAGCCCGTTGGGTTACCGGCGCAGGCATCCCATGGACCGAGGAACTCAGCCGCTTCTCCTTTCTCTGGGCGGTATTCGCTTCCGCGGCCCTGGTCGCAAAGCACGGCACGCATGTCCGGATTACAGCACAGTATCTGCTGATGCCCCCCAAGTTGCGTCTGGTCTTCAGGGGCTTCACCGACGTCCTCTGGGTCATTTTCAATTTCTACATCGCCTGGATCAGCTGGAACGTCGTCTACAGCGGGCTTGATTTCCCGGAAATTTCCCCCACGCTCCACATCGTCCGGGGATATGTGGAAATGATCATCCCCTTCGGCTTTGTCCTCATGAGTTGGCGAATCGTCGAAAACTATTACCTGCGCTGGAAAAACGGAACGTTGATTGAACTGGTGCAGGAAGAATTCGAAAAGGCGGGCAACTGATATGGAAATTTCTGTACTGACAATGGTTCTGGTTACCCTGGGCGTGTTTTTTCTGCTTGGGATGCCGGTCTTCATGAGTCTGGCCATATCCTCGGTCGTGGCCCTGACCTTTGGCGGCTACCTGCCCATGTCCGTCATCCATAATTCGATTTTCGACGGTCTCAACATCTTTCCACTTCTGGCCATTCCCTGTTTCGTCATTGCCGGCACGCTCATGGAGTACGGCAACATAACGAACCAGATCATCGATGTGGTCAAACAGATGGTTGGCCGCGTCCACGGCGGCCTGGGCATCACGACCATCCTGGCGTGCACATTTTTTGCGGCTATCTCCGGTTCGGGACCCGGCACCGTGGCGGCGGTGGGTACCATTCTCGTACCGGCCATGATCCGCAGCGGATACGGCAGGGACTACGCTGCGGCGGTATCCTCGTCGGGCGGCACCATCGGCCTGCTCATTCCGCCGAGCAACCCGATGATCATCTACTCCATTCTGGGCAACGTATCCGTCACGGCCATGTTTACCGCCGGCTTCCTGCCAGGCTTCATGGTAGGATTTGCAATGTGCTTCACCGCTTGGCTGCTGGCCCGCAAGCACGGTTACAGAGGCGATGAAGACACGCCGCCTTTCAACTTGATGAGATTTCTGAACTGTTGTCGCAAAAGTTTTTTCTCCCTGCTGACACCTTTCGTTATCCTCGGTTCGATCTACTCCGGGTTGTGCACTCCCGTCGAAGCCGCTGTCCTGGCAATCGCCTACGCGCTCTTCGTCGGCATCGTGGTCAACCGCGCTCTGCGTCCAATGCACATCTATCGTGCCCTGCTCGAAGGCGCCCTGCTGTGCGGAGCCGTATTGCTCATCGTGGGAACCTCGACCCTGTTCGGCAAGATTCTGACTTTCGAGCAGGCCCCGCAGCGTTTGGCCGAGGCCGTCATGGGATTTTCACAGGACCCTTATGTCGTCATGCTGCTCATCATCGGCGTGTTGATCCTCCTCGGCATGTTCATGGAAACCCTTTCCACGATTATCATCCTGGTGCCGGTGTTGATGCCGATGCTCAGAATGGTCGGGATCGACCCCATCCACTTCGGCGTCATCCTCGTGGTCACCAACGAAATGGCTCTGCTCACGCCGCCCCTTGGAGTAAACCTCTTTGTGGCTTCCCGAATCGCCAACATATCGGTGGAACGAATATCAGTAGGCGTGCTGCCCTTCCTGGTCGCACTCATGGCCTGTATCCTGCTGCTGACCTTCGTGCCGGAAATTTCCACTTGGCTCCCGGAAGTATTGGGAATGGGCAACTAGAAACACTGCCCGGACGGAGAGATCCTCCGTCCGGAAACTCAGATCACTTCAGGAGATTGTAAAATGCCTTACGGTTATAACGGAAAGATTCTCGTGGTAGATCTCACTGCGGGAACATGGGCGGTGGATGAGCATGACGAAACCTGGTATCGTACATATTGGGGAGGAGGCTCCCTGGCCAGCTGGTACATGCTCAAGGACATCCCGAAAAAAGCCGACCCCCTCGGTCCTGATAACGTCATCATCTTTGCCGCGTCCGTGCTCTGCGGGTGTGGAATGGCCGGTTTCAACCGATACACAGTGGCCGCCATGAACCCTTTGACCGGCGGATTCGGCGAATCCGAAGCGGCAGGGTATTTCGGACCTGAAATGAAGATGGCCGGCTTCGACGCCGTGGTCTTCAAGGGCAAATCCCCCAAGCCCGTCTACCTGTGGGTCAACAAGGGACAGGTCGAACTGCGCGACGCCGGACACCTCTGGGGCATGAAGAACGCGCCCTTTCTGGACGCCGTGCGTGAGGAACTGGGAGACAAGAAAATCCGCATCGCCTCCATTGGCCCCGCCGGTGAAAAAATGAGCCGCCTGGCCTGCGTCATCAACGAACTGGCCCACGCCAACGGACGCTGCGGCATGGGTGCCGTCATGGGCTCCAAAAATCTCAAGGCCGTTATCATGCGCGGCGAAGAAGGCAGTCTGAAGATGGCTGATCCTGAGGCATTCAAAGCGCTCAACCTCTGGCACCGCAAACGCATCAACGAGCACATGCCCAACGTGGGCTTACGCAAATACGGCACGGTCCAGCACGTAATGGCTCTGCAAAACTCCGGCATGTTGCCCACGCGCAACTGGCGGGAAGGCCAGTTCGAAGATGCGGAAAAGCTGGGTTGGGATGGCTACGAAAAAGTGTTCGACGGCAACCATACCTGCTACAAATGCACCGTGGCCTGCAAGCGCAAGGTCAAGAACACAGGTGATAAACGCTACGGCGGACCCGAATATGAAACCCTGGCCGCCCTGGGCTCCGTGTGCGGCGTCGGGGACCTGGACGCGGTCTGCCGCGGTCACGAACTCTGCAACGCCATGGGCATCGACACCATCGGCGCGGGTTCAGCCGTGGCCTTTGCCATGGAACTTTGCGAAAAGGGCATTTTGAGCGCCGAGGACCTGGGCGGACGAGCCATCACGTTCGGCGACGGCGAGGGGATGCTCGAACTTCTGGACAAGATGACCCGCCGCGAGGGCATCGGAGACATCCTGACCGACGGCGTGAAACGCGCTGCGGAAAAGATCGGCAAGGGTTCCGAAAAATATGCATTCCATATCAAGGGACAGGAACCGGCTTTTCATGATCCGCGCGGCAAGACCGGCGTAGGTCTGGGTTTTGCCTTATCACCCACCGGCGGGGACCACATTGAGGCACCGCACGAGAATCCCTTCCAGGGAGAAGGAGTGAAGCTCGTCAACCCTCTGGGCATCATTGTCCCGCCGAAGCCTCTGGACAGCGGCCCGGACAAGGTCCGCTATTTCATCGCCGGCGAAAAAACCTGGGCCATGAACAACACCCTGGGAATCTGCAATTATGTGGTCGCGCCCCTCTTCGCCCTGACCTACACGAAACTGTGCGAAGTCGTTCAGGCGGTGACTGGGTGGTCCACCAGCCTGCACGAACTCATGGCCGCCGGCGAGCGTTCCATAGTGCTGGCGCGCATGTTCAATGTCCGCGAAGGCATGGACCGGAAGGACGACACACTGTTCCGCCGCCTGTACAAACCGCTGCCGGGGGGCCCTCTCAAAGGCTCCGCCATTGACCCCGAAGAATTCCAGAACGCCTTGAGCATGTACTACTCCATGATGAACTGGGACGAAAAAGGGATCCCGCGCCAGGGATCGCTTCTGAACCTCAGTCTGGAGTGGTTGGCTTAGACGAAAAGCGGGCACACCCCATGCGCATCAAACTTGTCCTGGAGGCAATTCTGGCGAAATATGCACCGGAAAATCCCGAGACGTACGAGATTCCGTTCGAAATGACCATCGAACAGCTGACCCGGCATCTCGGAATTCCCCAGAACCTTGTCATGTTCGCCATCGTCGATGGCCAGATGGCCACGCTGGACACCGTGGTGCACGAAAACGCATCCGTTTCCCTTTGTCCTTATATCTGCGGGGGATAACTCGTTGAATATCAAACTTAAATACGGTGCCGGATATAAAACATTGGAACTTCCGGACGGCTCAGACGTCACCGTCATGAAGCCGAGGGAACTGCCGGTCCTGTCCGACCTTGGCCAGGCACTGGAAGATGCCCTGGACAATCCCATAGAAACTCAAACGCTTGAGGGCCGCCGCCGGCCCTCGAGCGTAGCCATTGCCGTGCCCGACGAAACACGTCCCGCCCCCCTCAAGACCCTTTTGCCGGTGCTGCTGGACCGACTCTTCCGCGTGTGGCCGGACCTCGACCCTGCAGGGGTGCGCATCGTCGTCGGGGGAGGCTTGCACCCCGCGCCCGACGCGGCACAACTCGCCAGAATCCTGCCCGAGGACCTGCGGGGCTGCACCGTTGTATCGCACGACGCACTGACCTCCCCCATGACCTGCTTCGGAACCACAAGCCGTGGGACGCCCGTTGAAATCAACGCCGCCATCGGTGAGGCCGAACTCAAGCTCGTTATCGGAATGATTGACCCCCACCAGTTCCAGGGTATGACCGGCGGCGCCAAGGGCGTGGCCATCGGCTGTGCCTCAAAGGACATGATCCAACACAATCACAGCCTCATGTCGAGTCCGGAGGCGCGGGTGGGAAACATCCTGGACAATCCCACTCGCCTCGACATCAACGAGGCCGGGCAAATGATCGGAATTGACCTGGCCATCAATGTCAGCCTCAACCCTGCCAAACAGGCGGTGGCCCTTCTCGCCGGAGAACCTGTGGCGGTATTGCGGGCCGGCGCCGCCTTTTCCGAGAAGGTCTACGGCCTGCCCATGGACAAGCCCTTTGACATGGTCATTGCATCGTGCGGGGGGGACCCCAAGGACATCTGCCTGTACCAGGCCCAGAAGGGCCTGAACCTGGCATCCCAATGCGCGGCCGAAGGCGGCAAGATCCTGCTCTTGGCCGCATGTCCTCAGGGGGTAGGCGACGACCACTACCAGAACTACGTCCGGCAGTTTCCAACACCGGAAGAACAGATGCGCGAATTCGCGGAACTCGGTTTCCGCATGGGTGCGCATAAGGCATTCCTTTTCAGCCGGACCCTGACGCGTTTCACGGTCGTGGTGGATTCAGATATGGACGAATCTACTCTGGCGGAATGCCACCTGAGCAAAGGCGATGCCCAGGCCACGCTGGACCGCTGGTTCGCCGAAGCGGCTTCGGAACACCCGCCGCGCATCGCCGTCGTGCCCAACGCCAATACCACCTACTTCTACAGACCCGAGTTATGACTACGGGAACGAACATCTCCTATCTGGCCGACCAGATCTTCCTGGACCGTGCAGCCTCATCCGGCAAATCTGTCCAGCAGGAAGTGGTCGACGGTATCCGGGCCGGTGAAATGCCGGCCCGCTACAAACGCAACGCCATGACCCTGCAGCCCCAGGACCAGCTCCGTCTGGCCCTGGCCCGCGTGGTCCTCGTCGGTTGCGGAGGTCTGGGGGGACATGTCCTGGAATATCTGACGAGAGCCGGAGTCGGCAGGATTATCCTCTTCGACCCGGACATCATGGAATTGCATAATGCCAACAGGCAGCTCCTGGCCACGGTCTCGAACATGGGCCGTTTCAAGTCCCATATAGCCTGTGAACGCATCGCGGATGTCAATCCACTGGTGCGCGTGGACCCGCTGACGCTGGAATTCTCGGACGGAATGTTCGAAGAAGTCGACGTGATCGTCGACTGCCTGGGCGGCGCGGCGCACAGGAGGGACCTGCAAACCATGGCGACGGCCGCAAAGGTACCCCTCGTCTCGGCGGGGGTATCCGGCTGGACGGCGGTGATCAGCACGACCTGGCCCGAGGAGACCGGACTGGCCGAATTCATGAACGGCAAGGAAAATAGCAGCGAACTCGTCCAGGGCATCCCCAGCCCCTCTGTCGGATTCGCGGCGGCCCTTCAGGCGACAGAGGTCATTCGCATCCTGACCAGCGGACAGTCTGCGCTCCGCGGGACCCTGCTGGTCGCGGACCTGTCCGAAATGCGCTTTTCGCACGTGAGCCTCCAGACCGGATACAACATCTGAGTTTTCCGTCCGGTTCCCGGACCGCTCCGCTTCGTGTGCGTCCGCGTTAAGCGTCCATATTCTTGATGCTATCAGCGTCAATCCCGAGCTTGGCCATACGCCGCTGCAACGTGGACCTCGACAGTCCCAGTTTCTTGGCAGCTCCCTTGGGCCCGGAAATGACTCCTCTGGTCCGCTTCAGCGCCTGCAAAATGTGCTGCCGCTCGACCTCTTCCAGACTGACGTCCTGCGCGCGGACCTGTTTCGGGGCTTCGCTCCCTGTCGGCTCGGCGAAAACCGTCGCATCCGTCTGCAGGGCCTCTTCGATGTCCTCGCTTCGTAATTCCCCGGAGATGCTCATCCGGATCAGCAACGAATTAATCACATTGCGCAGTTCCCGAACATTCCCCGGCCAGTGATGGCTGGCAAGGTGCTGCAGAATATCCTGGGAAAGCTGGATGTTCGGCAGCGAATACTGGTTTGAAAGCTGATTCACGAAAAAACTCGACAGCGCAGGAATATCGTCCAGACGCTCGCGAAGGGGTGGGATCTCAAGCACGCATGACGAAAGCCTGTAGTAGAAATCGCTGCGCACCTTCCCCTCGGCCACCGCATCCTGCATTCTGACGTTCGTAGCGGCGATGAGCCGCGCGTCCACCGAAAGGGACACGCTCTCGCCGACCCTCTCGAAACATCTATCATCCAGGACATGCAGCAACTTGCTCTGCATCTCCTGGTTCAATTCCGCGATTTCATCGAGAAACAGGGTGCCCTGATGGGCCAGTTCGAACCGCCCTACCCGCTTGGAGGCGGCACCGGTAAAGGCACCTTTGGCGTGGCCAAACAATTCGCTTTCGAAAAGCGACGAGGCCATGGCCGGACAGTTGACTTTGACGAACTGCATCTTTCTACGCTGACTGCGGGAATGGATGTAGTGTGCCAATCGCGACTTTCCCGTTCCCGTTTCGCCCAGAATGAGCACAGGAATGTCCAAAACCGCCACGGCATGCACTTTTGCCATGAAACGCCGCATAGCCGGACTCTCGAAGAAAAACGTCTCGCAATCCCCGGTGTCACCCGTGAAGGGCACCTGGTTCAATACCGCGCCCTGCTCAAGATACTCCATGGCCAGCAAAGCCCCCAAGCCTACAGCCACAAAAGGGGAAAGTTCCAGCAGGAACTCCATAATCTCATAAAGGTTGCTCGGTTTCTGACGAAACGAGCAATGCAACGTGCCCATAATCTGATCGTTGAGCACCAGAGGAAAGGCCATGGTTGTGGTCAGGCCAGCCTCGGCCATGGGGTGAAGCGCAGATTCGGCGAAGTGCTGAGAAATATCTGTAATGACGACAGGTTTTCGCGAGCTGATCACATGCCCTGCCACTGTCGTCTTCTCGGCCTTCCGAATGGGCGAGAGGGAGTTGACAACAGCGCCCTCCGCCGCGGTGAAATAGCTCAACAGCTCGCTGTTGGGATCGTAGAGGTTGATGCACAAGCGGTCATAGCTGAACTGCTGCCGGAGAAGGCGTGACAGGGTCTGCAGAAAAAGGCTGCGCGACGAAACCTTGCCGAGGGAAGCCACAAGCTCGCGGCTGAATGTCTGGACGTTGAGCATTCGGCTGGACTGAGTGCTGAAACTCTTTACGGTATCCATACGGTGATCCTTGTTAGGGAGGGAACGGGTCAGGTGCCCACTTGGGTGCCCAAATACGGGCACTTTGTCCAGTTTTGAACAGGGCGCACAAACACAATTTGCAGCTTCTCCAAAAAAATCAAGCAAAACAAGGCGATTAAAACAAATCATAGCGCCTCTGAATTTTGGAACGCTCTTTGCTGACAGTCCGTCAGAGCGCATCAAGGCCATTAGGCAAGCGGTGCAGGGCATGTGAGTCCAGCTCCAAAATCATTCAGTATCTGCATCACTGGTCATTTTCTCATATTTTAAATGAGAATTTTTTATACAAATACAAGACAAAGCAATGCAGATAACTACTGAAAGACAATTGAGGCAGATCGAGGCAGGCATATCGTCGCATATGCAGTAAAATTTTCTGCATCACTCGATTCTACATTTTAACCGTTTTAGGAGGCATACATGGCTATCGATTTTCTGGTTCACGAAGCCGCGGATGGCGTTGGCGTAGTGGTCGTTGAAGGCTTGAAAGCCGGTCAGGAGATCACCGGTTGGGTCATGAAGGAAGACCAGACCGTCAAGATCAAAATTCTCAATGACATTCCGATCGGCCACAAGGTTGCCCTGCAGGATTATGCCGCCGGTGATACCGTCATCAAGTACAGCACTGACATCGGCAAGGTCGTGGCTCCCATCAAGAAAGGCGAACACTTGCACGTCCACAACGTCAAAACCAAGAGGTGGTAATCCATGCAGACCAAATTTTTAGGATATCGTCGTGAAAATGGCCGTGTCGGCATCCGTAACCATGTCGTCATCCTCCCCTTGGACGATCTGTCCAACGCTGCCTGCAAGGCCGTGGAAAACAACGTCAAGGGCGTACTGGCCATCCCTCATGCCTATGGCCGTCTGCAGTTCGGCAAAGACCTCGACCTGCACTTCCGCACCCTGATTGGCGCGGGCTGCAACCCCAACGTCGCAGCCGTCGTGGTCATCGGTATCGAACCCCTGTGGACCAACAAGATCGTCGAAGGCATCGCCGCCACCGGCAAGCCTGTTTTCGGTTTCTCCATCGAGCAGAACGGCGACCTCAAAACCATTGCCGCCGCCTCCCGCAAGGCCAAGGAACTTCTCCAGTGGGCCACCGAACTGCCGCGCACCGAGTGCGACGTGAAGGAACTTGTGGTCTCCACCAAATGCGGCGAGTCCGACACCACCTCCGGCATCGCCACCAACCCCACCGTCGGCAACGCCTACGACAAGCTGTACGAACAGGGTTCCACACTGATTTTCGGTGAAACCACCGAACTGACCGGCGGCGAGCACCTCGTGCTCGAGCGCTGCGCCAACGATGAAGTGCGCAAGCAGTTCCAGTTCTTCTTCGATCGTTATGCCAAGGTCATCGACGACCACAAGACCAGCGACCTGTCCGATTCCCAGCCCACCAAGGGCAACATCGAGGGCGGCCTGACCACCATCGAGGAAAAGGCACTGGGCAACATTCAGAAGATCGGCCGCAAGGCCCCCGTCATCGGCTGCCTGGACATGGCCGAAGCCCCGACCGGCCCCGGCCTGTGGTTCCAGGACTCCTCCTCCGCCGCCGCCGAGATGGTCACCCTGTGCGCCGCTTCCGGTGCCGTGGTCCACTTCTTCCCCACCGGCCAGGGCAACATCATCGGCAACCCGATCCTGCCCGTCATCAAGCTGTGCTCCAACCCCCGCACCCTGCGGACCATGGAAGAGCACTTCGACGTGGACGTCTCCGGCCTGCTGCGCCGCGAGATCAACATGGACGAGGCCGGCGACAAGCTCCTGGACATGATGATCAGCACCTGCAACGGCCGTCTGACATCCTCCGAAGCCCTGGGACATCGCGAATTCATTATGACCCGTCTGTACGAAAGCGCCTAAAAGCATATGTTCCCTCCCTCGCACGGGGGAGGGAACATAGCTTGATCAGCGTATCTCTCGGAGGAATTTCTTTTTTGAATCCAGCCTATTCCTCACCTTGTTCCCCTGCCACGCTCCAATTCTTCCCGACGAAGCCGTGACAGGGGATCTTTTGTTTCATGCAATCACAATGGCAAGCCGTTCTGTCCCGGCATACTGACCTGCAGTTTTACCTGGAGTTTACACTATGTCTTTGACCCCCCGCAGTTTTGAAGAAGTATCCCGGGAGATCCTGGGCAAGAAGATTCTGGTGGCCAATCGCGGTATCCCGGCCAGGCGTATCGTGCGC
>CAZQYA010000099.1:0-12205 GCA_964597325.1 uncultured Desulfovibrionaceae bacterium
CAGGGCGGTGGTGTCGAGGAGGCTGAAGGCCGTATCGAGCAGGTCGGTTCCCTCAGCGTAGATCTCTGTGAGGAAGCCGGTCAGGCCCGCTGCCGGGTCGAACAGCGGGATGCTGAACAGGAAATCCTGGCTGAGGATGTCCACGGTGAAGGGGCCGAGGCCGTCCGTGAAGTCCAGATCGGCAGCGATGCTGTCGATGACGTCGCCGAGCAGCTTTCGTCCCGGATTCAGGGTCTCGCCGCTGAAGTCCAGCCCGCCCAGGGAGAACTCCACGTCCATGTCGACCATGCCGTCGCGCACCTGGACCGGCAGATCCCCGATCATGGCCTGGAAGACCAGGCCCAGGCCTTCGGCGCCGTCGCCGATGACGGACAGGTCCACGTCGAGCCCGCCGTCCGGGTTGAACAGGAACACCCGGGTCGGGTCGTCCAGGTCGATGCCGATCTTGAAGTTGAAGCCGAAGCTGCCGATGACTTCAAGGATCTTGCCGCTGGTCAGGTTGGGCAGGTCGCCGCCCAGTTCCGCATCCAGGCCCACGGTGCTGCTTACGGCCTCGACCAGGTCGAAGTCGATGGTCAGCAGGGTGCTGCCACCGTCCTGGACCAGGTCGACGACGATGGCGCTGCTGCCGTCCTCCAGGCCGAACGCGCCGCGCAGGGCTTGGGCGATGCCTTGCAGGGTCAGAGTGGGCACGTCGGTTTCAGCGGGGTCGAGCAGGGACTCGGCGTTTTCCAGTTCCGCGATGAAGTTGTCCACGGCCGTGGAGAACCCCGAGGAAATGCCCAGCAGTTCGCTGACGCTTTTGTTGATGAGCGGCAGAGCCTGGTTGAGCAGTTCGAAGTTGCTTTCCAGGCTGAGGACCAGGCTTTCGAGCTCTTCCAGAGCATCACCCAAGTCCAGGTAGCCGAGGTCGACGAAGTCGTAGAGGTCGTCGAGCTGGGTCGCAACGTCTACCAGGGTTGCGCTGTCAAGGGTCGTGAGATGCACGTCCACCGAGCCGGTCAGCCCCTGCAGGGCGGATACGATGTCCAGACCGTAGCCTTCGGCCGCGGAAAAGCCTCCCTTGACGGCGAATCCGAGGTCCAGGTCGCCGTAGAAGTCCGCTGCCTGGGCTGCGCCGTCGGCAGTGGCGGTGTCGCCGGTGCTGCTGACGAGGATGTCGGCGTCGTCGAAGCTCCCGTCGACATCAATCAGAACCAGCTTGCCCCCGCCGATGGTGGGGTAGTGCGCGAGGACGAGGGCTGTGGCGTCTGCTGTGTCCGTGGTCAGGACTGTGCCGGGCGTGGCTCCGTCGAAGGTATCAAGAAAGCCGGTCTCGTAGTCCAATGTCTGCTGCTTCGAGATTGCGGGTCCGGTCGCCACTCGGCCCTGGGGGGTCGTATCGCCGACGCCGGCCTGCAACTGTGCCAGGGAGACCTTGCTGCCGGGAGCATTGAATTCCCCGGGAGCCTTGAGGCCGACAGTGACGACGCCGCCGAAACCGCCTTCGAGGACCACGTCCACGCCGACAATGCCCGCCAGGGCGTCGCCGGCGATGCCGCCCGTGGGCAGCGTGGCCTGGAACGCGGCGCTCAGGGAGCCGTCACGCACGAAGAAGCTGTCCACCAGGGACTTGGTGCCGATGGAGGCGCCTTCGACATAGTCGGGATTGCGCGCAGAGTCGCCGGCCGTGTCGTTGTCGTCGGCCGTGTTGAGGTCGTCGGGGTTCGTCGGGCCGTTCACCAGACCGAGCCTGACGGCGGCCAGGGAGCCGTTGACGGTGCCGACGGTCAGGAGGTTTCCGGGATCGGGCGCGCCGATGTTGTCCGTCAGGAGCAGGCCTGTGCTGCTGCCGTTCAGGCTGGCCGTGACCGCACCGCCGGTCTGCGAATTGATCAGGGCCAGGAGGTCCGCGATATCGCTGTTCGGGTCGGCCAGCAGGGCGTCGAGGCTGATGCCGTGGCTTTCCCCGTCGCGGTCCACGATGACCAGGTCGTAGGTGTCGGCGGTCCCTGCCCGCAGCCCGAGTTCGTCATGGGCCGCGGTGTCGGGGGCGGAGAGGGTGAACTGCGTCGAGTCGTCGGTGGCCGTGAGGACCAGCCTGTTGGCGTCGAGGCCGGCCCTGATGCCGACGATGCTGTCGTCAAAATCAGTCCACTGCAGCCCGGCCAGGCGCAGGGCGTTGTTGACATCGGCCATCAGGGCCGAGGCGTTGCCGTTGTTGGCCGTGTCGGCGGCCTTGACGACGACCTCGACCGGGGTCGTGACCAAGCCCGAAAGGGACGTGGAGGTGATGTCGATGGTGAAGTGCGCGTCAGCGGTCAGCGCATAGAGTTCGGCGGGCTTCACGGCCTCGACCGTGGTGCCCGTCAGTTCTTCGGAGTCGAAGCCCATCTCCGTTAGGGCCGAGGGGTCCGATGGGATGGCGATGAGGGTGATGGTTTCGCTGCTGTCCAGGGCCAGGGCGTTTTCCGCGGTGTGGGAAACCGTCACCTGGCTTGCGCCCAGGGCACTGTCGAAGGCTGCCTGCACCTGGTCCACGAAGTCGTCGATGCTCCCGTCCAGGTTGGTAGGATGATAGAGGAATTTGGGGATGGAGACCGTCACCGCCGCGTCGCTGCCCAGACGCACCTTGAAGGTGGTTTCGCTCTCCAGGCCGTACATGACTTCGAGAGTCTTGGCGGCGGTCATGGCGTGTTCGGTCTTGATGCCCACGCCGGTTTCGCCGTTGAGCTTGGTGAGTTCCGTATCCAGTGAGATGGGGACCGCCGGGTCGAGATCGACACCGAAGGTCATCTCCATGACGTTGAACCCGGTGAGACTCACGTTGGCCGTGGCCAGCGCGTCCATGTCGATGGTCAGTTCGTTGAAGGGGTCGAGGTCGAGGTCGAATTCGAAGGGCACTTCGCCGTCGAGGGCGATGTCCTGGTTGGAGACGAAGCTGACGGTGTAGCTCAATTCGTTGCCCGTTTCATCGCCGTCAACGGGGTTGTAGGTGGCGTTGATGCTGCCCAGGGGGAGGTCCAGCAGGTCGGACAACTCCGTTGCCAGTTGCTGCGCCGTGGCAAAGGAGGGCAGGAAGGCGATGGCGTCGTTGTCGTCGCCGTCGACGAAGGTCCGCACCAGCAGCCTGGAATGGTCATCCGTGCCGCCTTCATTGGGGATGTTCTTGTCGCTGTTGATCTCGCCGTCCGGGCCCGGATCGTAGATGAGCGCCGTCTGGAAGAGCTGATTCATGGTGAACAGATCGGCCAGGGACGATCCTGTGAACGGTATGCTGTAATCTGCCAGGTCTCCCGACGCCACCAGCTGGTCCAGGGTCTGGCCGAGCTGGGTCAGCAGTTTGATCATGCTCTCGGAGGTTATGGCGTTGAACTGCAGCAGTTCGGCGAAGTTGACCAGGCGGACCTCGTCCTCCAGGTCGGCGGGATCGAGGTTGCCGCTCGCCGGATCCGCCGGGTTTTCCGGGTACACGTCGTAGTCGATGTTGAAGCGGTGCAGGCTGACATCGTCATAGGTCGCAACCGTCACGTCGAACGGGTTGAAATTGCCGACGATGGCCACATCGGCCGGATTCCAGGCCACTCCGTCACCATCCACCAGACCCGCCAGCACGCTGACCGGCAGGTCCATTTCCACATGGGACAGTGCGCCGTTGTGCGATTCGAAGAGTTCGGCGTCCGAGGCGTCCGTCAATTCGTCGTAGGTGACGCCCGCGTCGAAAGTCAGGGTGCGGGAGATTTCAAGGGACTGCCCGTCGGAATCGCCGACGGATTCAATCCGGAGCTGGTTTGTGCCGACGGCGACGGCATGGACTTCGTCCGCGGTGTCGAAACCGGCCGCGGCCAGGGCCGAGTTCACGTCGTCGACAAGGTCGTCGATGGTCTCGTTGCCGATGATGGAGAAGTCAAAACTTCCCACACTGGGGGCGGTCGCTTCGAGCACGATGCGCGAGCCGTCCACGCTGGCCTGGATGTCCGTGATCCCTTCATCGGTCAGGGCCTGATTGATGTCGGTGAGCAGGTCGTTGAAATTGGCCCGGTCGTTGTCCGGAACCTCGACCGTCACGTCCGTTATCCCGTTGATGACGATGCTGAATTTGCACGGGCCCGACAGGTCGGCCGTGGCGTCGCTGGCCGCCGTCATCCTGGGCGCCACGAACTGGCTGGAGTCGAAGCCCATTTCGGTCGTGGCGGTTCCTCCTGCCGAAATCGAAATGGCACCGACGTTCGAGCTTGCGGCGCTGATGACGATTCTGTCGTCCCCGTCGGCCGAAACGTCCAGCAGGGCCGCCAGGGTGGTGTTGAGCTTGCCATCCAGAGTCGCGGCGAGTTCGGCGGCGGTGGTGAACCCGTCGGTTTCCACGTCGGTGATCGCGACGGACTGGGACGCCGTGGTTCCGTCCTCGCGGGTCACCGTGATGTCGATGGTTGCATCTCCGGTCAGGTCGGGTGTGAGAACTGGATCCTCCGCGACCAGGTCGTCCTCGAGATCAGAGGACTGGTCGTCGTCAAATCCAAGATCTTCAAAACGCACCACGACGAGTCGCGGCAGGGCACCGGCCAGGGACAGGAGGAAGATCTGTTCCGTGAGATACTCGAAGATGGTGGAGGACGGGGTCAGCAGTTCTCCGGCTGTCGAGACGAGTTCGTCCGCAAAGCCCAGGGCGCCGCTGGTGGTGTCCACAAGCTCCAGCTGCAGCGTGTCGCTGCCCGCGCCGACCAGGGTCACGTTCAACAGGCTGCCGAGCTCGCTCCCCAGCGCCGTTTCCAGGGCATCCCTGACGCCCTCGACGTCTGTGTAGTCACCGGCTCCGACGGTTATGGGGGTGGTGACGCCGATGTTGCCGATGCGCAGGAAGAAGCCGGAGTCCGTGGTTAGTTCAGTTGCGGTGGGCGTGGCTGCCGTGACGGTGCCGTCGGTGTTCTCCACTCCGTACTGGCTGTCGTCGAAGCCGAGGACGCCCGGATCATCGGGGTCGAGGAGCGTCACTTCGACATCGGCCTGCAAATCGATCTGGCCGTTGACCACTTCCGCGCCCAGGAAGCCGATGTTCAGGTTGAAGTCGACGTCGTTGTCGTCCACGGTCGTCGAAACGGTCAGTGTGTCCGCCCGGCGGACCAGGAAGTCGCTGCCATCAATGTCCTCGGGATCCTGGCCGCCCGTGAAAACGCCGAATTCGAAACCGAACGTCAGGCTCGATGTGACCAGGACCACTGGGGGTTGCGGGTTGGACAGCGCATCGCCCGTGAAGGCCATGAGCTTCAGAGCGTCGGCCTCCAGGCCGAGGTCGAGGGCCAGGTATCTGGTGATGTCCAGGGAGAAATCGATGTCGAAGGTGTATTCGGCATCCGGGTTTTCGGTCATGTCGGTGAAGGAGTCGATGGTGAAGGCGATGGTTTCGATGGATCCGTCGGCGAGACTCGTGAAGTCGAGAGTCCTGTCCAGTCCCAGGATGAGGAATCCGTCGCCGAGCACGAACTCCTCGAAGGCAAGGGTGGAGTCCCCGGGTTGGACACCGTTCAGATGGTTTTCGATCTTGCTGTAGAGCCAGCCTTCGAGGAATTCCCCGAGATCGACCAGACCGTCGGGGGTCAGGGACCCGTCGAGTCCGCGGGTGTCGAGGTCCTGAAGAACACCCTCCCCATCGTCATTCAAATTCCAGGCAAGATCGATGTCTCCGTCGCCGTTGACATCGACGGGAACGGTGAAAAGGTCGTTGATGCTCGGAGCCCTTTCCACGACCAGCCCTTCGGAGTCTTCAGTGACCTGAAGCAGGAGGGGAATGTGCTGGTCAAGCAGATTTTCGCTGGTCAGGAACGCATCCACGCGGTCCCCGAGCTGGTCGAGACCCGTGGCAAGGGCCGCAGCCGCCTCGGGAGCGAAATCCGCCGAGAGGAGCACCCTTGGCTCAAGGACTTCAAGGTGGACCTTTTGGCCCTTTCTGCCTGCCTTTTCCTTCCTGGCCTGCCTGGACTCGTTGCTTTTCCAGATTTTGTTCAGAAACGCATTCATGACCGCCCCCTTGCAATGACCCCCTCATTGCTCGTCGAATATATTCAAATTTCAAGAGTTAGATACGGGTTGCGCATGGCCTTGCCCTGAACAGCGGTTTCCGTGAGAACGGCGGAAACCGGAGCGGCATCGGCGCATACAAGGCATATACTTTCCTGAATTACCAACAAAAGACAGGACATTGAATGTCGGTGGAGCTTGAGGCGGAGATGTATGGAGGGTTGCGTCAGGCGCAACTCGTAATCAAAATGTGAGGCCGTGGGTGCGTGAAATGGATTTGGGAAAAAGTTACGCCTGTAGAAAATTTGCGTCAACATTTTTTAAAAAAAACTTATCTACTAATGCTGAGTACATACGCAATAATGGAATTTTTGATATTATTTTTAATGCAAAGTGGTTGTCATACAAATCAGGTAGGACATAGATCGAGACAAGTTATGACATAATATTTATGTTGTTTATTCGGATTTGAACAATTGAACATCGTAAAACGGTTGATCGGATGTCTGAGCAATACTGTGCTGTTGGCCGGTCCGGGAACGGCATGCGGGATCAGAGAGGCGATGATCCCTTGGGCGTCATCCCGCGGGAAGGGCCCACTCCCCGGATCAGGAGCGAGACTTCCTGGTCGGCGCTGCCCTTCCTGTTGTCGAGGACGATGTAATAGTCGTCGGTTTGGGGGATCGTCACCGTGAAGGACAGCTTGCGGTCGAGCCGGCCTGCGAAGAGGGGACGCGCGCGGTTCCGGGACGCCTCGCTGTCGACCAGGGCCACCATGAGGCGGCCTTCGCACTGCAGGTGAATCTCGATCATTGCGCCCTTGGGCAGATTCCGGATCTGGACGGACTGAAGGGTTCCGGCGGGAACGGGCAGCGTGGCCGCAATGGGGGCTGCTGCTGCGGTGAACGGTGGCGCAGCCCCGACCATGAGCAGGGTTGCCGCCAGCAGACATGTTTTTACGAGGATGTGGCGAAACGGTTGCATGTCTTCCTCCAGGGCTTCGATTCCAATTTGGGGGAAGCCTACAGCAAAAAGCCCGGGGCGGAAACCCGGGCCTGGGGAAGAGGGGGGGCGGCTTTTCATGGACGAGATGGACGTTATGGACGCCAATGGACGTTATGGACGCCGCCCGGGGAAGGTGGCCGGTCCACGTGGTCCATTTCGTCCATCGGCTGTCCCGGTCACGGGGCGATGAGGTCCAGCAGGTCCAGTTCCTCGGTCAGGTCTTTGCGGGCGAGGAGGTCCATCATGTCCACCGGGTCCACCTCGTCCATTTCGTCCAAGCCTTCCGGCACGTCCGTCTTGTTCATGGTTCCGTCATTTTCCGAAGCCGCAGGCCGGGTAGTGGCAGGTGCGGCAGTTTTCGCACAGGCCGCCGTGGCCCAGGGCCACGATGTCCCGGCGCGTCAGGCGTTCGCCGGCCAGGATGCGCGGCACCACCAGGTCGAAGATGCTGGCCCGGTAGTACATGACGCAGCCGGGCAGGCCCACGATGGGCACGTCGTCCAGGTAGGCCAGCATGAACATGGCGCCGGGGTAGGTGGGCGCGCCGTAGGTCACCACCTCGGCGCCCGTGGCGCGGATGGCCGCCGGGGTCTGGTCGTCGGGGTCCACGGACATGCCGCCGGTCACGGCGATGAAGTCCGCCCCCTGGCGCACCAGGGAGGTGATGGCGTCCACGGTCAGGCCGACAATGTCCGAGACGAAGACCTGATCGATGACCTCGCTGCCCAGGTCTTCGAACTTGGCCCGCAGGAGCGGCCCGAAGCCGTCCTTGATGCGTCCGTGGAAGATTTCGCTGCCCGTGGTGACCACGCCGACCTTGGCGGACCGCAGCGGTTTGACCTCGATGATGGGCCGGTGCGCGGCGCAGACGCCTTCGGCACTGACCATAAGATCCTCGGGCACGACCAGGGGGATGACGCGCGTCCCGCCGACGACGCGGCCGGCCTTGACGCGCTGGTGGCGGTGGATGGTGCTGAAGGTCACGTCCTCGATGGAATTGAGCTCCATGAGGCCGTTCACGTCGATGCACAGCAGCCCGTCCTGCTCGGCGGTGAGGGTGACTTTGCCCTCCTGGGGCTCGCCGAAGGCGATGCCCTGCCCGGCGGCGGCGCGGGACAGGCGGACCGCGGCGGCGTCCTCGTGCACGTAGCCGTCGGCCGGATCGTAGACGTAGAGGTTGGCCTTGCCGATATCCAGCAGCACGGGGATGTCCTCCTGGCGCACTACATGGCCGCGACGGAAGGCCGGGCCCTTTTCCGCGCCCGGCACGATCCGGGTGATGTCGTGGCACAGAACCGTACCTACAGCGTGTTCAACGGCGATGGTCTTCATGATGTCTCCTCGTTTACGGTCGGAAAAAATCGTTCTGCCCCGTCTGCCGCACGGCCAGCAGGGCGAGGTAGTCGTCCATGGTGTCCACGTCGCGCAGGAGCGTGAAGTCGTCCACTTCCAGATGCATGACGCCAGGCCTCTGCAGCAGGGGGCGAGCGCCCGTGTCCCCGGTCAGCTCGGCGGCCTCGCGCAGGAGTTCCCGGCCCAGGATGACGGGGTTGCCGGGGCGCCCCTGGTGCACGGGCTGCACGGCCGGGGGGCGTTCGGCCTCGAATGCGTCGATGAGGGTGTCGATGAGGGCGTGTCCGACCATGGGCTGGTCGCCCAGGAGAAACATGACCCCGTTAGTTTCCGGCCCCTGAACGAGGCCAGTGCGCAGGGACGTGCTCTGGCCCTTGGCAAAGTCGGGGTTTACGGTCACATCGATCCCCATGCAGTCGATTTTGGTCCGGATGGCCTCATGGGCGTGGCCGAGAACCAGCAGGATGTGCTCCAGGCCGGAGCTGCGCGCCGCGTCGATGACATGCTGCAGGATGGGCCGGCCGTGCAGGGGCAGGAGCTGCTTGATGACGCCCATGCGCCGTCCGAGCCCCGCGGCCAGGATCACCCCGCGCACGCTCACGACCAGACCTCCATGACGCACGGGGTGCGGCCGGTGGCGCCCAGGCAGGCGCGGTGGGGCAGGGCGCCGCTGCCGGACAGAAGGCTCAGGATTTCCCGCCCGTGGTCCAGAGCGCGCGGCGCGTCGGCCTGGTTCAGCCAGAGCAGGCGCACGGCCTCTTTGGGTGCGTTTTTGTACATGCCCTCGGCATGGGCGCAGACACGGGCCACGGAGGCCGGCGTGACAGGGCTGCCCGGGGGCAGTCCGGTCAGTTCGGCGTAGCGCGCGCTGCGGCAGACGTGTTCCTCGTCCAGGGGCCTGCCGATGGCCGTCAGGCCCGCTACGGCCAGCACATGCGTGCTGCGGCCGGGGATGACGGGCTCGTGCGCCGCCGGGGCCTTGAGGGGCAGGCAGCGTGCGCCGTCGGCTTCCACCAGGATCCAATCGAAGACTCCGGATTCGGCGAGGCGGTGGATGAATTCCGGCTCAAGCCCGAGGAGCTTTTCCCCCTCCAGGGTCCAGCCCAGGCAGAGAGGGCGCCCGGCGGCCGGGGTTTCCCGGCACATGTCCAGCAGGCGCGTGTTGTTTTCGGCCAGGACGAGCCGGGCCTGGTGCGGCGCCGGCGGGAAGATCTTCGTGGTGGTGGCGCAGGCCGTGCGCAGGCCTCGGGCGATCAGTTCCGCAGCCAGACGGTACATGGCCGTGGTTTTTCCTCCTGCGCCGACGATGGCCAGGAGCCCATGGCCCGGAAGGGCCAGGGCGTCGGCCATGGCCGTATCCGCGGGACAGGGACTGTTCAATTGTAGGCCCTCATGATGCATTCCAGCACGGCTCCGCCCAGGGCGCGGCCCTTGTCGGAGATGGTGTGCAGGTAGGACACGTCGCCGCGCGGGTCGATGTCCCCGAGCTTGAGGCCCTTGGGCACGTGCCCGTTGGGCCGGATTTGTCCGCGCAGCACACCGGCTATTTCGGCACGGACGGCCTCACCGTCGACATTGCCGAGCACCTGTCCCTTGTCCACCAGGTCGCCCAGGGCGCAGTCCCAGATCAGCTTGCCGGGAATGGGGGCGCGCAGGACGCGTTCCTTGGTGAACCCGCCGATGGTGCCCGGGATGCCCGTGTTGGGCGCGGCTTCGCCTTCGGTGATGATGCGTCCGAGGTTGTGGCCGCGGTTGGTCTCGACCACAAGGTGCGCGTCCCGGCCGGCCACAAAACCCGGCCCCATGCCGATGACCAGCGGGGCCTCGTCCAGGCGCGTGCCCAGGTTGCGCTTGGCGATGATGGCGTCCACGACCACGTCGGGCCGGATGGCCTTCAGGCAGTCCCAGGCCGGGTCCACCAGCAGGGGAATGTCACCCGCCGTCCAGACGGCCTCGATCTCTTCGGGACTGTCGATGCGCACGCCGCGTACGTCTTCGACCATGCACGACCCGTCGTGCACGGCCTCGCAGAAGCTGACCGTGCGCCGCACGGCCAGGGGATGGGCCGTTTCCAGAATGACGATGCGACGCATCCGCGCGTGATAAAGGCGCCAGGCCACGGCCGACGCCAGTTCCCCGCCGCTTTTGATGGCGATGATCCGTTCGTTCAGGTTCATGCTGCCTCCTCGCTGCAATGGGAATGGGGGAGGGTGCTCCTCCCCCGGTTGTTACCAGCCCCAGGTCAGGTATTCATGCATGGAGTCCGCGGCCTTGCGGCCGGCGCCCATGGCCAGGATGACCGTGGCCGCTCCGGTGACGATGTCGCCGCCGGCCCAGACACCCTTCTTGCCTGTCTTGCCCGTTTCCTGGTTGGCCGTGACGTAGCCCCATTTGTTCAGGGGAAGGTCCGGCGTGGAGCGCGTCAGAAGGGGGTTGGCCCCCGAGCCGATGGCCACGATGGCCAGGTCGCACTCGATGACGAACTCCGATCCGGGCACCTCCACCGGCCGCCTGCGACCCGAAGCGTCGGGCTCGCCCAGTTCCATGCGTACGCACTCGATGCCCGTCAGACGGCCCTGGTCGTCGCCCAGGTAGCGCACTGGGTTGGACAGCAATTCGAAGTGGAGCCCCTCCTCCTCGGCGTGATGGATCTCGGCTTTGCGCGCCGGCATTTCGGCCCTGGAGCGGCGGTAGACCAGGCTGACCCGGTCCGCGCCCATGCGCATGGCCGTGCGGGCCGAGTCCATGGCCACGTTGCCGCCGCCAAGGACGACCACGTTTTTCCCACGCGGGATGGGCGTGTCCACTTTGGGGAAGAGGTAGGCCTTCATGAGGTTGGCCCGGGTCAGGTACTCGTTGGCCGAGAGCACGCCCACCAGGTTCTCGCCCGGGATCTTCATGAACTTGGGCAGGCCCGCGCCAACGCCAAGATACACGGCGTTGAAGCCCTGCTCAAAGAGTTCGTCCACGGTCACGGTGCGGCCCACGACCACGTCGCATTCCAGACTTACGCCCTGGGCCTGCAGGCAGGACACCTCGGCGCCGACGATGTCCTTGGGCAGCCGGAATTCCGGGATGCCGTAGACGAGCACGCCGCCGGGTTTGTGAAAAGCCTCGAAGAGGCTGACTTCATGGCCTTTGAGGGCCAGGTCGCTGGCCACGGTCAGGCTGGACGGCCCCGAACCGACCACGGCCACCTTCCTGCCCGTGGCCGCGTCGCGGGCGGGCAGTTCGCAGACATGGTGCTTGCGTTCCCAGTCGGCGGCGAAACGCTCCAGGTTGCCGATGGCCACGGGTTCGCCCTTGCGGCCCAGCAGGCAGTTGCCTTCGCACTGGATCTCCTGGGGGCAGACCCGGCCGCAGACGGCGGGCAGGCTGTTGCGTTCCCAGATCTTGCCGATGGCCTTGTCGAAGTTGCCTTCGGCCATGTGTTTGATGAAGCCCGGGATGTCGACGTTCACGGGACAGCCCTGGACGCACGCCGGATTCTTGCACTGCAGGCAGCGCGAGGCTTCGGCGATGGCCTGTTCCGGGGTGTAGCCCAGGGGCACTTCCTCGAAGTTGCGGGCGCGGACGGCGGGTTCCTGCTCGGGCATGGCCTGTCGGGGAGTTTTTTCGGGTGCCATCAGTGCTTCCCTCCGCATGTGCAGAGCTCGTGGCTCTGGCGTTCCTGCTCCGTGTACGCGCGCAAACGCAGGATGAGTTCGTCGAAGTCCACCTGATGGCCGTCGAACTCGGGCCCGTCCACGCAGCCGAATTTGGTCTCGCCGCCCACGGTGACGCGGCAGCCGCCGCACATGCCCGTGCCGTCGATCATGATGGGGTTGAGGCTGACCATGGTCGGCACGCCGTA
>CAZQYA010000100.1:0-11613 GCA_964597325.1 uncultured Desulfovibrionaceae bacterium
CAGCTTTTCGAATTCAGCGTGCTTCTCGGCGACCGCCGAGATTTCCGTCGCTCAAACAAAGGTGAAATCACCGGGGTAGAAGCACAGAACCACCCATTTCCCCAGATAATCAGACAGCTTGACCGAGGTGAATGTGCCGTTGAAATATGCCGGAGCCGTAAAATCCGGCGCTTTCTTTCCAATCTGGATCATGGGACCGCCTCCTTGGGTAACCGGTTCGATGTGAGCCTTGGCTTCAGGCGCCTGCTGTTCAACTTCCGCAGTCGGGCGCGTGCACGCCACTGATACGTCTTCCATATGTACCTCTGGGTTTCGAGTGAACAAATAACAATTATCAAAACCAATAGACGCAAACGTACCTCATTGAAAAATTCAATGCAAGAAAAGTTAACAAACCGGGCACTTCGACTTTTTCGGTCGGAAATGATACTCCCCGCAACGAACTTCATTGTTTGCGGCGCCTGATACCTTGTAACTCAGGTGCCGGGCTTCGATGCAGATCGGCTCCGGGGCGTTGTTCTGAGCCTTGCCTGCCACGCCGGAAAATGCTCTCTGGTTTTTTCCCACTCAACGAAAACACGGAAAGTGCGACATGATTGAAACGGCCCTGCTCCTGCAGGTCTGGGGAGGCGGATGCTATCTCCTGAACAAGATATTGTTCGCCTTTGCCGAAGGAAGGCGTTTTGAGCTGAAACGGCTGTTCAGGCTCTACGGGTGGATCGTCTACATCGCGGGCGTCCCGGCCTGGGTGGCCATTCTGCTGGGCAAGCACAACTGGATCGCCGCGGCCATCGAGGCGGGCGGTGTCCCGTCCATGTTCTTCGGGCTGTACACGGCCTACAGGGCGCCGCAGACGCCGAGTCTGCGCTTCGACCGCCTGGCCTCGGCCTTCACCTACGGGTTCATCGTCCTGGGCGTGGGATACAGTCTGTACGACTACGGTGGAGTGACCTCCGTCACCCAGGTCCTGGAAATGGGTGTCACCGCAGGCTTCCTGCTGGGCAGCTACCTGCTGGCCAAGAACAACTCCGCCGGGTGGCTGTTCTTCATGCTCATGAACGGCAGCATGGCCACGCTCATGCATCTCCAGGACAAACCCATCCTGGCCGCGCAGCAGATCGTTTCGCTGTGCTTCGTGGTATACGGATACGCAGTGTCGAGAAGACCCTCGCGGACATGACGCGCCGGCACACAAGGGCAAGAGGCCTTGGCCCGCTCTGCTGCGGACCGATGAAGATACACGGTGACCTGCCGGAAACCTTCAACCCACTCATTTCTTGAAGGTTTCCAGACTGTTCAGATTCTTTCCATCCGGCTGAAAGAAGTGTTCGGGCGTCATGTTGCCCGGGCCTGAATGCGGACGAACGGAGTTTGTAGCGCCGGCGTCATTCTTCAATCACAACCCGGCCCCCGACACGACACCGGAACCGTTCCATCGTCAGGCACTCAAGGTGTGTCGGCGATTCTGAAGCAATTGCGTCCGCTGGCTTTTGCTTCGTACAACGCCATGTCCGCCGCGTGAACGATATCCTTGTCTGCTTGTGTCGTACCTGGAATACCGACGGCAATGCCCAGACTGACGGTGACGATGCCAAGGGGGCAGCCTTCGTTCAACAAGGCCAGGGACTCTACAGCCTGCCGGATTCTCTCCGCCAGGGCACTCGCCCCCTCCTTCCCGGTGTACGCGGATATGACGCAGAACTCTTCTCCCCCGTATCTGGCAATGAGGTCACCTGCCCGGCCCGTACACGCCTTCAGGGTAGATGCAATCGTTCGCAGACACTCGTCTCCGGCCTGGTGGCCATATCTGTCGTTGAAATTCTTGAAATGGTCCACGTCAAGCATGGTAATAGCCAGAGGCTGGCGTGTCCGTAGTGCTCTGGCCCATTCTGCGCCGAGAATCTCGTCAAAGCGGCGCCGATTTGCGAGACCGGTCAGGAAATCCGTCGCGGAGAGCGCCTCGAGCTTGCGGTTCGCTGCCTCCAGTTCCCAGGCCTTCTGCTCAAGTTCCGCGCGCGCCATCTCCATCTGCTGCTGGCTGATGCGCAGGTCAGCCTCCCGCAGGTCGGCGTCCATGGCGGTTTTTCGGAAGAGGTGTACGGCAGAAGCAAGACGCCCCAACTCATCGTCCCCGGATGGAGGCAGTTGCGCGTCAAGCCTGCCCGCAGCAACACTCTGCATTGCCTTGCTCAGCCATGACAAACGAACAATGACATTGCGCATGACATGAAAGTACATGAGCATGACAATTCCGAGCACTCCGAGCCCTGTCACGAAAAGAAGGATGCGTGTGTACCGCTGCCTGGTTATATTTGCTGAATGACCGGCACGGTCAATGGCATTCAATTCGTTCCGGACCAGATTCGAAGTCGCAGCGTCCACGAGTCGTGTTACACGATGGTTTTCACGAATCAGATCCTGGCTCTGGATATCAAGAAGGAGTCTATGCTCGCGCAGGGCCAGCAGACCTGTGTCTCCCAGGACGATGTCCTTGAGATTTGCAAATTCGACCTCGAGATTAGCGGCGATCTCAGAGGGGAGCTTCTCGAACGTGGCACTCGCCTCATCCAAGGCGGCCTGCAAGACTTCCCTTGAAAACTGAAGGGCTGCCGGGCTCGTATCCTGAACAGCGACAAGGGATCGTCCGAAAATTGTTTCAATTTCCGTATAAAAGCGGGAAACCGGAGTTAACCTAGTCGACTTCCGCACCATTCCCAGAATACGGTCCATGGGCGGAGCAGGCCGCGACAATAACCGGCCGACAACGTCGCAATCGCCCTCAAGGATACGGACACGATAGGTCAAATGCTGCTTGAATGTCTGCAGGCTCGACAAAAGGCGCTCACGCCCAAGCTCGTTGTTCTTTTCGATCTCGAGTTTCTGATCGACGATAGCCTGCATTTTCAGCAGATTTTCCGTCAATTCATCGACCAGAGCATGAACGTCCGCCATCCCCGTCGTGACCCCCTCAAGGTCGATCAGCGATCGGTGGAGAGTATTTCGCGCCATGTCGACACGTTCGAAGGAAATCTTCCGATCCGCCTCCGTCGCGACTGAAGCAAGCGGAACTCCGGCTGCAGCAAGGGCGTCGGCAGCCCTGACCACGCGCAACGTCTGCACGGCTACGGGCAGTCGCTTATCCAGAATGGCGTTCAGCGACTCGCCTATCTGGGTTGTGGAAAAGATTGCCATTGACGTCGCAATCAGCATGACCGCACTCATGGCCCCAAAAGCAAGAAACAGGCTTGCCCGAATTCCCAACCCGGAGAAAGAGAATCGCGTTTTTTTATCTGAATTGAGTGGAGGCATGGTAGCAGGCGTCACTCCAGCGCAACACGTTTGCCATCTTTCCAGACATACCAGGAAAAGGCCGGGTACGGTGTGCGGATATCACCTTTCTCGTCAAACGAAACTAACCCCAGAACTGTCTCAATGGGAGCGCTGCGAATCGCGGAGGCGACCGAAGCGGCCTCGAAAGAGTTTGCCCTCCGAACGCCCTCAACCCAAACCTGCGTGGCCGCATATGCAAGCAACGTGTAGCCGACCGGTTCCAACCCCATGTTCCTGATGGCCTCCACGGCAGGCTTTGACGAAGACAATTCAGCCGCTTCGGGTGGAAAAGTGAAAGGCACACCCTCCCCGGCTTCGGCTGCGGTTTCAATGAACACCTTTGAAACCAGCGTATCCGCACTTAAAATATGAAACTGTGCATTGAGCTGGCGAACCTGGCGCAGAAAAACTCCGCTATCAAGCCCTCCCCCAACCAAGTAAAGAACTTCCACCCCGGCATCCACAAACTCTTGGATATTTTCAGCATACGATGACGCGGAGGGAATACCGACGATGCGTATTACGGGCTCGATACCCCGCCTCTCCAGGGCCGCGATGGTGGTCAGGGCCAGGCCTCGGGTATATGCGCCGGGAAAATAAAAAACTCCGATTCTCTTGTCTGCATGAAGAGTTGCGATTCGTTCTGCAGCAACCTCGCCCTGCACATCGTCCCGACCAATCATTCGGAAAATTGTCTTGATCCCCATTTCTGTCACTTTAGGGTTCGTGGATGCCGGTGTTATCTGAAGCAAATTTTGGCGAGCATAGATTGGAGCGGCTACAATCGTCGCCATGGAACATGAATGGCCAATGACCACTGCTGGCGAATCCTGTACCAAATCGTACGCCACCTTCTCGGCAATCGACTTGCTGCAACTGTCATCATACGTCTTTAAAACCAACTTCTTTCCGAGCAATTCCCCGCGCGGCAAACTTTGAAGCGCAGCACTGACGCCGACTTTGTACTGAACCCCAACAGAAAAGCTCGTCCCGACCATGGGACCGGCAATGGCAACCCTCACAACGTTTTCGGCATGTGCTTGACGGCTAAAAAAAATGCAGGAAAAGGAAATAATTATAAAAAATACAATACATGTAAAATTTTTTGGACAAAAACACATTCTCTTACTTTGAATTCTGATATTGTTATCCATAATAATCATATTCCCGGTGTATATTTGAATAAAAAAAGAGGATTCAGACAAAAACACACACCTTTACCCAAAATGCTAGCCAATAAGCAAAAGCTGACCAGCTTATCGTTGGAAACATTACTCAATTTCATTTTTCGCCTCAAGACTTAATCGCAGTTTGGAGGATTACCTGCCCATTGCCGGACCTGCTGCAGGAAACGCAGACCAGAGGTGCTCCCCGATCGTTGGACTGAGCGAAACGATCCGGGCTGCCTTGTCGGACAGCCTCTTCCTGCGCACACCAGAAAAATCGAATACCACATTTCCACAAGGTTACGGAGGTGCAGCCCACATCATGAAATTTCAACCGAACTGCGGGGCGCCTCCTGTGAGTTGACCTCTCCGGAATTTCAGAACAAGCCAGCTCAAAGGGAAAGATCACCGGGGTATGGGCTGGCATGGGTCCGCCCCTCTCGATCCGGGAGCCCCGAATCAACCATCACGCACACGAGAGACGACATGCGCCCCACCTTTCAACGCCTGATTTCGACACTGGCCGTCCTGCTTCTTCTCGCGACTGTCGCGGCCGGGCCGTGCGCCGCGGCCTCGCACCTGCTGACCATCCTGCACACCAACGACCATCACGGCCGCTTCTGGCGCAACGACAACGGCGAGCATGGGCTCGCCGCGCGCAAGAGCCTGGCCGACAGGGTGAGGGCTGAGATTCGGGGCAAAGGTGGCCGCGTCCTGCTCCTCGACGCCGGCGATGTGAACACCGGCGTGCCCGAATCGGACATGCTCGACGCCGAGCCGGACATCCGCGGCATGAACGCCATGGGCTACGACGCCATGGCCGTCGGCAACCACGAGTTCGACAACCCCATGGAGACGCTGCGCAGCCAGGAACGCATGATGTCCTTCCCCCTGCTCTCGGCCAACATCTACGAAGCGGACGGGCGGCGCGCCTTCGTGCCCTACCGCTTTTTCGAGCTGCAGGGCCTGACCGTGGCCGTCTTCGGACTGACCACGGAGGCCACGGCCGTCATCGGCAACCCCAAGCATATCCGCGGACTGACCTTCCGCCCGGCCATCGACGAGGCGCGCGAACTGGTGCCCATGCTCAGGAACCAGGCCGACGTGGTCGTCGCCCTGGCCCACCTCGGTTTCGACTCCGAGAGCGGGACCGGCTCCGTGGCCCTGGCCCGGGCCGTGCCCGGCATCGACGTCATCGTGGACGGACACTCGCACACGCCCCTTACCGCCCCAGCGGTGGAAAACGGCGTGGTCATCGTGCAGGCCGGCGAATACGGCAAATATTTGGGGCGGGTGGATCTTGAAGTGGAAGATGGCCTGGACGATGACCGGGAGCGCGTGGTCCGACTGGTCGAGGGCAGGCTCCTGCCTGTGAACCTGACCCGCCGGGTGGAGGCCGACGGTGGGAAGAAGCGCGTCCCGGTCGGTGAAGGTATCGCCGAAGACCCGTCCCAGCTCGCCCTGCTGGCCCCCTTCAAGGAAAAGGGCTCCGAAGCCCTGAACACAGTCATCGGACACAGCGAGGGGGATTTCCCGGGCGAGCGCGAGGTGCTGCGCAACGCGGAATCAGCCCTGGGCAACCTCGCCTGCCAGGCTCTCATGGCCAAAACCGGCGCCGACGTCGCGGTCATGAATTCCGGCGGCATCCGCGCCGGCCTGCCGGCCGGGGACATCACCTACAGAGACGTTCTGAGCGTCAAGCCCTTCGGCAATACCATCTGCACCGTATCCATGACCGCGCTGGACCTGGCAGACTATCTGCGAGCGGCCGCGGCCATGCCGCGCAACAGCGGCGCCTTCGCCCAGTTCAGCGGCGTAGGTTTCACCCTGTCCGACGGCTGTGTCACAGGCCTGACCGTCGGAGGCCGCCCCGCCGACCCTGCCCGTACGTACACCGTGACCGTGGAAAGCTACCTGGCCGCAGGCGGTGACGGCTACCCGAAATTGAGCGGCAGGAAAACCTTCAGGGACACCGGATACGTGGACGCGGACGCGCTGAGGGAGTATGTAATGAAGCACTCGCCACTGAATCCACAGCGCTACGCGCCGAAAGGGACGATTCAAAGGGAGTAGGGAGAGGAGCAGCTGCCGCGACGATCACGCGAAACCACAG
This sequence comes from uncultured Desulfovibrionaceae bacterium, assembly GCA_964597325.1. GTDB lineage: Bacteria > Desulfobacterota > Desulfovibrionia > Desulfovibrionales > Desulfomicrobiaceae > Desulfomicrobium. Next base: position 6,610 of record CAZQYA010000100.1, read on the forward strand.
GGCAATCAAGGCCGCACGGAGGACAAGCGTTATCCTGCAGATGCAACGACTTCAGGTGCACATTGCCAACTCTGATAAAAAAGCTGGGCATCAAGGACGTCATGCCCCATGGACGCAAAGCCTGGCAGAAGGTAAAACATGGGCGTTTTATCCATTTCACGCCCCGCACCAAGCGCCTTCCGCCCTGGCCCCATACCCGGAAAAGATCCAGGCGCTGACTTTGGACGCCATCATGAATATTGCCTTCCGAAGAGACATGTAAAACCTATATACCGACTAACTCTTTCTGGACTTTTCCGATCATTTTTCATGATGCCCCGAGTGGAGGTTATATGAAAAAAATTTCAAATAAATATATACTGATTTTTATTTTTGCATTTTTAAGTGCCTGCGCATCAAGGCAAGTTAATTTAATCAACGAGGACATTTCTCCAGAGAGTATATTTTCAGAGAAAAAATCCCTTGTTTGCGGCGAAATAACGTGGATTGAGAATGGAGAACAAAAAAAAATCGGATCGAATTTTTTTGACTTTTACATCAAGCCGAACATTATACGACTTGAAGATAAATCAAGAATTCTATGCGATATCGGAGAAAACGGCGTTTTTATGTGGGCGCTTGGACCTGGAACATACGTCATTGACAGAATTGAGTATAGAGATACTTGGTCGGGTAATTATTTCTTTATCCCCAAAGTCGCTTTCCGCATAACAGAAGCAGAGCAGGCATATTACATTGGGACGCTCAAAGGCCAGGTCGACATCAAACGAGACTTCATTGGCGGGTTATCGGGCAAAGCGCAATTCACGATCGTTGATCAATGTGAAGACAATTGCGTTTCATTCTCAACAAAAACCAATATTCCGCTTGGTGAAATCCAAAAATCTCTCATGATTCAAAGCGACAAATTACCGACCAGCTTTACTTCAACACCAGAATTCAACCTTGGCCTTCAAATTATCAACTCTATCTTGATGAATTTATAAAATTGAAGAAAAAATAATAAATTTCAAAACAGTGAACGAGATTCTGATTTTATTGAAAAATTAAACAACGGAAAAAAATCAATCTGATCTGTGCCAATAATAAAAATTCGCATGAATTCCATCTGATTTTGCTTTTTGATAATTTAAACGTTCACTATCATCAAGAGCGTCCAACTGTTCAACATTTGGCTTATACGATTTGATCTCCTTGGAAACATCCCAATATTCGAAATTCAGAAACTCGAGCGCCTTGTCTTTTGCTTCATCAAAACAAGATGAAGAAACCCATATATGAGCCATTGCCTTGGAAACGTGTCCAATCACAGGATTTTCCGACTTCGGGTCCACTTCAAAAACAAAATAAAAAATACTCATTCAATACCCCGTAATATTTATAAACAATATAAAGACACGGCAAAAAAACAATGCAATACTATCATACAAAATACTTGAAACTTTACACTCGCAATCGGCCATCGCGTTACGCTCGGCAATTCCAATTTGATAAATGTATTCTCTAAAAATCGTTATCCGGCGTCAAGCGACCGATCCTGACATGAGGGCCTCAAATCGAACAAAATTCCCGACATTTGGCGTATACGCATTTTCGGAAACACTTCTGCCAAAGCATACATCTTGCCACGTTTGGACAAAAAATGATATCAAAGAAGATAATCTGTCCATTTCCGAAAAGTTATTTTTCCACATCTTTTGGGGTTTGAATGAAGAACAAGAGTCTCGTTGGTCTCGGTAGAAAAATTCTTCACTACCATTTCGCCCTACTTGTGGCACTAACGTTGACTCTGCTCAACGCCCCCACGGCGCAATGCTTCAACTCCCGTCATATTTTGATCCTGCATTCCTATCATTCCGGCATGTCCTGGGTTGACGACCTGGAGCAAGGAATCCGCAAAAATCTACTTCTCCCACCATATGAAGATTCCATAGTGCATACAGAGTACATGGATACTAAAAGAAATCAAAGTGAAGAATACTATAAAAGGCTGATCCGTATCTACAATGAAAAGTATCAAAATACACATATTGATCTTATTATGGCCACGGATAACAATGCTTTTGACTTTCTTCTGAATTATCGTGATGAGTTATTCAAAGATACTCCAGTCGTATTCGGTGGTGTAAATGATTTTTCACAAGACTCAATTGCTGGTGTAAAAGGTTTTACCGGTGTTGCGGAAACTATATCTTTTGGTGAAACTGTTGAAACTATTCTCAAGCAATTTCCTGACACAAAAGAAATTTATATCGTTAACGACTACTTGAAAACTGGACGAGCTTGGCATGCTAATATTCTGAGAGAGCAGAGTTTTTACGAAAAAAGAGTACGTTTTACGCACAATAAAAACATGACAACTGAGGAGTTGCGCAATAAAGTTCTATCCATGCAGCCCGGAACAATAGTTCTGCTCGGCGTCTATTTTGCGGACATAACCGGGCGGTATCTGACCTATGAAAAGCTTGGTTCCCTGATGACCAAAGATTCGCCCGTCCCGGTGTATTGTCTGGTCCGATTCAACCTCCGGGACAATGTCATCGGCGGCAAGCTCATCAATGGCATCACCCAGGGGCGCCTGATGAGCGTGCTGGGCAGAAGAATCCTGGAAGGTGAAAAGGCTGAAGACATTCCCGTGGTCATGTCCGGGGCCAACACGTACGTGTTCAACTGGCTCGGCATGGAAAAATTTGGCGTAAAGATCGAGGATCTGCCGCCGGACAGTGCAGTCATCAACCAGCCGTATTCATTTTACCAACAATATTATCTGCTGATCTGGGTCGGGGCGGGGATGATCACCGCGCTCTCCCTGATGGTGCTGGTGCTCGCCAGGATGGTGGTAAAACTGCGCCAGACCAAGGAAAAGCTCGCCTTTTCAGAACGTAACTACCGATCCATTTTCAACAATGCCACGGAAGGCATTTTTCAGGCCACGTTCGAGGGAAAGATTCTCTCCGCCAACAAAGCCTGTGCACATCTGCTGGGGTACGACTCACCGCAGAAGCTCATGGAAGCGCTCGCGCATACTGAAAAAGGGCTGCTCTTTGATGCCGATGATCGAGACAACATCCTTTCCCTGATCCGGCAGCACGAGAAGGCGACGGGCATAGAACTGCAGGTGACCCATCGCGAAGGAAGGACACTCTGGGTCAGCCTCAACGCGCACCTCTCTGAAACGCCGGACAGCACCTCCATCATAGAAGGAACCCTCGTCGATATCACGGAACGCAGGCAGGTTGAACGCGAACTCGCCTTGATGCGAAAGTACCTGTCGAACATCATCGACTCCATGCCGTCCATGCTCGTAGGCGTGAACCGCGAAGGCCGTGTGACGTTGTTGAACCGCACTGCCGAAAAAGCCACAAACATGGCCTCCGGCCAGGCCCAGGGCAAACCTGTCGCCGAAGTTTTCCCATGGCTGGAGCAATTCGCGGAAACGATTCAGGAAAGTATTTCAAAAGATGAACTCAGACAGGTCGTAAAGGTGGCTCGACACTCAGACGGCTCCCCTATCTACGAAGATATCACGATTTATCCCCTGAGCTTGGATAGTTCGGGTGAAGCCATTGTCCGTATCGATGACGTGTCTCGAAGCGTAAAAATGGAAAGGATGATGGTCCAATCGGAAAAAATGATGTCCATCGGCGGGCTGGCCGCAGGCATGGCGCACGAAATCAACAACCCTCTGGCCTCCATTCTTGCGGGCACTCAGAATATCAAGAGGCGCATATCCAACGAGCTGGAAAAAAACCGGTCAGTTGCTCAGGAATGCGGCGTGTCCCTCGACGACATCCGGAATTACCTTGAGCGGCGAGACGTCACGGGTATGCTGGCAGGCATCACGCAGGCCGGTGAGCGGGCGGCGCAGATCGTCAGAAACATGCTCGATTTCAGCCGCAAGAGCGAGCCGCTGGGAACGAGCAGGCAGGATATCGGCAGCCTCCTGGATCAATCCGTAAAACTCGCCGCCAACGTCTATGACATGCAGCGCCAGCTGGATTTTCATCGCATCGAGATTGTCCGGGAGTACGAAAAGGGACTGCCCCTGGTCGTCTGCGACGGGAATGAACTCCAGCAGGTGTTCCTCAACCTGCTCAAGAACGGGGCCGAAGCCATGGCTGAGAAGGACTATGGCGACCTGGTCCCGCGCTTCATTCTGCGTGTTTATCGAAAAAACGATCAAATCATGGTGGAAATCGAAGACAACGGCCCCGGCATGTCGGAAGACATTCGTCGCCGCGTCCTGGAACCCTTCTTCACCACCAAACCCGTGGGCAAGGGGACCGGACTCGGTTTGTCCGTCTCCTATTTCATCCTCACCGACCTGCACAGGGGCACTATGGAAGTCCTGTCCGAGGAAGGCAAATGGACGCGATTCATCATCGGCTTGCCCGTGGGTGAAAACTGACACGGTCCCAGCTGAGCGAGCGCATCACGCCCGTGTGTCGATCATCCCAGACACGTCCAATCGCCAACACACCGGAGTTCAAGATGAAATTGAAAGGCCAGAACGTGCTGATGTTCGTGGATCATGTCTTCGAAGACATGGAGCTTCTCTACCCCTACTACCGCTTGATCGAGGAAGGCGCCGAAGTGGTCGTCGCCGGGCCACAGGCCGGAGTCGTCTACACGGGCAAAAACGGGTACCCCTTCAAATCCACCGCCGCCATCGCGGATCAGCAGGCCGGGGATTTCGACCTGCTCGTCGTCGCCGGCGGCTTTGCCCCGGACAAACTCAGACGCGATCCCAAGGTTCTGGAACTCACCCGCAAAATCCACGAAGCCGGAAAAATAGTCGCCCATATCTGTCACGGCGGCTGGATTCCGATCTCCGCAGGCATCATGAAAGGCTACACCTGCACATCAACGCCCGGCATCAAGGATGACCTGGTCAACGCCGGCGCCACGTGGGTAGACAAGGAAGTTGTCGTGGACCGGAATCAGGTGTCCTCACGGAAGCCGGATGATCTTCCTGCATTTTGCAGAGCCATTATCGCGCAGGCT
>CAZQYA010000101.1:0-11576 GCA_964597325.1 uncultured Desulfovibrionaceae bacterium
AAGGCATGACCATGGTGGTGGTCACCCACGAGATGGGATTCGCCCGGGAAGTCGCTGACCGCGTCATCTTCATGGATCATGGCCAGATCGTGGAGACGGGCACGCCCGAACACTTCTTCACCAACCCGGAACACCCGCGCACGCAGAAGTTCCTCAGCCAGATCCTGTAGCCATGAAGACCATCCACGCCCCCTGGCGCATCGACTACATTCTCGGCCCCAAGCCCGACTGCTGCGTTTTCTGCCTGCCCGAGTCCACGGCAGAAGACGAGGCACGCTGCGTTCTGCACCGCGCAGAACACTGTTTCGTGATCATGAACATCTTCCCTTACTCGAACGGGCACCTCATGGTCACCCCGTACCGACACGTCAGCAACATCACGGAGCTGACCGCCCCGGAACTCCACGAGGTCATGGAGTATGTACAAAAGTGCGCTTTTATCCTACAGCGGGCATTCAAGCCGCACGGCATAAATATCGGCATGAACATCGGAGAGGCCGCCGGCGCCGGGATCAAGGAGCATCTGCACATGCATCTCGTGCCCCGCTGGAACGGAGACCATTCGTTCATGGCCGTCATGGCCGAGACAAGCGTTCTCCCCGAACACCTGCGCTCGACCTATGAACGCCTGAAACCATATTTTGAAAACCTTCAACGGTAGAGGTACTACGGATGAAATATCTCAAAGTGTTGGGCCTTGTTGCGCTCTTCTTTTTCTCCATGCTGTTCTTCGTTCAGAACCATGAAATCCTGATCCAGGAACTGGCCCTGGAACTGAAAGTTTTCGGCCTGCACTACACGACCGAAGCCGTCCCGTTCTACCTGATCATCCTCATGGCCTTCGTGGTCGGTTCCCTGCTCTGCACGCTCTACTTCTTCCTGGAACGCATGCGCCTGGCCCGCCAGTGCCGCCAGTACAAGAAGCAGGTCGACTCCCTGGAAAGCGAAGTCGCCTCCCTGCGTCCCAAGACCATGGAAGACGACTACACCACCACGGAAGCCACCGAAAACGTTCAGAACTGATTCGCCGGCACTTCCCTGCCCGCACGAATGCGTCCCCAAGGCCCATCCTTCGGGACGCACTTTTTTTCCTGCAACTGCGAGGACCCAAACGGATGCACACCTTTCTCGAAACCCGCAAGCGCTGGCTCGTTACCGGCGTGGCCGGATTCATCGGCTCGAATCTTCTGGAGACCCTCCTGGCCCACGACCAGAACGTCACCGGACTGGATAACTTCTCCACGGGACACCGCCGCAACCTCGATGAGGTCCAAAACAGCGTGACGCCGGAGCAATGGGCGCGCTTCCGCATGATCGAAGGAGACATCCGCGACCCGCAGACCTGCGTCGAGGCCTGCACCGGCGCGGACCTGGTCCTGCACCAGGCAGCCCTGGGCTCGGTGCCCCGCTCCATCGCCGACCCGCTCCTGACCAACGCCAACAACGTCACGGGCTTTTTGAACATGCTCGTCGCGGCCAAGGACTGCGGGGTGCGCCGCTTCGTGTACGCGGCCTCCAGCTCCACCTACGGCGACCACCCCGGTCTGCCCAAGGTCGAGGACACCATCGGCAAGCCCCTGTCGCCCTACGCCGTGACCAAGTACGTCAACGAACTCTATGCCGACGTTTTCCTGCGCACCTACGGCCTGGACAGCGTGGGCCTGCGGTACTTCAACGTGTTCGGCAGGCGCCAGGACCCCGAAGGGGCCTACGCCGCGGTCATCCCCAAATGGTTCGCGGGACTCCTGCGCGGCGAGGAGGTCTGGATCAACGGCGACGGCGAGACCAGCAGGGACTTCTGCTTCATCGACAATTGCGTCCAGGCAAATATCCTGGCAGCATGCGCCGAAAATCCGGACGTGCCGGGCAAGGTCTTCAACGTGGCGTACGGCCAGCGCACCACCCTGAACGGGCTGTTCGGCCTGATCCGGGACGAAGCTGCGAAATTCAAACCCGAATGCCGCGAGGCCACCCCTTCGTACCGTGATTTCCGGGCCGGCGATGTGCGTCACTCCCTGGCGGATATCACCAGAAGCCGCACCCTGCTGGGTTACGATCCGGCCCACGACGTTCGGGGCGGCCTGGCCCTGGCCGGTGAGTGGTACGCCCGACATCTGACCTAGTTGACTGTTGAAAAAACTAAATTCGCAGTCCGTACAAAAATAGTGAGATGCAAGGAGGCGAAAAAAGCCGGGACGCGCAGTGTACTGCGCATCCATAAACTGTCCGGCTTTAATCGCTGACGAAGCAAATCGCCTTTTTTCGGGCGGCCTGCCAGGAGTTCTCCATGCAATGGCTCAAGTCCCTGCTGGGACTGCGCGACGATCACGCGGACCTCTTTTCCCCGGTGCCGCCCAATCCGGCTCAGGATGCCCTGGCCGCCATCGACGCCCTGTCGCGCGCCATCCAGAACCACCATGGGGCCGTTGAGGTCTGCACGGCCCTTGGGAACCTGTACCGCATGCGCGGCGAGCTGGATCGCGCCATCCAGATGCGCAGCTCCCTGCAGGCCCGGGACGACCTGAGCCGCGAGGACCAGACCCGCATCTGGTTCGAGCTCGGCCGGGACTATTCGCGGGCGGGCATGCTGGATCGGGCCGGGGAGGCCATGCGGCGGTGCCGCGAGATCGGCGGGGATCACCCGGCCCTGGCACAGGCAACGGCCCTGCTGCACGCCAAGGGCGGGGACTTCATGGAAGCCAGCCGCCAGTACATGCAGATGGGGCACGCCCCCCAGGCCGCCCACTACCTGGTCCGCGCCGCCACGGCAGGCCGGGATGTGGACATGGGGCTCATCGCCGAGGCGCTCGAGATTTACCAGGCATCGCCCGAGGCCTGGCTGGAAGGCATCATGCACCGCATACGCCGGGAGGCCTGGGATGAGGTCATCGAGCACCTGGACCATGGCCTGGGCGCGGTGGGATCCCACCTCGGCTTCGTCCTGCTGGACCCGCTTCTGGACTTCGTCGAACCGGCTGAGCCGGTCCAGGCCATCCTGCCTGCGGCACACCTGGACGCCCTGCTTGAGGTCATCGAACGGCACCCGCCCGACCTCTCCTCCCTGTTCTGCGCCGGCTGCCTGCTCCGCGCCCACGGGCGCGTGGACCAGGCCAAGACCTGGCAGGAAAAGGCCCTGCTCCTGAACCCGGCCTTCTGGCCGTCCAGACTGGAACTGCTGACCATGTCCCTGCCCGAGCAACGCATGACCCAGGTCTTCGAGCTGCAACTCGATTTTCTCCTGCGCCGCGCCCGCGAGGCCAAACGCTTCGTCTGCGGCCGCTGCGGCCTCAAACGCGGCCAGATCTTCTTCTGCTGTCCCAAGTGCATGTCCTGGCACTCCATCACCATCCGTCAACTGCTGACCGACGAGGCGTCATGAGCACGGTCAAACTCACCCCCATGATGGAGCAGTACCTGCGGGTCAAGGAAGAGCACCCGGACACCCTCGTGTTCTTCCGCATGGGCGATTTCTTCGAACTCTTCTTCGAGGATGCCGAGACCGCGGCCCGGGAGCTGCAGATCGCCCTGACCAGCCGCAACCCCGGCGCCGAGAACCCCGTGCCCATGTGCGGCATGCCCCACCACGCCATCGACGAATACCTGCGCCAGCTCCTGGACAAGGGCTACAAGGTGGCCCTGTGCGACCAGGTCGAAGATCCCAAGCAGGCCAAGGGCCTGGTCAAACGCGAGGTGACCCGCGTGCTGACGCCCGGCACCGTGGTGGAGGACATCAACCTCGACGCCAAAGGCCACAATTTCCTGGGCGCCCTGTTCTGGGACGCGGACCTGGGCGGCGGTCTGGCCTGGGTGGACTTCTCCACGGGTGTCTGGAGCGGCCTGCAGACCAGAAGTGAAGCCGTGCTCTGGCAGTGGCTGGTCAAGATGAATCCGCGGGAGCTCCTGCTGACGGACACCCAGCCCCTGCCCAAGGACATGGAGCACTGGCAGGCACGGATCTCCCGCTTTTCCGCCAAATCCTATTTCGATGGACGCAGCGCCGGGGAAAAAATTCTGCGCGCCCAGGGCGTGGCCTCCCTGGCCACCCTGGACCTGGACGACAAGCCGGCCCTGACGCGTTGCTGCGGGGCGCTTCTGACCTACCTGGAGCTGACCCAGAAGCGCGACCTCGGGCACCTCGCGCCCTTCTCGCCCCTGGATCTGTCCGCCACCCTGCTCCTGGACGAGGTCACCGAACGCAACCTGGAGCTCTTCCGGACCATGGACGGCGGCAAGGGACGCGGCACCCTGTGGCATGTGCTGGACCAGACTCAGACGCCCATGGGCGGACGCCTCCTGTCCACCCGCCTGCACCAGCCCTTCAAGGACCTGTCCTCCATCCTGCCCGTGCAGGAGTTCGTGAACTTCCTTTTCGAGCGCGACGACCAGCGCGAAGGCCTGCGCGCCGCTCTGGACAGGGTCTACGACCTGGAACGCCTGTGCACGCGCATCGTGGTCAACCGCTCCACCCCCAAAGACTTTGGCGCCCTGTGCGTTTCCCTGGCTGAACTGCCGCGGATACGCCAGGTTCTCGAAGCCCTGGACTCGCGCCCGCCTCTGCTGAACCGCCTGCTCAAGCAGTGGGACACCCTGGACGACGTGCACGACCTGCTCTCCCGGTCCCTGGCCGACTCCCTGCCGCCGGTCATTACTGAAGGCGGGCTCTTCCGCCAGGGCTACGACCAGACCCTGGACGAGCTCATCGAATTGACGGACCACGGCGAGGCCGCCCTGAAATCCATGCTCGAACGCGAGCGCGAGGCCTGCGGCCTGCCCAAGCTCAAGATGGGCTACACCAAGGTCTTTGGCTACTATTTCGAGTTGAGCCGCGCCGTGGGCGGGGAGCCGCCGGCCCACTTCATCCGCCGCCAGACTCTGGTCAACGCCGAGCGCTACATCACCGAAGAGCTCAAGACCATGGAAGAGCGCCTCATGAGCGCCTCGGATCGGCGCAAGGCCCGCGAATACGAACTTTTCCTGGCCCTGCGCGACGAAGTCGCCGGGCACCGCGCCCGGTTCATGGCCATGGCCCGGATCCTGGCCGAACTGGATTTTGTCCAGGGCCTGGCCCACGCCGCGCGCAAGTGGGACTGGCGGCGACCCGAACTGCACGACGGTCTGGAAATGACCATCAAGGGCGGCCGGCACCCCGTGGTGGAAGCCGTACAGGGCCGCTCCAACTACATTCCCAACGACCTCGCCATTGGCGACGAAGCACGGGTGCTCCTCATCACGGGCCCGAATATGGCCGGCAAATCCACGGTACTGCGCCAGGCCGCCCTGATCTGCATCCTGGCCCAGATGGGCTCCTTCGTGCCGGCCTCCTCGGCCAGGCTCGGCCTGTGCGACCGCATCTTCTCGCGGGTGGGCGCATCGGACAACCTGGCCATGGGCCAGTCGACCTTCATGGTGGAAATGACGGAGACGGCGCGCATCCTGCGCCAGGCTGGCAAGCGCTCCCTGGTCATCCTGGACGAGATCGGCCGCGGCACGAGCACCTTCGACGGCCTGTCCCTGGCGTGGGCCGTGGCCGAGGAGCTGTCCAGGCGCCAGGGCGGCATCCGCACCCTCTTCGCCACCCACTATCACGAGCTGACGGTCCTGGAAGAAAGGTTGCCCGTCGTTCGCAATTACAATATCGCCATCAAGGAATGGAAAGGCGACATCGTCTTCCTGCGCCGCATGGTGCCGGGACCGGCCGACCGAAGCTACGGCATCGAGGTGGCCCGGCTGGCCGGAGTGCCCGCTCCGGTGGTGGCCAGGGCCAAGGAAGTCCTGACGGCCCTGGAGCGCCACGCGCCCGGCGGCGGCAAACGCCGCGAGGTCTTCAGCCGGCAGGTCGGCCTGCCCGGTTTGGCCGCAAAGGCGCAATCCCGGGAAGAGCCGACCGACGGGCATCCCGTGCTCACGGCCCTCTCGTCCCTGAACGTCAACGAGCTTTCCCCCCTGGACGCACTGACCCTGCTTCACAAATGGAAAGCTATGGCAGGAAACTCATGAAACGTCTGCTGCTGTGCACCCTCCTGGTTTTCGCCGCGGCCTGCGGCAAAAAGGAATGGCCCCAGCCCGTGGTCAGCGACGAGCTGATTCAGATCAACCACATCGAGGCCCGGCTGGAACAGGGCTGCATCCTGATCAACGCCAAGCTCGGCGGCCGGCTGGCCAACCTCGAATATTTCCTGGTGGAGATCGAACAGGACGGCTGCCCCACCTGCCCCTTCACGCCCTCCCTCACCCGGAAATTCTTCCCGTACAGTCCGGGCGTGTACCGTAAGGAAAACAGTTTCATCTTCACCATATGCGAACCTCTGCCTGCCGAAAATCTGCGTGTGCGCCTGAAGGCCGACAACACGCACCAGATCATCGAACCGGCCTTGTCGGAGATCGTCACCATCGAACCCGCAACCCCGTAAACCGCGAGGAACATCATGCATTACTTTCAATACAAGGACGGCCAGCTTCACGCCGAAGACATTCCCGTAACCGAACTTGTCGAGGAATACGGAACGCCGCTTTACATCTATTCCGCCACGACACTGAAGCGTCACTTCAAGGCTTTTGATTCGGCCTTCGAGGGCATCGACCACCTGACCTGCTACTCGGTCAAGGCCAACTCCAACATGAGCGTGCTCAAGCTCCTGGCCCAGGAAGGGGCCGGCACGGACATCGTGTCCGGCGGCGAGCTGTTCCGCGCCCTGCGCGCAGGCGTGCCGCGCAACAAGATCGTCTACTCGGGCGTTGGCAAGAAGGCCGTGGAAATCCAGGAGGCGCTGCTGGCCGACATCCTCATGTTCAACGTGGAGTCCCGCCAGGAGCTGGAGCGCATCAACGCCGTGGCCGCGGACCTGGACAAGGTCGCGCGCGTCAGCCTGCGCATCAACCCTGACGTGGACCCCCAGACCCACCCCTACATCTCCACCGGTCTCAAGGAAAACAAGTTCGGCCTGTCCCGGCCCGACGCCCTGGAAGCCTACGCCCTGGCCAAGAGCCTGCCCAACGTCGAACCCGTGGGCATGGACTGCCACATCGGCTCCCAGCTGACCAAGCTCTCCCCCTTCCTGGAGGCCCTGGAGCGGCTCAAGGTCTTCCACGGCCAGCTCCTGGAGATGGGCATCAGGATCAAGTACCTGGACCTCGGCGGCGGCCTGGGCATCACCTACAACGAGGAGGAGCCGCCCCACCCCGAGGAGCTGGGCAAAGCCCTGGTCAAGTCACTGAAGGATCTGGACGTGACCCTGATCCTCGAGCCCGGACGCGTCATCGCCGGCAACACCGGCATCATGGTGACCGAGGTGCAGTACACCAAGACCAATGAGGACAAGACTTTCGTCATCGTGGACGCGGCCATGAACGACCTGGTGCGCCCATCCCTGTACGGTTCCTACCACCGCATCGCCCCCGTCCGGGAGGGCAACGGCGAGGAGATGACCGCGGACGTGGTCGGCCCCATCTGCGAATCCGGAGATTTCCTGGCCAAGAACAGGACCTTCCCCAAGGTGGGACAGGGCGATCTCCTGGCCGCCTTCTCGGCCGGCGCCTATGGTTTCGTCATGTCCTCCCAGTACAACTCCCGCGCCCGAGCGGCTGAAATCATGGTCCAGGGCGACAAGCACGTCGTTATCCGCAAGCGCGAGGTCTACAACGACCTGGTGGCCCTGGAGGAAGAGGGCCTTGCCCTCATGGAAGAGCTGAAGAAGTAGGCCGGAACGCAAACAGAATGGAGAAATCCCCCGGGAAATCCCCCGGGAAATCCCCCGTGGGCCTGCGTCAAAGCCTTTCATGGCTATGTTGAAACTGGGGCTATTCACATTGAATAGCCCCAGTTATTTTATGGTATCCGTTCAAGAATGTTCATGACAGCATGGATCGTATACAAAACAATACATAGCTATTCAAAATATTCATTTCCCAAACAGCAACTCATCATTCTCATTTTGCAAAAGGAGCCAAGCGGTGGCCCTTACTTGACGTGTTTTCCGTTCAAATAGATGTTGTAATCCATTTCAGTCTCATTCTGGACACCCTCGCCTGCAAAGCACATTCTCAGGGCCTGCCTGGCGAAGGCATGCAACCCCTCTTCAGCCGCGTCACCTGTCACGATGACCCGCGTCGTCACGTCACCAAGCTGGCCCGTCATGGCCGGAGTCATGAAATTATCCTGCTTATAGTTGAACTGGTGTTCAACACGAAAGTCCTGGATATCGACACCTTGATCCACAAAAAACTTGTGGGTCGCGGTCAGTTGGCTCATCAGGCAGAAAGAGGTGCCCGCAGTAAAGTAATCCCAAGACGTCGGAGCCTTGTCCACCCCCTCGTATCCACGGCTGTCATCCGCGTACAGATCCCAGGTCTTGTAATTTTCGGTCAAAGACTTTGCCCTGATCCTGTGCAGGTACGGTCGCTTGGGATCATGGGCGGATTCCGCGATGCTGATTTCCGAGAAGATCAGCGGATTGGGGATGTTGCCCATATCCACAGCGAGGTCTTCTTCAATCTCTACGGTTTTGAGCTTCAGATCGGGAGTGACATTGGTGATCGTGAAGCCATTATCCATGGATACAGGCGATCCAACCTTGCCGGCACCCGGTTTTGAGCCGAGCCAGTTGTCGCCGTTGACGATGATTGCAACGTCGATCTTCGTCGTGTTGGCCAGGCCTTCCCCCACGGCCCAGGCGCTGTACGCCAGATCCTTCAATTCCTGAATTCTGTCAGGCGACTCATTGCTTTCAACAAGAATATTCGTGACGACCTTGTCTGTGTAGCCGGACCACGAACCGGTCATGGTGTCAGACCATCTGAAGAATATTTTGGACTCCACCTTGACGTCGTCAACGTCCAGTCCGAGCACCTGGATCCCTCGTTCAACCTGAGTCAGCAGGCTTGAAGAGACACCTGCGGCATAGTAGGTCAGGGGATTCGGGGCAGTTTGGTGATGATGCCCGCCACCTTCGTCGCTCACCAGTTCCCATGCGCTCCATTGGTCTTCGCCGACGGGCTTGACCATGCCCTTTTTGAGGAAGGGCGCTTCCTTGTTCAAAATCCTCTGTGTGGTCGTCATGACGTTCTCGGAAACCGCGCCATTCACCGAAACCGCAATTGTGGGCGTAAACGAGACAGGACGGGTATACTCATCCAGCCTGGTTCCGATTCGGTACGTTTTGGATGCGTCATTCGCCCCCTGGCCGGCATATGCCGCGGTTCCGGAAATGAAAAATACAGCCATGATCAAGGCCAGCGATGCAATGCAAGTCTTCATATCATTTTCTCCCGTGGAGCCATCATTGATTGTTTTTGAGTTCCAAAAAATCAGGCCAGGCCCGTCTTGAGCGCTTTCATGAGTTCCTTGAAATGCGGCATGAGCCCTGTCATTATAGCTGAGTCCCGGTTTGACATGATTGCGCTGCCCATGGATTTGATTCCGACGATCAGTGCATTCCGGGTGTTTTCATCAAGCCCCTCATTGCCGCCCATACGCTTCAGAATCCCAAAAAGATCATCGTGGCTTCCGATCTCAAACCGCAGGGAGGAACGGCTGCCCTGCTCTTCTACTTCGACAGTGTACGTGTGTGTGTTCATGTTCTTCATAACGTCTCTCTTGGTTTCGGGTTACATGTAAGCCCCACTAACCAAGAAGCGTGCCAGTCCCAATAGTATTAACAAATCAGATAGTTGCGTTTAGCTCGCACTATTAAAGCGATAGCAAGTTGCCGCATTTAGCCCCTAAAGGCTGCATTCAACACCTTCTTGTCTCATTTGACACTCTCATATAGGACTGGTTCAGGAGGAAAAAGCTTAATGACGACATCGCAGAAAAATGATCTCGCGTTTCTCACTGAAGCCATGACGCACATGGGCAAAAGCCTGGATATCCAGGAATCGCTGGTACGGACATTTGATTTTCTCGAGCAGCACTTTCCCGTGGAAGCCATCTCCCTCCAGCAATATTCTCCAAGCATGCAGAGCTTCAAACTGCTCTTCCTTGTCCGCAAAGGGCGATTCGACTTTGTTGAAATGACAGTGCCACTGCCTGACCATGGAGCGTGCGAAGTTCTTCTGCACGACATGGGAGTCGACCCTGTCCGCAATTATCCGAGCAGCCAGAAGACCTCTGTAGGCCAGTTGCACAGCGAAGCCCTCTCCTCCTACGTCGAACACAAGGACCGCGCCTACCTGCTCGCCATCCTTCAATCCGGCGAAGAGACCCTGGGACAGCTCTGTCTGATGGGAACCCATGTGGATTGTTTCAACGAAGAGCATGAACGGAAATTGGGCATACTCGTCACCCCATTCGCCATGGCCATGTCCAATTTGCTGAAACACAAGCGGACCATGGAATTTCAAAAACGGCTCCAGGAAGAAAACGCCCACCTGCTGGAGGGGTTGCAACTCATACGCGATAAGCGGGTCATAGGAACGGATGGGGGACTCAAGCGGACCATGGACACCGTGTACCAGCTTGAAGGGCGAGAGATACCGGCGCTGATCCTTGGAGAAACCGGAACCGGCAAGGAACTCATCGCCGAAGTCATCCAAAGCATTTCTCCACGCAAAGACGCCCCGTTTATCAAAGTAAACTGCGGGGCCATCCCGGAATCCCTTTTGGACAGCGAACTTTTCGGTCACGAGAAAGGAGCCTTTACCGGAGCAACCGCAAGCAAACCCGGTCGATTCGAGCAGGCAAATGGCGGGACCCTGTTTCTTGATGAAGTCGGAGAATTGTCACTTCAAGCCCAGGTGCGACTTCTGCGCGTTCTGCAAAACAACGTGATCGAAAGAGTGGGCGGCACACAATCGACCACGGTTTACGTGCGCGTTATTGCTGCGACTCACCGAGACCTTGAATCGATGATGGAAGAGGGAACGTTCCGTGAAGACCTGTACTACCGGCTCAATGTTTACCCCATTCATGTTCCCCCGCTCAGGAAGCGAACAAAAGACATCCCCGAACTGATCCACCTGTTTCTGAAAAAGGCCTGCAGCGAACTTGATATCAAGCCGCTTCCCAGCCTGCATTCGGAAACGGTCCGGAAACTCCTGGAGTACTCCTGGCCGGGCAATGTCAGAGAATTGGAAAACCTGATCAAACGCGGGGTCACTCTTTACCGTGAAGGTCCACTCCTGCTGGATGAACTCCTGCCCCGGAAAGAAGGAAAAAGCCATGAAGCCACGGATAGTCGGGATAATTTGGACAAACGCATTGATGCACGAGTGAAGCTGGCACTGGAGAAACATTTTGCCAATCGTGATCAGCTGGCGCCATCTCCTGAAGCAAAGTCAGCCTCCCCGCTGAAAACTCTCGAAGCAGCTACGGTAGAGGCGATCACCAATGCCCTTGAAGCGGCAGGTGGGAGAGTAAAAGGGCCAGGCGGCGCGGCTGAAATCCTCGACGTCAACCCAAGCACTCTGCGGGGCAAGATGCGTAAATACGGGATCCGTGAGCCTGGCAAACATTGAACTGCTGTATTTCATGAAATGAAGACATGAAGAGACATCAAATCCATTCTGCTTATTTCCGGTGCAGACCCAAACGACTTGACACCGTCTGGACGGCGGAACGCGACAGCACGGCCAGCATGACC
>CAZQYA010000102.1:0-11528 GCA_964597325.1 uncultured Desulfovibrionaceae bacterium
GTGTAGCCTTCTACATGAGCCCTTCAAAATCGGTGAGTAACGCAGTCCAGAACGGTCCCTGCGCCGCAGCCTAGAGCCAGCGTTTTTTTATGAATACGAGCCAGGCAAGCAGACACGCCCCGGCCGACATGGCCGTAACGATGGAAAACGCGTGGGCGTCATGCTGAAACGGCAGGGCGATGTTCATGCCGTAGACGCCGCTGACGATGTTGGGGATCATCATGATGATGGTGAACCCGGTCAGGAACTTCATGACCGTGTTCATGTTATTGGAGATAATGGAGGCAAAGGCGTCCATGGTTCCCGAAAGGATGTCGCTGTAGATGTTGGCCATACCGATGGCCTGACGATTCTCGGTAATGGCATCCTCCAGCAGATCGGCCTCCTCCTCGCTGAGCTGGACGCTGCGCATGCGCAGAACCTTGTCCATGATAATATCGTTGGCCTTGAGGGATGTGGCGAAGTAGACAAGGCTCTTCTCGATGCCAAGAAGGTCGATGAGTTCCTGATTGCGCGTGGAGAGCTGCAGACGCTGCTCGATGACGTCGGAACGACGATTGATGTCCTTGAGACAGCGCAGAAATTTAAGGGCCGTGCGCTGCATGAGGTGAATGGCGAAACGCATACGTTGGGCCGTATCCACGATACGGGTGCGGCCGTTGAGGAGTTCCGTGACCAGGTCCTGGTCGGAGCGGCAAACGGTGATGACGGCCGTGGGTGTGATAACCACACCGATAGGCAGGGTCTGATAGGGCACCCTTGGATCGGCCCCGTTCTCCAGAGGCACCCGGATGACCAGAAGCATGACCCCGTCCTCCATCTCAATCCGGGCGCGCTCGTCGGCGTCGAGAGGATCCGAGAGATGGTCCAGGGGCACGCCGAGCAGGATGGAAATGCGCTGCATCTCCTCCTGGGACGGATTGATCAGGTTAATCCAGCAATCGAAATCCAGATGGTCGAGGGGGGCGAGCTTGCCATCAACGGTCTTGTGAATGGTGATCATGATGCGATTCCTTACGGTGGCTGAAAATGCGCGAAAAGGCCTCGTCTGCGACGACGAGGCCCGAAGCCGAAACCGGTCGGGAAATCACGGGTACGGATCCGCGGCGCGGCCCGCGGAATGAAAACTCCGGCCGCTTCCGGCAAACGCATGCCGAAAGGCCAGATGGCGGAAAGGAACGGTTGTAAACATGGTCCACCTGCCGGAACGCCGAGGCTCCGTCAGGCAGTCTGGTCAGACGCGATGAGTGAGGGAGGCTCGACAGGAAAAGATTGAAAATCGAAACATGGCCCTAGGGCCGCTACTGTCGCCGGAATCCACGGTTAACTCCTGTGCATCGGTTCGGGCACCATGCCCGCACCTCGAAAAAGTTGATCCGGCTTTACGCTTGCCGAAACGAAAATGCAATGCCAAAAGCAGTGTAAAACCACTGATATTCCTTCATCATTTTTGATCCGAGGCATATGCGCGACATGAACAACGCCTTCACCCCGTTACCCAATGAATTCTGGCGTCTTGATGGACGTGGGCGCGGCGAGCTCATGCCCTGGAACCCCGGGGACATGATCACCGAAACCCGCGAACTGACCTGGTTCCACCTCAATTACTCGGACCTGGCCGCCCGCGCCTGGCTGCTGGACGCGAACATTCTGGAGCGTCCAGCAGCAGAATCCCTTTTTGATGAGGAAACGCGCCCGCGGGTGCTGCACCACGGCACAGGACTCCTGCTGACACTGCGCGGCGTGAACCTCAACCCCGGGGCCGAGCCCGAAGACATGGTCTCCATCAGGCTCTGGATGGATGAACGGCGCATCATCTCCACACGCAAACGGCGCCTCAGATCCGTCCAGGAAATCCGAGGAGCCCTGGAGGAAGGACAGGGCCCCGAAAGCAGCGGACAATTCCTCGCCATGCTCCTGGACAAGCTGACACGAAACATCGGAGCCGTTGTCGAAGATCTCGAGGAAGGCATGGCCGACGTGGAGGAAAGGATTCTCGAATCCCCCGGGACCGACGCCCGGCAGGCACTGGCGGACATCCGCCGCCGGGCGATTTCCCTGCGGCGCTACCTCGGACCGCAGCGCGACGCCCTGGCGCGGCTGGTCACGGAGCGGGTCTCGTGGATGAGCGTAGACGAGTTGTTCCGCATCCGGGAGACGGCCGACGAACTCATCCGGCACATCGAGGACCTGGACGCCGTCAGGGAACGGGCCGCTCTGGCGCACGAAGAGTTCGTGAACCAATTTTCGGAACAGCTGAACCGACGCATGTTCCTTCTTGCGGTGGTCACGATGATCTTTCTGCCGCTGGGCTTTTTCACGGGCCTCTTCGGCATCAACGTGGGCGGGATACCCGGCGCTCAAAGTCCATGGGGGTTCTGGGGGTTCTGTCTGAGCATGGGTGCGGTGGCGTTGGCCATTGTCCTGTTCTTCAAGCACAACCGCTGGCTCTGAAAAAAAAGAGACGATTGATCATTCCAAGCATGGATGGAAGCGCGGCACCACCATGATGCGCACGCAAAGGGTCTGATCAATCGTCTCTGAAGCGGTCTAGCATCACTGCGCGTCACTGCGCAAGATAGTCTTTATATGTCTTACAAAGTTTTTACCCGGTCGAAATATCCACTGATATTCTCAATGCTGCGTATCGGAGTCGAGGAAAATCCTGAAGCATGAAGCGATCTCCGAAGCAGGTCAGTCAATTCCGCGGAAATTGAATTCAGGCCAACATGCAGTTCAAACCGACTCTCTCCGCATACGCGCAGACGAAACGTAACATCACCATATCCTGCATCACGCAGCACGCCCTCCACAGCCTGTTCACCTTCGTCCACACGGGTCAGAAGCTCCCGGTTGGGTGGCATGCCGTAGGGCAGACGTGTCAAAAGACAGGCCCTGGACTGCTGAAGCGGTCTGTGAAGCCCTGTTATCCGGGCAAGCTTGCGAATGGCGTTCTTGTCCAGCCCAGCCTCGGCCAGGGGTGAACGAACACCCAACTCGCGCAGAGCACGCATGCCCGGTCGAAACTGTTCCGCGTCCGAGATATTGGACCCGTCACACAGGACGCCTGGGGCAACCATACGAATCCGACCGAACAAAAAAGACTTGCAGGCGTAGCACCGCTGCCTGTCTCCCGATGCGACCTCGGGCAGGGTGAGCGGGTCGAGGTCGAGAATCTGCATTGCCACGCCCCAATCGGCCGCACACTGCCTCGCGTACGCAGTGTCGTCCTGACCAACGTGCGGGCCGGATACGTGTACGAGACTCACGGGCACCCCTGCTTGCAACGCAGCGTGGGCCAGAAAGCGGCTGTCCACGCCCCCGGAAAAAGCAAGCGTCAGCCCGTCCAGCCCGCGCAGGATGTGCAGAAGCGCGTCCCAACCCCTGCGGTCCATATCACGCCGTTCAACACCGGCCATCATTTCTTCCCGCATCGCCCCCCCCCGGTCTGCACCGCCTCGATACGCTGCCAGGCACATCGCCCGGACCGTATCCACAATTGCCATCATGCACTTAGAATTGTATGTCACGTGAGCAAAACAACCGCGAACAAGGAGCCCCTGATGAAGGTTGTCTTCCACCTGGACCTGGACGAGGAAAAAATCCTGCGCATCGCTCTGAGCAACATGGAAAACCTTTGCATTGCCAAACCGGACGCCAGCGTCAACCTGGTCGTCAACGGACCTGCAGTAAAATTTTTCCGCCGGGACTTCGAGAACGAACTCCTGAACCGCATTGAAAAGCTGCTGCGCAGCGACGTCAGAATTTTCGTCTGCCAGAACGCCCTGCGCGCCTTCGAGATGGACGAGGATGACGTCTACCCCGGGTGCTCGTACGTTCCTGCCGGCATTGTCGCCCTCGTCAAGCTCCAGCAGCAGGGCTGCGCCTACATCAAACCCTGACGCCGCCGATCACTGCGGCACGACAATGACCGTGCCGTCATGCCTGCGCGGACGGTTGTCGATAATCTGATACCGTGGCCCGTCGGGTGTGTCCTGCCTGCGGATGACGATAAACCCGTCCCGCGTTCGGATCAGACTGCGCACCTCGTCGCTCTCAGCCTCCCTGGACTTCTTCAGCCTGCGATAATCCTCGGCGCTGAAATACCCATCCTCGGCTCCCGGAACCACCCCGGGAGCCGGGGGCTGTCCCGCCTTCATGCCTGACTGCCCCTGAGCCAGGGCAGTGCCGGCCCACATCAGACAGACAACGATCAAAGTCCGCATGTTCCCTCCCTGGACCGCTCTGGCGGCCATGGCTATCCATACCCCAGTTGCGACGGATTGCCAGCACCGATCTCCTGCGCCCCGGAAATACGTCGCCGAACGCGCTATCGCAAACGCCCTGCGAAGGCATTCTGAGACCCCTTCCGCAAACTGAGCCGCATCCACATGTTCAAGACGCATCGGTCATTAAGGCGTGAACGGGGCGAACAGATGCGCGTATACAGGATATCCTCCGATCAAAAAAATTCATCATGACTAACTTTTTTATTGACTTCTCATGACAGGGCACCATAAAGAGTTCACCGAGACGAACATAAAACGGAGTGCCCCCATGAATTTCGACCTTCTCATCACCATCGGCCTTGTTCTGGGAGCCGGCCTGTACCTTTTCTGGAAGTTCCGGAAAAAAGATGCTGGCTGCTGCGGATGCACCGGCTGTTCAGGAGAACTGAAGAGCCTGAATTCCTGCAACTGCCCGACCCAGAAAAAATAACCGCTTCACGCCGCAACCGGCGTGGAGCTTTTTTTTGAATCAAATATTAGACATAGCTAACTTTGGAGCTTTCATGGCCATCAGAACATCCCTCAGAACGGTTCAGGAAAACCAGACTGTCATCATCCAATCCGTAGGCGCCCGGGGCGAACTCGGCAGGAGAATCCGCGACATGGGCCTGGTACCCGGCACGTCCGTCACGGTCGTGGGGCACGCCCCACTGAAAGATCCCGTGGCCCTGCGCCTGCGGGACTTCACCCTGACCCTGCGCAACAACGAAGCGGACTTCATCCTCGTCGAAACTCCCGAAACCGGAGGCAACCCGCAGTGAACGCCACCCTGGCCCTCATGGGCAACCCCAACTCCGGCAAGACAACGCTTTTCAACAGCCTGACCGGTGCGCGCCAGCACGTGGGAAACTACCCCGGCATCACCGTGGAAAAACGCGAAGGCCTGCTTCGCCTGCGCGACCTTGACGTCACCGTGGTCGACCTGCCCGGTACCTACTCCCTGACCGCATACACCCAGGATGAACTGGTGGCCCGGAACTTTCTCGTGGACGCCGCTCCCGACGCCGTGGTCACGGTCCTTGACGCCACCAATCTGGAGCGTTCCCTCTATCTGGTGCTGCAGATCCTCGAACTCGGCGCACCCACCATCATCGCCCTGAACATGATGGACGAAGTCCGTCGCAAGGGCGTGAGCATCGATGCGGGGCGTCTCTCGACCCTGCTGGCCACTCCCATCCTGGAACTGGTAGCGCGCACGGGTGAAGGGCGCGACACCCTCCTGAGCGAGGCGCACAGGGCGATACTCGAAAAGCCCGAGCAGCGACGGCTGCGCATCTCCTACGGCCACGACCTGGACGCGACGCTCGACCGCATGGAGGCACTCATCACGTCGTCCGATTTTCTGGAAGGACGCTATCCGGCGCGCTGGATCGGCCTCAAATACCTGGAAAACGACACCGAAATCATGGCCCAGGGCCAGACCTCGCCGCAGGTGCATGAACGCCTCAGGGCGATGGCGCAGGAACTTGCCGAGCACTGTCGCAAGACCCTCGACGTCGACCCCGAAGCCATCATCGCCGACTACCGCTATGGCTTCATCGCCGCTCTCCTGAAGGACGGCGTCATAACGCGCCCGGCAACCCGCGACCGCTACGACCTCACGGACAAGATCGACAGCGTCCTCACCAACCGCCTGGCGGGCCCGGTGCTCATGCTCGGCATCATCTACGCCATGTTCCAGCTGACCTTCGCCATTGGCGAAGTACCCATGGGCTGGATGGAGGCCCTCTTCGGCTGGCTTGGCGAGACCGCCGCGGCCCTGCTTCCCGAAGGCCTGGTCGCATCCCTTGTCGTTTCGGGCATCATCGACGGCGTGGGCGGCGTCCTCGGCTTCACCCCCCTCATCATGGTCATGTTCTTTTTCCTCTCCTTCCTGGAAGACTCGGGCTACATGGCACGCATGGCTTACATGCTCGACCGCGTCTTCCGCATCTTCGGCCTGCACGGCTGCTCGGTCATGCCCTTCATCATCTCCGGCGGCATTCCCGGCGGCTGCGCCGTGCCCGGCGTCATGGCGGCCCGGACCCTGCGCAGCCCCAAGGAAAAAATCGCCACAGTCCTGACAGCGCCATTTTTAAGCTGCGGCGCCAAGGTACCCGTCTTTCTGCTCCTTAGCGCAGCCTTCTTTCCGGGCTCAGGGGCCGGGGCGTTGTTCTGGATCACCCTGGGCGGATGGATCATGGCGCTGCTCACGGCCCGAGTCCTGCGCTCGACCCTCATCAGGGGCGAAGCCACGCCCTTCGTCATGGAGCTGCCGCCCTACCGGCTCCCCACGCTCAAGGGCCTGTGCCTGCACACCTGGGAACGTGTCTGGCAGTACGTGAAAAAGGCCGGCACCGTCATTCTGGCCATCTCGATCCTCCTCTGGGCAGCCATGACCTTTCCGGGCCTCTCCGACGAGCAGGTCGCCGCATTCGACGCCGAGCGCAGCCGCATCGAGGCCGCCGACTGGGCCAGTGAGAACGCCCTTCAGGAAGCCCTGGCCGTGGTGGACAATGCCCAGGCCCAGACCACCCTGCGCGCATCAGCGGCCGGTATCGTCGGCACGGCTCTGGAACCAGTTTCGTCCCTGGCGGGATTTGACTGGCGGACCAACATAGCCCTGGTGGGCGGGTTTGCTGCCAAAGAGGTCATTGTTTCAACCCTGGGCACCGCCTATTCCCTGGGCGAGGTCGACCCCGAGGAAAGCGCCGGGCTCTCGCAGCAGTTGCGCAACGATCCCGCCTGGAATCCCTGGGTGGCGGCCAGCCTCATCGCCTTTGTCCTTCTCTATGCCCCCTGCTTCGTCACCGTGGCCGTCATCGGCCGTGAGCTTGGGTGGAAATGGGCGGCCTTCTCCGTAACCTTCAACACCGTTCTGGCCTACGGCATATCCGTCGGCATCTATCAGGCCGGCACCATCATCTGAACATGAGCCTGGGCGGCAGGCGCAGGCTGCCTGCCGCACCGCCTTTTTCCCCCTTCATACGTCAAGACCCCGGGCCAGAGGCCCGGGGTCTTGCATTGCGTCCCGAAACGCAAAAGTATCCGGCGAATATCCGCTGCGACTGAAAACTCAACCCGCCACGGAAGAAATCATGGCGGCATGCATGCCCACGATGCACGCGGCGACGACAAGTCCCAAAACCAGTTTCTTTCCGAAATCAGCAAGCACGACAACTCCTTGGGCGTTGGATGACCTGAAATCTGCAAGGCTGCGCCTTGCAAACGGTAAATGAGTTCTGGCCACTATCACGGAGTTCTCAGGGCGTCTATGGGGGACAACTCCCCCACGAAAAGATGAAACATACGTGTCAATATCCATAAAAAAAGGAGGCTTGCGCCTCCTTCGGTTTGGTTCAGGTCAAGAAGCCTACTCTTCCTGATTCTTGGCCGGCCCTTCGTACAAGGCCGGGTCCACGCCCAGGTTCTCGATGAGGCTGCCGGCCAGGGCCATCAGCTTGTAGGCGGCGATGTGCTCGTTGACCGTGGAGGTCACGAGCTGGTTGGAGGACTGGAAGACCTCATTCTCGGAATCCAGCACGTCCAGCAGGCTGCGCTGAGCAACGCCGAACTGTTCCAGGTAGATTTCCTTGGTGTCGCGGTTGAGCTGCACGGCCGAGGTGTATTCCTTCACCTCGTTGATGGCGGACTTATACTGCGCCCAAGTCACCTGGGTCTCGTCCTCAACGGCCAGGGTCAGGTCAAGCAGGTCGGCCTGGCTCTGACGCTTGCGGGCCTTGGCGGCCTTGGTGGCGGCTACGTCGGACCCGCCATTGTACAGGTTCCAATTAAAGCGAACCATGGCCGCATCCGTACGCTCCCAGTACTCCTGATCCTGCACGCCGTCGGAATACTGCGTGGACAGTTCAAAGTACACATAGGGGTGGTAGTTGGCCTTGGCGATCTTCACACGCTCGGTTTCGCCCTCGATATCTTCCATGCCGGCATTGATCTTGGGATTGCCGTTCTTGGCCAAGCCAACCATCTCTTCAAGGCTGGCGGGCAGCTTGTCGGCCGGATAGGTGCCCGGCTCGATCTGACCGGGCAGATAGCCGGTCAGGCGCTGGAATTCGGACAGGGCGTCACGCAGGTTGGTATGGGTCTTTTCCAGGGAAGCCTGGGCCATGGAAAGGCGGGCCTCGGTCTGGGTCACGTCGGCCACACTGCCGGCGCCGGCCTTCTCACGCTCCTGCAGGGAGGCCAGAATGTCCTTGTGCGCCTTGACGTTCTCTTCGGCCAGGAAAAGCAGCTCACGCTGGCGATAGACTTCCAGGGTGGCGATGATGGCGTCCAGGGCCAGGGATTCGGCATTGTCGAAGACTCTGTAGTTCAGGGAATCGAGCCTGTTCTCATCCAGCCGGATCTGGCCGGAGGCTTCACCGCCGTCGTACAGGCGCTGGGTCAGATACAGGCCGATCTCCCCGCGCTGCTTCCAGTTCTCGGATTCTTCGTTCCCGTTGTCGTACTGGTCGTTGTAGGAATCCGCCCCGATACCTCCTCGGGCATCGATCTTCGGATACCAGCGACCTTTTGATTTTTCCAGATCATGGCCGACAGCCTGCCGATTCTGCTTGATCATCTCGAGCCGTGGCGCGTAGCGCAGCGTATCTATGACGCTTTTCTGCACCGTAATCTGATCTGCGGAAAAGGCAGTGCCGGCGAACAAAAGCACCAACAAAGTAAGTGAGAGACTTGTTCTTATTGCGGACATAGCTTCCTCTCCTTGAATAAGGGACCACGAATTTTGGACTACTAGGGTCTAGGTAACCATACAGGCCTTTATTGTAAACGAAAAAAGGGCGCGAAGCACCCTTTTTAATAAATCTTTTCGCCCTACGCGGGCGTAGGACGTTTTATGAATTCTGGGAATGCATGATCAACAAATTCAGATCGTCTTCCAAATTCGCATCGGCCGACACATAATCAACATGCATGTCCGTCATGACGGATTCGACCACAGGCGAACCGGGATCCATGGGGACATCCGCCCCCGCCTCGAGAAGAAACCTCGCCGCATCGGCTTCGGCGTCAAGCAGTTCGGGCAGGGACCAGGCCTGAAAATCCTGCATGGCTTCCGGCATTTCGTCCGACGGATCCAGGGCAAAGGTACCCACTGATGTCGACCCGTCAATATCCTCCATCACGAAGCTGTAGTAGGTCGTAACCGGAAACCCGCCGTCGGAAGCTTCCGCCCCGTCCGGCGGCATGAAGGCATACCCCCCATCCGGCCAGATCGTGAGCTCGCCCCCCTGAGGAGGATTCACGGTCAGGCCGTCCTCGGGAACGGACTGGCCTGCGAAGGTGGTGATCTTGAGTGTATCGGTCATAGGAGCCGCCTCCCAGTAGGGGCCATTATCGTGGTACACGACCACTTCCGGAGAATTTTCCAAACCTGCCTCCCATCCGAAGGAAAGCGCGGCGTCATCCCCGTATGTACTATCTTGAATCACTGCTCTCGGCATGATGTATCGTTATCTCTATCTTAATGGGGCGAAAGGGAGGTTTCCCTCCCTTTCGCCAGTCATAAGGCTAGGGCATTTCAGTCTTGATATTGTTGTTGAGGATCGAATCGATAGCAGCATCTACATCTGCGGGAGTAGTGTCCAAATGCAGTTCGACGTGCACCAAGTCGGAAGTGGTGTTAGAATCTCCATCGGCGTCAATGGTCACGTTCAGAATACTCGGATCAACTGTAGGGTCGATGCTGAGATGTCCATCGTCGACAAGCTGTTGGGGAGTCTCACCTGCAAACAAACTGCTCAGATCAAGGTTGTCTCCATCTGCGCCGAAGTGGAAGTCAGTAATATGATCATTGCTGCCATCAAGATCGTGAAGTGCATACTTAAACGCATCCGACCCCGCTCCACCTGTCATGATATCTTCGCCTGCAAAACCCATGAGGATATCATCACCATCGCCACCTATCAGAGTGTCAGCCTCACCGTTTCCAACCAAGACAACCCCATGATGTGCATCATCGCCCACAAGGGATGCGTCAACATCTTGGTCAGGATCAAGCATCATTACTGTCAAATCGTCATCGAGGATCGCGATATCTCCGTCTCCATCCGTGGTACTCAGCCCAAAATTGAGAGCCAAGTCCTCAACCGTGACAGTCAAATCATATGTAATGGTGTTCACACCAAACTTCACACCACCAAGATTCGTCTCAATATTTTGAATCTCAACTGTAGTGAAGCTGTCATCCACATAGAGAGTATACGTATTATCTCCAACTTCTGGCGCAGTCCAAGTACCTGCCTTATCGGAATCTACAACAATTGAGAATGTTGTATCCACAGATGGCTTTGCAAAAGTAAGATACCCATCGTTTGTACCAAAATCGAATACGTCTCCGTCTATCAATAAGTTTACAACTACAGACCTACTTCCACCCCACTGGACCGTATCGAAACTAACAGCAGATTGATCCTTAGCAAATTCAAGCAGCAACCACTCTCCTTCAGAAATTGTCGGCTGCTCAACACCAATACCATTATCTGAAGCATTTACATTTTCTATATCTGTTGGATCATCATCGCCTGCAAAAACAGTCAGGGAGCCATCAGGCAAAGACTTGGAACCGGAAGGCCCTTCAGCAGTAAAGGCGCCTCCAGAAACAGTTGTCGAAGACAATATCTGATTAGATATCAATTCAAAGTCATAACTACCATTCCCATTCACGGCTAACGTGAAGAACGGAGTTGTGTCAGGGCTCACCAAACTGCTAAAAGCATGAACTACAGCGCTTCCATCCCCGCCTTCAGAGATCTTGTTCTCTTCATATGTGTAGTAGAAGCTGAACAGAACATCACCGCCGGCATTTTCCACATCGACAGTCACAACACCATTCGAATCTGGATCACTTTGGACATAGGATACAACTTCATCTCCATACATTCCATTGGCTCTCAAGGAAGCAGACATATAGTCCAGCCCATCGGCACCAAAAGAGGCGTCATACAAGCCTGAGAATTCTGCTCTGGCCGCGCTGGAAAGGACTGCATCCATGACGGAGTTGAAGGTCGAGCCGTCGTCGTCGAAGCTGAAGAAGCTGTTTTCGTCGGTGACAAGGTCAACCGCCGCGGATTCCGTGATGCTGTCGCCGTCACCGTCAGTGCGGGTCACTTCGTACTCGAGCTGCACAGACCCTTCCGCGGACAGAAGCAGTTCCTGCGCAGAGTCGAACAGGTTGTCGTCAGCGCCGTGGTCCAGGGCCTCGTACTGCGTCGTCACCAATTGGTACTCTGGCGCACC